>JAQGOE010000291.1 GCA_028293725.1 Gammaproteobacteria bacterium | reverse complement strand
TTGTTGGGCGAGCCATTCTGGCCGCCGTTCATCGACCACGGTGGATATTTGAAGCGGCCGAAACTGCCGGTCAGCACGAAGTCATCGGTCCGGACGCGATAGTCCATTACAACACCGCGGCCGCCCCGATATTCGCCCGCGCCACCGCTTTCGTTGTGGAACGCATACTGCTCAACGAGCACGCCGTAACGGGCTTCAGTGATCTCAACAGGTATGTTGTACGTTTCTCCGTCCGCCGCGCTGAACTGTCCCGACTCACCGTCCTTGCTGATGCCGGCGCCCCAGCCGCCCACGAGTGGGCAAACGAGGAGCGCGAATTCCTTCGTATCGGCATGCGTGCCGGCGAGGATCACCGCGCAGACCGACAGTTGGTGGCCGGCCGTGAGCCGCTGTGGTACGTGCGGAGCGAGCGCCTTCCAGATCAGGTCCACCGCGTACATCTGCGTTTCCCAGTACGTGGAGACCGGCGCCGGCCGCTTCGCGGTAAACACCGTGCCATCGGGGCAAACCACCTTGACCATCCGGAAACAGCCCGCGTTGGCGGGTATGTGCGGATTCGTCAAAGCCTTGAAGATCATGCGCACCGCCGACACGAGTCCGGTGCGCGAGTTGTTGATCGGACCTTGTGCCTGCGGCGCGCTTCCCGTGAAGTCGGCCACGAATTCATGATCGGAGATGGTCACTTTCACCTGCACCTTCAGGGGCGCCGCGGTAATGCCGTCGTCATCGATCCAATCCTCCGCGGCGAAGGTTCCTTTCGGTAAGGCGGCCAGGTCCTTCTGGATCATGGTCTCGCCATACGTGAGCAACTGTTCCTTGGCTTCCAGCACGGCCTCGCGCCCGTATTTCGCGAAGAGCTCGCTGATGCGGCGCTCCCCGACCCGGTTGGCGGCCACCCCCGCCCAGAAGTCACCCATGGAGTCTTTCGGCAAGCGGATGTTGGCGGCGATGATTTCCAGGATCGGCTCGTAGACCACGCCCCGCGAGATGATCTTGACGCTGGGGATCTGTATGCCTTCCTGGAAGATTTCCGTGGCATTGGTGGAAAAGCTGCCGGGGTTCTTGCCGCCCACATCGACCCAGTGGGCCTTGTTGACCACGAACGCGACCAACTCGTCCTGGTGGAACACGGGCGCGACCAACCCGAAATCCGACAAATGAGTACCGCCTCCTTCGTACGGGTCGTTGCTCATGAACACATCGCCGGGATGAATTTCACCCTTGCTGCCGAACTTCGCAAGGATATCCCGCACCAGTGAGTCGATCATCGCCAGGAAGACGGTGGTGCCATTCCCCTGGGTAATCAGGTCTCCGCTCGCATCGGTCACACCCACCGAGAAATCGAGCGTCTCGTAGATGATCGGACTCATCGAGGTCCGCTGCAGGGCGGAGAACATTTCATCGCCGATGGCCTCGAGAGAGTTACGAATGATCTCGATGGTGTAGGGGTCGATGGTACTCATGGTGATTCCTCAGGAAACCTTGACACGCACATTGCCGTATTCATCGACATGGACCTTCATCGCAGGCGGGACCACGGTGGTGGCCGCCGGCTCTTCGAGAATCGCAGGACCGACGAACTCGGCGCCGGCGCCCAACGCGAGGCGATCGTAGATGGGTGTATCGACCATGCCGTGCGCCTCGAAGTCGACCTGACGCCGGCCACGTATGGCCGCCGATGGTGAATTTCGCGATGGCGGGATCTTCGGCAGCTCGGGTTTGTCGACCAGGGCATACCCGACCACGTGGAAATTCACGATCTGCACATCATGTGGCAGCTTGTAGGTATAGCCACGCTCGTGCGCTTCGTCAAAACGCCCCCGTGCCTCGGCGAGACTCTCCTTTGTGAACTCTCCATCCGGGAAGCGGACCTTGACCGTATGCTCCTGTCCCAGATAACGCATATCGGCGAAACGCTCCAGGTGCACGCGATCCATTTCGATACCGTCCGCCTTGAACTGCGCGAGCGCGTGAGCGGCCATATCGTCATAAACCTCGGCGATCGCGCCCGGCGAGGACGTCGTCAGAGGGGTGACGCGGGTGCGCAAGTAATCGCGTCGCAGGTCGGTCAACAACATGCCCCAAGCCGAAAACACCGCGGAGTTGACGGGGATGATGACCTGCGGCACTTGCAACTCCGCCGCGAGCGCCACGGCATGCATCGCCCCTCCGCCGCCATACGCAAGCAATGAATACTCGCGCGGATCGTAGCCGCGGTTGATCGATATCAACTTGAGGGCGTTGACCATGTTGGCGTCCGCGATCCGGATCACGCCACGCGCGACCTCTGCCATCGACCCGCCGAGTTGTTTCACCAGTGGCGCGAACGCCCGCCGCACATTCTCCATATCCGCACGGATTTCGCCGCCCAGCAGATTCCTGGGGTCGATACGTCCCGCGACCAGTTGGGCATCGGTGGTCGTGGGTTTCGTGCCGCCGCGGCCATAGGCAGCGGGGCCCGGATCCGCGCCGGCGCTCTGCGGGCCGACGTGCAGTCGCTGCCCCTCATCCAACCAGGCGATACTTCCACCGCCATTGCCGATCTCAACGATATCGATGACGGGTGTCTTGATCGGGTAGCCCGGATTGGTGCGAGTCCACTCGATCTTGTAGTCGGTGGTGACTTTCGCACTGCCCCTGTCGATGAGAGAGCATTTGGCGGTGGTGCCGCCGATGTCGAGTGCGATGACGTTGTGATCGCCCGTGACACGGCCTAATGCGATGGCTCCGAGCACGCCGCTGGCAGGCCCGGACTCGATCATGGTGATAGGGTTGCGTGCGACCGCTTCAAGCGTCTCGATTCCACCATTCGACTGCATGATGTAGGGCGCGCCGCGGAAGCCGCTTTGCTCGAGCTCGCTCCGCAGTTTCTCCAGATAGCGCTTCGCGACAGGATGCACGTAGGCCGTGAGCACCGTCGTGCTCGTGCGTTCGTACTCACGCCATTCGCGCGAGACTTCGTGCGAAGGGATGATCGAAACGGTCGGCCAGAGCTCCCGCAACCGTGTCACGACCGCCTGCTCGTTGACCGGGTTGAGATAGGCATGCAGAAAGCAGACCGCGACAGACTCCACGCCCTCGGCGGAAAGCTGCTTCACCAGCGCCGGCAGCTCAGCGAGGGCCGGCTCCTTCAAAACATGACCCAGATGGTCGACGCGTTCCGTGATCTCGGTACGCAGTGAGCGCGGTACGAACGGCGGTGGCTTGCGGAAGTAGAAGTTGAATAGGTCGGGCCGGTTACCCCGTGCGATCTCCAACACGTCGCGAAAGCCCCGGGTCGTGATCAGCGCCGTCTTCGCACCTTTGCGGGATAACAGCGCATTGATGACGATGGTGGTCCCGTGCGAGAAAAACGCGAAGTCGGCCGGCGCGATGCCGGCTTTGGCAATGGCCGCCATGACGCCGCGCTCGAAGCTCGGCGGCGTGGTGTCGACCTTCGCCGAGCGTAGTACGGCGCTTCCGGTCGCCTTATCGGTTGTGTAATAGACCAGGTCCGTAAAGGTCCCGCCGACGTCGGTGGCTACTCGCATCACTGTTCTCCGCCCCTCGGGTGTTCAACCAATCAACAGGTAGATGACCGAGGAATCACTTTCTACCTGGGTAAAATGACTCTCGCCGGGCGGAATGCTGATGAGATCGCCGGCGCGTGCCACCTGGGTCGCGCCGCCGGAATTCACCTCGAGGGAGCCGGTGACGACATAGGAGTACTCGCTCTGCTCGTGCAGGGAGCTGCCGCTGGCCGGAACCCGGTCTCCGGCTCGAAAGCAGATCGACCCCATGCGGATCTGCGTGGCCGCGGGCACCTGCACGTCCAGAAAAACCGTGGCGGGATCGACATTCATCGGGGTAACTTTCATTTCGTGATTCTCCGTCCTTGTTTGCGACGGTGCGCGCCATCGAATAGCGGAGGTGTACCGACCCACAGTACACGGGCCGGTTTACTGCCCAGAGCCTTCATTTGATACGACATGTGCGTGTTGAAGTGCACACTGTCCCCCGGCCCGAGATCGTACGGCTCGTCACCCAGCTCCAGATGGAGCCGTCCGTCGAGCACGTAGTAAAGCGCCTCGCCTTCGCGGCGATCGCGCGGAAAAACCAGTTTTGGCGGAATCACCAGGATCAGGGCATCCATGCGCTCATCCGGCAGACCGGAGCTCAGTCGGATGTACGTCACCGGCAAGCCGACGTTGATGTATTCAGGCTCGGCGCCACGGCGCAGGATCTGGGTCCCCTTGGGCGCCTCGAAAAAGTACGACATGTCCACATCGAACGCCTTCGCCAGATGCTGAAGCGACACAATCGACGGAATGGCCTTGCCCCGCTCCGCCTGCGACAGAAACGAGGGTGATAGACCGGATAGCTTGGCTACCACCTGCAACGTCATTCCGAGCTTCCTACGCCGATCGCGTAGCAGGGCTGCGATCCCGACCCCCTGCGTCAACGCCTTCGATTTCAACCTACCCACATCCGCTCCCCTCTTCCGACTTGAAGATCGCCATCATCCCTCAACATCCTCAGAAGCGATAACTGGCTTCGACCACCCAGGTGCGCGGCGGGGCCAGCTCGGCAAAGCCGCCGCCGACCCATTCGGCGTTGTAGCGCTTGTTGGTCAGATTGTTGATGGTTCCCATTACCGACCAGTGGCCATCCAGGGTCTCCAGCCCGAGCCGCGCGCTGAGCAGGTCTACCGGCTTACGGTCCGTGGAATCCTCCGGGTCCCAGTACTGGTCACCCAGCCGCTGGTAGTCTCCACGCGCCACCAGTCGCAAAGCCGTGCTGACCGCGACTTTGTACTGCAAGCCCGCATCGACTGTCTCGTTCGGCACATAGGGAGCCCGATTGCCGACATCCGCCGGATCGAGGGAGTACCGCTTGATCTCACTGTGCGTATAGCCGTAGCCGACGTAGGCATCCAGGCCCGGTGCCAGGTTTCCGGTGACGGAGACTTCACCTCCATACAGGTCGACTTTGTCGATGGCGACCAGGATCTGCGCGGTGATCGCACCAACGAACACGAAGTAGGGCGCATTCGTCTGATGTGTCTGGAAGACGGAAGCGTCGACGTGCAGACGGCGATCCAGCCATTCGCTCTTCATACCGACTTCAACGGTTCGCGTTTCCTCGGCCCCGAGTACATCGCTCACGCCCGGCAGGCCGATCTGCGCCGCCGCCGCGCCAGTGCCATTCTGGTTGAACTGGCCGCTGCGGAAGCCAATGCCCCAGGACCCGTACACGGACATTGAATCATCCACGTTGTATCGCAGGCTGACCTTGGGCTGCGTCTTCGAGAACGTCACCTCATTGATGGCACCGGGCTCGCCACCGGTCTGCTGGGTCGATACCCGCTGCTGCCGTTTGTCCTGGTCATACCGAAGAGCGAAGGCCGCTTCCAGCTTGTCGGTGATGTCGTAGCTCGAATTGCCGAATACGGCAAACGCCTTGTTTGTGTTGTCGTCCGCATCCCAGCTCAGTGTCGGATTCGTCACGCTGTTGAAGGCAGGCGACTTCTCGAGGGGAATCAGGGGATTCCCCAGGTCCTGACCGGTGGACGTCGAGATGAAGCGGTTGGTGTGGAGGTAGTACCCGCCCACCAGCCACTGCAGCTTCTGATCGGAGGGCGATGCGAGGCGCAGCTCCTGGCTCCAGGCGTTCACCAGCGTGTACTGGGTCGAGGTGCCATCCACCGGCCCGATCAGAGTGACCTGCGAAAGACCGGCGGTATAGGGATACTGCTTGGTGCTGAGGAACTCCTCGATCTTGTTGAACGAGGGAATGTAGGTCAGGGTGCCGAAAGCGAACTTGTGATCGAACTTCGCCGACACCTCCTCGATATCGCGGCTGTTATAGCCGAGAAAGCGCTGTGTGTAGGGAATGTCGGTGCGGTTCGCGTTCAACCCGGCGGCGGAAAAGTCGAACGGAAACGGCCCGATCGCGAGCGACTTGCCGTCGGGCCCGAAGATAGCGGGCTGGTATACGTAGTTGTTGGCGCCATCGCGCACACGGTCCACGTTGACGCGTAGATCGAGCGTGGTGCCATCATCGATGAGCCACTTCAGGAGCGTGCGGTATGACTGGTCACGGTAGGGATCGACCGGCTGACCGACGGTGATATTTTCAATGTATCCCGAGCGGTCCACATAACGGGCGCTCACCCTGAACAACAGCTTGTCGTCGATGATGGGGCCGCTCAGGCTGGCGTCCGCCGTTTTGTCATCACCGTTACCACCGCCCACCGTCACCTTCCCCGAAAAGTCGTTGGTCGGCTGTTTAGTGGTGATCACGATGGCGCCGCCCGAGGCATTGCGGCCGTAGATCGCTCCCTGGGGACCCCGCAGCACCTCGATCTGCTGAATGTCGAGCAGCTCCTGCGTGAATTGCGCGGCGTTGACGATTTCGACCCCGTCGACGACGGTCGCGACAGGAGGCTCGCCGTTGCGCACCTGGCTGATGCCGCGAATCGTCATGAACGAGGTTCCGACGTTCTGCGCTTCGACGATGCTGACGTTCGGCGACCGCGCCACGAAATCCGCGACGTTGTTCATCCGCGCATCGGCAATCTGGGCCGACGACAGCACCGTCTCGCTGATCGGCACCTCGATGACCTTTTCCTCGCGCATCCGGGCAGTTACCACAACTTCCTCCAAAGTGGCGGCGTCCGCATCCACCTCTGCCGCCGCGGCAGCAGCAGACGCCAGGGCGATTGCGGTGGCCACGGCGGCTGCGACACCGGACCGCGCGCCAGACGACCGCGCTAAGGAGAGTCGAACCATGATGCGGACCCCTTTTTTGTGAATTTGTTCAGATACTGAAAATGTTGATATCATGAATTCTTTGACAGCGTCAAGAAAATCCGCTGCGCGCCCCGGCCGCCGCGGATTGCCACGCAAATCCGCACCAAGGTGACTCCGTGCCCCATTCCGATCGCACCGCTATCGCCCACCGCCGCCACCGTCGCGCACCGTTAACGCGCAGGGGGCATGCCTGGCGATGAGCACGTATCTGCGCAAATCAACGCCGCTCACGGGGCCGTATGCGCTGGAAATACTGGCGTCCATCGACGCGAATCCAACGAGGCGGATCGAATGCGGCGTCGTGCGATTCGGCCGCGACGTCCGCAGTCCGACGACCGGACTCCATACCAACTCCCGACACGAAGTCGCGTTCGTTCTGACGGGGCGGGTGTTGATAGAGACAGAGGCGGTGCGATTCGAAGCAGGTCCCGGCGATTGCATCGTCGGATCGCCTGGCGACCCGCACGCGACTACGGCGCTCGAGGACGCCGAGTTGTTTTTCGTGCTGATCGAGCCGACACGGGCGGTGTGACGGGTTATTCTCGTTATTTCCAGTTCAATATGCCGAGGTCGCTCCACGAGAATGCTCCCGTTGCTCGCCGCCAGCCTGGACACAGGGGAGGGGATCAGCTGCGACGGCGCCAGATCACGCTCGGGCTTGATGGGAATCCGGTCGAGTCGGCGAAAGCGCGCCTGCTGTTCCGCTCGGCGCTCGGTGACCACGAATTCGGACGTTCAACGCTTGAGAGGCCGATATACTCCGCTCGTTATGTCGCCACTGCCCTGATCCGGGAAATATCATGCCGCACTCGTCGGGACCTTCGTTGAACTCCGCGCAGATCGACTATTGGAATGCAACGGCCGGCCAAACCTGGGCGCAGTTACAGACAGAGCTCGACGCCCAGATTGAGCCGCTGGGTCTCGAGGCACTGCGCCTCCTTGCGCCGGTGACGGGTGAACACATCGTAGATATCGGCTGTGGCTGTGGTCAGACGTCGCTGGATCTGGCTGCCCGGGTGGGACCCAGCGGCGGCGTCGTTGGCGTCGACATCTCGATACCAATGCTTGCGATTGCGCGTCAACGCTCGCTTCCCATCGCGGTCAGACGGCCGGATTTTCGGCAACTCGACGCCCAAAGCGAAGACCTTGGGCAGGGGGTATTCGACGCGGCTTTCTCGCGTTTCGGGGTGATGTTCTTCAGCGAGCCCGTGACTGCCTTTGCCAATATCCGTGCGTCGTTAAAGCCAGGAGGCCGACTTGGCTTCGTGTGCTGGCGGGCGCTCAACGAGAATCCATGGATGAAAGCTCCGATGGACGCAGCGCTGCCGTTCATTCCACCCATTGCGCCGTCGGATCCGACGTTGCCAGGACCGTTCGCGTTTGCCGACGCCAATCGCATACGCAATATTCTGAGCGAAGCCGGATTCGGGTCACTGGCGATAAACCCGTTCGATACTCGGATCGGCGGTGCCGATTTAGAGCAAACCGTTGCCCTGGGATTGAAAGTGGGTCCGCTAGGCGCTGCGGTTCGTGAGCATCCTGAGTACGCGGATCGTGTCCGCGGCGCAGTGCGAGACTCGCTGTCACAGTTTTCGACCCCGAACGGCATACGCATGCCTGCCGCCGTTTGGATCGTACTGGCCCGGAATGAATTACTTCGGTAAGGACATCGTTATGCCCACGATAGGGCCGAGGGGTACTCGTTCGTCGTCGCGCCCTAGACCTCTGGAATACAGGCTGGACACGTTCCCGTCCAAATAGAGCGCATCACCACACTTGAGCCGATCGCGGAATAGAAGGGTGAAGTCGTAAAAGTTGATCGGGTCTTCGCTGATCGCAAACACGACTTCATGCGCACTGACGACGCCCACTCCGTTGCGAATCAGCTTCGAGGTGCCCTGGGGACTGAGGTTGGGATTGATCTGACCGGCGTGCAGCAGCAGCGGCCCGGACTGTGTCGCCAAAATCGCGGGCTCCGGCAACGAACGGTACTCGGAGCTTTCGATGATGCGGGCACCGGACGCCGAGAGAACGAAGACGCCATTGGGTTTCAGATAGAAATTTCCGAAGCCGGAGGCGAGGTTGAGACGGTGAACCTGGTGGCCATCCATGACGAGGAGGCCAACGGCTGAATAATCCTCACGATACATGCCGGCGTTCATGGCGAAGGCCAATTGTTGGTCGTGTGCTGCCAGCGACTGGGCAACTCGCCGAAATGAGGTGAACGGCTTGCCGGACTCGTCGTTGAGAAACAATTGCAGGTGGTCCGTACGCAGGTCTACCCGGCAAATAGTGGAGCGCGTGCCTTGAAATTGAATTTCCGAACACTCGACAGCTGACGCAAACGCGGGCGTCATGCAAAGGAGGGTGACGAGCCAACGGGTATACCGAAAAATCACAGGATAGTTTCGTCTAACACCATGCCCGGAATAGTATCGCAAGCAATAGCGCCGCGTAATCACTCCTGCCACTTCGACGCGACACCTACGTCACTGCAGCGAGTCTGGGACACATAGGCAAGGTACCGGCCAAATGAAAGCCTCGTTACCGGCCACTGGATGTTGCCGTCGCAGGCCACGACGGCAAGGCTCGCAAATCACCACTCGTCAAGTGATGGACCCCTCCATAACATGCAAATCGGTACGAGCCCGATGGACCATATCGGGTAGTACCGGGAGTGATTAAGCCCACGAGCGGTCACTTGAGGGGGAGGGGGACATGGTCTCGAATAACATCGTCAAAAACATCCATATCGGCGCGTGCGAACCGCGGAGTGCAGCCGCTGGGCTCAAGCCGTGGGTCGTCGTTGGTCTCATCGTCTGCGCAGTTGCGCCGATTGCCGCACTGGCCCAGACGAGTGAGTCCGAGCCTGCGGCTTCCACCGCTACGGCGGCGCCGAGCCCAGAGAGTCCTCTGGCAGAGGTGGTCATCACCGGGTCCTTGATCTCACGACGCAATACCGTTGCCGACACTCCGATCGCGACAATCGATCACTCATCGCTGACCGCTGCCGGACAGCCGACACTGGATCGAGCCCTCGGAGAGTTGCCGCAGTTTGCCGCCGCCCAAGGTCAGACGGAGACCGGCGACGTCCAGGGCGCCACCGGATTCGGGGGTGGCCAGGCGTATGGCGATCTGCGCGGCCTCGGCTCAAACCGAGCCCTGGTCCTGCTCGACGGGCGGCGCTTGCAGCCGTCAAACCCGGACGGGTCCGTTGACCTCAACACCATTCCGATGTCCATGATCGAGAATGTGGAGGTGATCACCGGCGGCGCCTCGGCGGTCTATGGCTCGGATGCGGTTGCGGGAGTCATCAACTTCAAGCTGCGTCAGAAATTCAACGGTGCCGAGTTCAGCTACCAGCGCGGGGGCACTACCCACGGGGACGGAAGCAACGATCTCGCCAGCATCATTATCGGTACCGATGTCGCCGAGCATCGCGGTAACGTGCTCCTAGCCCTCGACTATTCGGATCGCAGCGTCGTGCACGGGCGCGACCGGCCGTTTTTCGCCAACATCCGCAGCGTTAATATCCCGCAAGAGGGTATTCTGGCGCCGAGCGCGAACTCGCCGACCATCGCGGCGGTGAATAGTGTGCTGCCAGGCTATCCCGGGACGACTCAGCTCCCTGGTAGCGGCGCTTATCCGGGCGCGATTGGTGTCAACACCGGGGGCACGATCTTCACGGACCAGTTCGGTCCGGTGCAGAACTACCGCGGCGTGGGTGCGCCGGCCGTGGCACTCACGAACAATGGAACACAGGTGAGCGTCGTCAACGGCCAGTACTTCGATCTCCAGGTCCCGCTGAAAAAGTACAACCTGTTCGGCCGCGGCAGTTACGAACTGACCGACAACATCTCCGCCTACGCCCAGTTGCAGTTCATGAACTCGACGGCGCGGGACGAGACCGCGCCGGGGTTCGCGCTGAGTGCGCGTGCAATGACGATTCCCGTGGTGCTCAACGGCATGGCCAATCCCCTGATTCCCGCCGATCTGCTCACGATCCTCAATTCCCGACCCAACCCCACCGCGCCGTTCACCTACTTCAAACAACTGGTGGAGCTGGGCAACCGCGTCGAATCGTTCGAGTACTCGGTGTACCAGGCGACCGCGGGACTCAAGGGCGAGCTCGGAGTCAGTGACTTGAGCTGGGATGTGTACGCATCTTATGGCAAGAATACCCTGAACAACGTTCAAAACGACGATGCGAGCCAGTCCGCGTACGCCGCGATGTTGAATGGCACGGTCAACTACACGAGCAACAGGGGAAAAGGCAGCTGTGTCGGCTGGCAGCAGCCGGGGGCGACGCCGGCGACCGAATACAACCCGTTCGGAGTCAACGGCATTCCGCCGGCCTGTCTGGAGTTCGCGGGCCGCCAGAATCACAACGTCAACAGCATGGATGAAAAGAACTTCGTCGGCACCATCCAGGGCAAGCTCCTCAGCCTGCCGGCCGGCGACCTGCGCTTCGCGTTGGGCGCAGACTACAGGGAGGATACCTTCGACTATCGCCCGGACGACAACCTCGCGCTCTCGGACAGCTACGCTTTCGATCTCATCACGCCGACGGCGGGCTCGACGATCGTGCGCGAGGTCTATTCCGAACTGCTGGTGCCTGTGCTCGCCAAACTGCCGTTGGTCGAGGCGCTGTCATTCGACCTGGGCTACCGGCGTTCGAACTACGACCGCTTTGGAGGAGTCAACACCTACAAGATCGACATGAATTGGCAGCCGGTTTCATCCGTGCACTTGCGCGGAGGCTACGAGCGCGCCATCCGTGCCCCCAGTCTCGGGGAGCTGTTTGCACCGACAATCACCTCCCAACTGCCCACCGGCACGCCGCCATCGCCCGGACATCCGCTCGTGACGGGGGATCCTTGCGACGTAAATGGATTCTTCCGCAGCGGCGCCGATGCTTCCAAAGTGATTGCGCTGTGTCAGGCTCAGGGAGTGCCGGCCGGCCTGATCGGAAACTATACCTATGGCTTGTCCTCGATCGCCGGCCAGTCCGGCGGCAACGTGAACCTCAAACCGGAAACGGCCGACACCTACTCCTTTGGCGGCGTATGGGCGCCGGCTTTCGACAGCCCGCTCGCCCGTACGCTGAACCTGTCGATCGACTACTTCCGGATCAAGATCGCCGACGCGATCGGCTCGATCGCCTTGTCGGACATCCTGCAGCGCTGCTTCAACGTGGACGGCACGAGCAACCCGGGCTATTCGAATTCCAATGTCTACTGTCAGTTGATCACCCGTGACAGCTCGAACGGCAGCATCATCTTGGGCAGGCAGCTGCTGTTGAATCTCGCCACTTACAAGACCGACGGCATTGACTTCCAGGCCGACTGGGGTTTCGGGCTCGGGGCGCTCGGTCTATCCGATGGGGCAGGCTCGATCAGGTTGAACTCACTCGTGACCTACACCCGCTCGTTCGACGTCTCCAGCCTCCCTGGCACGCCGGCGCTCAACTTCGCGGGCAGCATCGGCAACAGTGCGGTCAGCAACGACATAGCCCATCCACACTGGAAGGCCAATACATCACTGGGATGGCGGCGCGGTCCCATCGGTGCGGGGCTGCACTGGCGGTTCATCGGAGGCATGGTGCACCAGGACCGGATCGTATCGCCGACGGCAACGACTCCGGGGGTTCCCGCGTATAACTATTTCGATCTCGACGCAAGCTGGAGCATCGGTAGTCACGTGCAACTCAATGCGGGCGTGACCAACCTTGCTGACAAGATCCCGCCCCTGGTCAGCGGCGCGCCCTTGACGACGGACCCTGCCACTTACGATATTCTGGGTCGCCAGTACTTCGCCGGCATCAAGGCAACCTTCTAGAGGTCTCGTGTGATTCCGTTTCCGCGCGCAGGTGCTCTATGAGCATCCGTGCGGTGACGGGAAGCAGCTTGAGGTCGCGATAGCAGATTTTCAAAGTGCGCTCGGCCCAGGCCTCGGCCAGCCGGATGACGCGGATCTGATCGCGATCATGCGAGGCACAAGCCCCCGGGGGCACAATCGTGATGCCCAGACCCGCCTCCACCAGGCGCAACATTGCATCATAACTGGGCACCCGAATGCGGATTCGCAGCGAGCAGCCCGCCGCCTGCGCCGCATTCATCATCAGCGTCTCCCATCCGCCATGGGCGTGCAGTCCAACAAAGTCGTATTCGGCGGCCTCGCGAAACCCAACCGACTTCTTTTTACTCAGCGGATGGCCGGCCGGTACAACCACCGCCATCTTGTCGTGCCTGTAGTTCTCGAGAGCCAGTCCCGGAGCGATGTCCCCGGGTGCTTTGACCCGCACGTCGGCAATGATCCCGAAATCGACCAGTCCGTCAGAGACGGCCTTGACGATGGCGGGAGTAGACGACTCGGTGAGATCGATCTTGATCTCCGGATGGGCGATAGCAAAAGTACTGAGGTCCTTGGTGAGAAACTGCATGATGGATGTCAGGTTGGCCATCATCCGCACATGTCCGCGCACGCCTTGCGCGTACTCTGCCATGTCGCTCTTCAAGCGATCGATGCTGCGGAAGATGGCAGTCGTGTGATGCAGTAGCGCCTGTCCGGCGGGAGCGAGCTCGACGCCGCGTCGCAATCTGTAGAACAGCGTCGTGGCGAGCGCGTCTTCCAACTCCGAGATACGCTTGCTAACAGCGGACGCCGCGATGTGTTCCTGTTCGGCCGCCTTAGCGATGTTGCGAACAGTGGCCACCGTCGTGAACAGATGCAGAGTCTGCAGGTCCAATCTTGAGGTCATACTGCTGCTTCCCCCCCACAACCCGGCCGGGCTGACGTTGCGATGTTACCATCGCGGAGCGCGATGGCAGAAGGGGCGAGCGCGAGGAAATCCTGGTTAGACCACGTGATGACGGCGCAAGTCCGCCAGCTCCTGTTCCGAAAGCCCGAGCGTGTCGCGATAGATCTCATCGTTGTGCTGGCCCAGCTCAGGCCCCGACCAGCGTACCGCGCCCGGCGTAGCGCTCAGTCGCGGGAAGACGCCCTGCATCTTGATCGTACCCAGTAGCGTATCGCGGACCTCGATGAGGGAGGAGCGTTCCGCGAACTGGGGATCGGTCAACATGTCGGGCGCGCGATAGATCAGTCCCGCAGGAACTGCGAATTCGCGCATCAGGCCGAGCACAGTTGCGCTGGGCAGACGCGCGGTCCACGCGCTGATGATCTCATCGAGCTCCTGTTGGCGCGCCCCGCGTTCCTCATCAGTCGCAAACCGGCCCTCCGAGGCGAGGTGCGGCTGATTCATGGCTTGGCACAGTCGGGCGAACACTGCGTTGCCGTTGGCGCCGATCACGACGGAGACGCCATCCAAACACGGATAAACATTGGATGGCGCCACGCCGGGTAGCGTCGCGCCTGTGCGCTCGCGCACCTGTCCCGTCTGTTGAAATTCAGTAACCAGGCACTCCATGACCGCCAGGACGGACTCGTAAAGCGCCGCATCGACGATCTGCCCCTGCCCGGACTTCTGACGGGCAAGCAACGCCGACAGCACGCCCAGCGCGCCAAACAGAGCCGTCAGACTGTCACCGATGGAGATGCCGACCCGGGACGGCGGCCGATCAGGATGCCCTGTCACGTAGCGCAGTCCGCCCATGGCCTCACCGATCGACCCGAAGCCGGGTTGCTGACAGTAAGGACCCGTTTGACCGAAACCGGACATTCGAGCCATCACCAGTCCCGGATTGGCGGCGGCGAGCCTGTCATAGCCCAGATTCCACTTCTCCATCGTGCCGGGTCGGAAATTCTCGATGAGCACATCCGCACGACCAATCAGCCGGCGCGCCAGCTCCTGGCCCGCGCTCTGACGCAGATCCAAAGTGATGGACTTCTTGTTGCGTGCAATGATGGGCCACCAAAGCGACGGCCCATCGCCATTCATCCGCCGCCAGGCGCGCAGCGGATCGCCTATGCGCGGCGGCTCGATCTTGATCACCTCCGCGCCAAAGTCGCCCAGCAGCTGTCCGCAGAAGGGCCCGGCAATTAATTGGCCGGCTTCGATGACGCGCAAATCGCGCAGGGGCCCCGATCTCACCTCGCCGGTCACGATTCGAGCCCCGGCGAAATCGCGCGCGGGAAGTCACCCGCCCGACTCACCCGACCCGGCAATTGACGACCCAACAGCTCGCCGCACCACTGCGCGGTTCGCATTACGCTCTCGATATCGACACCGGTCGCCACGCCCGAGTGATTCAACAGATACAGGACATCCTCGGTCGCAACATTGCCGGTCGCCCGCGGTGCGTACGGACATCCGCCGATCCCGCCGACAGAGGCGTCGATTGCCGTTGCGCCGGCACGGATGGCTGCCCACACGTTAGCGATCGCGGTGTTGCGTGTATCGTGGAAATGCGCCCGAATGGGAATCGGTCGGATCGCGCTCTGGACACGCCCGATCAGCTCACCGACCTCATCGGGGACGGCGACACCAATCGTGTCGGCCAATGCGATCTCGCGGGGTTCGCCAACGACGAGCCTTTCTGCAATCTCCACCACCGAAGCAAACGGAATACGTCCCTCGAACGGACAACCCAACGCAACCGAAATGCAGGCCTGCGAAGTGCGTCCGTGTGCTCGCGCATAACGCATTACATTCAGCGCCGTGGCAACAGCTTCTGCGGTCGTCTGGTTCTGATTGCGTCGCCCGAAGGTATCGCTGGCGGCAACGACGATTCCCAGCTCACTGACCCGAGTCCGCACCGCGCGCTCTGCGCCTTTTTCATTGAGGACGAGCCCGATGTAGGTGACATCCTCGCGCTCAGGCAACCCCTCCATGACCGCTTCAGCGTCCGCCATCTGCGGCACTCTCTTTGGGTGCACGAAGCTGACTGCCTCGATCCTGCGCAACCCAGCTCCGATGAGCCGCTCGATGAGAGCAATCTTGTCGCGTGTCGTGACCGGGACGGCTTCATTCTGCAGTCCATCGCGCGGACCGACCTCAACGAGCTCTATTGCATTTGTAGCCAACCGCAGATCTCATACCCCTCGATGGTGGCATCCTGGCACGCGACCGGCGCTGGCTGAAGAGCTTCTTTGCGATGGCCACGGTCTTCGCCCGCGATGTCAGCGCGGGGCTGCCATCGTCACCGACGATGAGTGCCCTCGAAACTCCAGACTTGTCGAATGAGACCGGATATGGCTTCCTTGACGAATTGGACTGGAAGGGGGGATTCCATGCTGACGTCGGCGACGTCCGTCGGGGCTGACATCGCTGCGCGGCTCGATCGACTGCCGCCGTCCCGCTACCTGTGGAAGTTGGTTCTGCTGCTCTCGCTGGGAGCGTTTTTCGAGATCTACGACCTGCTGATGACCGGATACGTCAGCCCGGGCCTGTTCCGCAGTGGCGCGTTTCAGGAGGGTCATGGAGCATTCTTCGGATTGTCCGACCAGGCGGCCTTCGCCTCGTCGACCTTCGCGGGTCTGTGGTTGGGCACACTGTTCCTGGGAGCCGCCGCGGACAGATTCGGGCGTCGTGCCATCTTTACGTTTGCGCTGCTCGTTTACGCCATCGCCACACTCGTGATGGCCTTTCAAGTGAGCGCGACGGGCATCTTCATCTGGCGCTTTCTCGCCGGTATTGGTATCGGCTGCGAGATGGTAACCATTGACACCTACCTCGGAGAATTGGTGCCCAAGAGCGTGCGGGGGAGGGCGTTTGCCTTCAGTCAGGGAGTGATGTTTTGTGCGGTCCCGGTGGTGGCTCTCCTGTCCTGGCTATTGCTGCCCTACAGTCCGCTCGGCCTCGAAGGCTGGCGCTGGGTTGCATTGTTCCCCGCGCTCAGCGCAGTCCTCGTCTGGTGGATGAGGCGTCACCTTCCCGAATCGCCCCGCTGGCTGGCAGGGCAAGGCCGGTCCGAGGAGGCTCTGCGCGTGACCTCGGCAATAGAGGAGCGCGTCGCGCGGGACCTGGGCCGTGAGCTGCCGTCCCCGGTGAGTACGGTAGCTCCGGCCGGACCGGCTCGCCGGCCGAGCTACCGCGAGCTGTTCCAACCCGCCTACCGTCGCCGAACTCTCATGCTGATTGTCTTCCACCTGTTCCAGGCAATCGGTTTCTACGGCTTCGGCAACTGGGTGCCAAAGCTCATCAGCTCGCAGGGCATCGGGATCACCAACAGCCTGAAATACGCCTTCATCATCGCGATGATCTACCCGCTGGGCCCCTTCCTGTTCACGCTGATCGCTGACCGGTTCGAGCGCAAATGGCAGATCGTGGCCGCAGCCGCCGGCACCGCAACGTTTGGTCTTCTGTTCGCGCAACAGCGAGACCCTGTGTTGCTGATCGTCTTTGGCGCGCTGGTGACCTTGAGTAACAACCTGCTCTCTTATGCGTACCACGCCTATCAAACAGAGTTGTTTCCGACATACATCCGGGCACGCGCGGTGGGCTTTGTCTACTCGTTCAGCCGTCTCTCGACGATATTCACGAGTTTCATGATCGCGTTCGTGCTGGCGAGAGCAGGTACGCCAGGGGTGTGCGTCTTTATCGCTTCGAGCATGGGTGTGGTGATTGTCACAATCGCTGCCTTTGGTCCCAGGAGCCGGAATCTTGCGTTGGAGGCGATCGCGGGTGGGTAGGGCGCGAGTTGATGGTTCCTATATCTGATGCGACTTGGCTCACTCCCCTGGCGCGTCCCACAGCTCTCGACAGAAGCAGCGGGTCTCGTCATCAACTGGGTGCAGGCACTCGACGCCGACTTCCTCGAGGCCCACGTCGGCAGCCGCCATGAACCGAGTCAGCGTGGAGAAGAACCGGAGTCTCCGATCACCGGCCCGGAAGACCGCAACCATCACCGGCGAACACGGAGGCGCCGCGTGCTGGGTGGGCCGGGGCGGTAGACCATCGGTCGTGCGCGCGGCAGCCAATAGCGATTGCAGCGCAGCGTCCGAAGGTCTCGAAAGCGCGGCTTGCTCCACGTGTGCAAGCAGATTCCACGCGACCTCGGCCCAATTTTCGATGTAGGGTCGCATATCATCACGATCGAGCACCTGGCGCACGACATTGGCATGCTTCGGGCCGCCGGGCCGGACCTGACCGAATACCCGCACCATGGCGCGGTTGACCTGCAGTACGTTCCAACTGCCGTCGAAGGCGAAGGCGGGGAAAGGGTCGTGTCCGTTCAGTGTTAGATCGATTGCCTGGCGCATTGGCGCAAACTCGTAGGAGCCCAGTGCGGTTTCCTGAAAGGCTGGGGCGAAGCCCGCCGCCATTAGTAAGGCGTTACGCTCGCGCAAAGGTAAATCAAGTGCGGCGGCGAGCGCGTGAACCACCTCGCGGCTTGGACGGGCCCGGCCGGTTTCCGCGCAGCTGAGGTGTCGGGCTGAGACACCGCTTAGCAGGGCGAGCTCCAGTTGGCTCAGTCGTCGTTGCACTCGCCAGTAGCGAAGCCGCGCCCCGAGCGGAGAAGCGGAGACCTTTGAAGCGGCGATCGGCGCGGGCATGGCCGGATCATAGCCGGCCGCGTGGTCTGAACCATGACGTATCGCGTCATTGATCCGGGGACGCCTGACGCTGATTGTGCGGCTCCCAAGGAGCACCCAATGAACCGCAGACACATCATCAGCAGCCTGGCGCTTTCCACCATGGCCAGCGCTACTTCTGGCGGTCGCGCGCGGCGTGTTGCCGCACTCCCCTGCGGCCGCGTCGCATTTGTCGATCGAGGCGCCGGCCCGGCCGCTCTCTTTATCCACGGCTTCCCACTCAGCAGCTTCCAGTGGCGACATACGGTCGAGCGGCTTTCTCCCTTCCGCCGCTGCCTCGCCCCTGACTTGTTGGGACTCGGCGAGACTGGGGTGGCGCCCGGGCAAGCCATGACGCCCGTCGACCAAGCACGAATGCTCGCTGCGCTCCTGGACTATCTGGACGTGCAGGAAGTGGACCTCGTAGCCAACGACAGTGGAAACGCTATCGCCCAGTTGTTCGCGGTCGACAATCCGGGCCGTGTGAGAACTTTACTGCTCACCAACGGCGACAGTGAGCCCGATTGCCCTCCCGCGCCGCTCCGGCCGGTCCTTCAACTCGCCACGGAGGGACGACTGGCCGACGAGGTGTTCGTGCGCTGGGCTAACGACCCGGCCTCGGCGCGTGCGCCGAGCGGATTCGGAGGCTTGTGTTATCAGCATCCCGAATTTCTCACCAATGAGAATGTCCGCATCTACCTCCAGCCGCTCGTCGCGACTCCCGAGCGGAAAGCTCTTCTCAATGCCTACGCCGCAGGGCTCGCGTCAAACGTGCTCGCCGGCCTTGCCACGCACCTGGCCCGACTACATGTGCCCACGCGGATTGTTTGGGGAATGGCAGATGGGATTTTTGATTCCCGGATGGCGCACTATCTCGACCGCCTGTTCCCACAGTCGCGCGGCGTCCGCCGGGTTGCCCAGGGCAAGCTGTTTTGGCCCGAAGAGTATCCCAACATTCTAGAGGCTGAATTGCTTCGGCTCTGGCAGGTTCCGGTCTGGCGCGTTTGAAGCGACAGACCCATAGCCTCCATCCCGTCTCGCATCTAAAAGAGGAATGTCATCATGACACTTGTTACGCTATGTTTCGCGGTCTCGTAATCATGGTTACGACCTTACGGACATGGCAATGAATACGTCCGACTTCCCCACCGGCCTGAGCACAGGCAAGGCGACCCGTCGCGAGTGGATCGGGCTCGCCACCATCGCACTGCCCTGCATCCTGTACGCGATGGACCTCACGATCCTGAATCTGGCCGTGCCGTCTCTCAGCGCCGACCTGAAGCCTACGGCCGCGCAGTTATTGTGGATCGTGGACGTGTACGGCTTTCTGGCCGCGGGATCGCTGCTCGTCATGGGCACTCTCGGCGATCGGATCGGTCGGCGGAAACTACTGCTGATCGGGTCAGCCTCCTTTGGGCTCCTGTCGCTGGTCGCCGCCTTTGCGCGGAGTGCCGAGACGCTCATCGCGGCTCGCGCTCTGCTAGGGATCGCCGGTGCGACGCTGGCGCCCTCGACGCTATCGCTGATCAGCAACATGTTCCGCGATGACCGCGAGAGGACGTTCGCCGTGAGTGTCTGGGTCGCGAGCTTTTCGCTGGGAGGCGCCATCGGGCCCGCCGTTGGCGGCCTGATCCTCGCGCACTTCTGGTGGGGGGCGGTGTTCCTCGCGCCGATCCCGGTCATGGTGTTGTTGCTCATCGTCGGGCCGGTACTGCTCCCGGAGCACAAGAACCCGAACGCAGGTAGGCTCGATGTCCTGAGCGCTGCCTTGTCTCTGGCCGCCGTGCTGCCAGTCATCTATGGCATCAAGCTCGCCGCTGAAGGCGGCGACATTTCGCGGGCAGCCTCAGCGATCATCCTGGGGTTGGTGTTTGGCGTGCTGTTTGTAAGGCGGCAAAGGAGCCTGGCGGACCCGCTGCTCGACCTGCGCCTGTTCGGGCATCCCATGTTGACGGCAGCGCTCGCCATTCACATCGTCGACTTCTTCATCGGCTTCGGCATCCTGGTTCTCGTAGCGCAATATCTGCAACTGGTGCTGGGGCTGACCGTGTTGCAGGCGGGAATCTGGAGCACGCCGGCCGGAGTTGGATTCGTCGTGGGATCGCTGTTGACGTCGCCGGCGCTCAGGCTGATGCGACCGGCCTACGCCCTTGGCCTCGGCCTGACGCTCGGGGCCGGCGGCCTCGCCGTGATGGCCTGGGCCGCGGACCTGCACGCCTTGTCGCTCGTAGTCCTGGGGAACACGCTGTTCGCGGTCGGCATGGCTCCGGTCACTGTGATCAACTCCAACCTCGTCGTCAGCGCGGCGCCCCAGGAGCAGTCCGGCTCTGCCTCCGCACTGAGTGAGACGGCGGTTGAGTTCGGTGGCGCCCTGGGCATCGCCTTGCTCGGCAGCCTTGCGACCTTCCTCTACCGCTCTGGGATCAGTGGGACCCTGCCAACGGGTACGCCCGCCTCGACCATCGAGACGGCGTTGCGCGGCATCGGCGCGGCGTCGAGCCTCCCGCGAAATGTCGAGGGCGCGGCCGCCTTGCGGTCCGCGGTGCAAGCCGCCTATACGAGCGCGGTGGGTATCACGTTTTTGGCGGGCGCGGCCCTCGTCTTGCTGGCTGCCGCTGTCGCGGTCGTCATGTTCCGGGATCTGAAGGCTGCGTGACGCATGAGGCAGTTGGGCAGCCCGGAAGCGTAGCTCCACTATGGGATCACAGCTTCGTTATGAGATCTTCATCCACGCTCCCGTCGGCTGGCCGGAAGAGCCTGAATTTTTCGCTCGTATGCCAAGCGAGCCTCAGTCTGATAAACGCAGCTCTGTGTCGCGGTTCTTCGTCGAGCCATCTCTGGAAGTCCTTCCGCAACTCTGAAGAGGCCGACGCTTCCAACCGTAAAAGCCAGACTGCGGCGGCGTCATTGATAGCTGCGGCTGTTTCTATGCTCCGCTGGTTAGCCACTGACGAGTACTCCTAAGCACTACTCAAAGATCGTCGTTCGATTTGGTTTTGCGCCGCTTTGGAATCGGCAGCGTCTGCATGCGCAACAGCGCGGCGTACCGTAACGAGAACTCGCTGAACTTCATTCCCAGAGCTCGCGCGTAGGCGGGCGCCTCGGCGTACGCGAGGACGCGCTCGCCGTTCTCGAGCTTCCATACGTAGCTCTGTGGCTTGCTCAATCTGCGGGCGAGTTGCTCTTGAGTCAGCCCTTCCGCTTCTCGCGCCTCGGTGAGAAGGGCGCGCAGCGCGATGTCTGAGCTCGAACGAAGGATCTTTCCCAAGCGGCACTCCTAGCCATTCAAGGAGCGCCGATAGATAGAGTAGGTCGACACAAAAACCAGTTCAGGATGCACATGCCCAGCATCAATGCAAAAACAGGTTCAAAACTCGAAGGCTCGAAACCAGAATGGGATGACTGGTGGAAAAGTGCCGAGAATCCCAGAGGAAAACGCATGTGAGTGGGTGCCCGCATTGCCGAAGCGTAAAAGCCTCGCGCGCCCGCGTCCACTCAGTTCCGGATGTGACTCAACACTGGACGAACCTCGAAAAGGTCTCAGGTAATCACGAGCAAACGGTGTTGTTGGCGGAGAATCTGGAACAGCGAACCTCACAGCAAACAATAACGCGCCCCATCATCCTCACGTTGGGCGGTTCGAGAAAATTTTGAGAGGGTTGGCGCGAGAGTCGCAGGCCCACCCGAAGCGGAGCGCTGCCGAGCGCTCAGCCCTTCAGTGATTGAATGGTCGGGGTGACAGGATTTGAACCTGCGACACCTACGTCCCGAACGTAGTGCTCTACCAGGCTGAGCTACACCCCGAGAATGGCAAGCCCGCGTCCTTTCAGTGCTGGCGGGCGGCAAGAACGGGGGCGCGAAGTGTACTGAAGCGGACCTGCGGCTTCAATGGCTTTCGGTAAGTGGCCTTGCCCGCTTCCGCGAGGTGAAAGCCGTCGCGAAGCTCAAGTATGCTCCCCCGAGGCAAGGAGGAGGTCGCATGGCCCGGGGGGAGGGCACCCGGCCGAGCGACATTTACGCCTATGCCTGGGCCACTCTGGCCGCCGAGAACGGCTTGGAGAAGGCCAAAGTGCTGGCGGACTCTGCGCCCGTCGCTGTCGCTCGCTCCGGGATCGGAGCAGATCGCCGCGGACATCGAGGCGCAGTACGGGCACGCGGTGCTCGATCAGCGTCTTCTGCCAAAAATCGTGACCGACGAGAGTGTGGACAGCGGGGAGCATGCGCGCTGCCACCCGCAGCACGTTCACACGCCCCCCTATCCGGCGGATGCCCTGATGGAGGGGATACAGGGCCAGGTTTATGTCGAATACTCGGTGTGGCCGGACGGCCGCAGCCGCAATCCGCGCGTCATCTTCGCGATGCCCAAGAACATGTTCGACTCTGCGGCGCGGGACAGCCTGTTGCACACCGAATTCACGCCGGGGTCTCCTGGAAGTAAACCCGCGCAATGCACGATGTTCTTTCGTTTCGTGGTGTCCGGTCAGACCAAGGAGGATTACCCGAGGTTGGAAAGGTTCGTGCACGAGACTTTGACGAAGGCGCAAGCGGGTGATCCCGGTGCCCAGATGTTGTATGGCATGCTGCTCGCGGGCTTACCGCAACTCAACAAGCCGCGCAGCCAGCCAACCCTGGTACGGGACCCTGTTGGAATTTTAGGAGCGCTCGGGGGAGCGCACGCCCGTCAGGTGGTGTGCTCCACCGAAAACCGCGCCAACGCCATGAGCCCATCCTTGTAGGGAGATCCCGGCAGCGTATCCAGCGCCGTGAGCGCCCGTTCCGCCTCGCTGCGGGCCAGCTGCGCCGTGTATTCCAGTCCGCCGGTAGCCTCGATGGCCGCCACGATGGGCTCGAGCTGGGCCAATCCGCCTTTCTCGATCGCCAGCCGGATGGCGGCCCGCTGCGGCTCGTTGCCATGCTTCAGAGCATGAATCAGCGGCAGGGTTGGCTTGCCCTCGGCGAGGTCGTCGCCGAGATTCTTGCCGCGCTCGGTCGGGTTCGAGCGGTAGTCGAGCACGTCGTCCACGAGTTGGTACGCCGTGCCGAGATGTCTGCCGTAATCCGCGAGCGCCTTGCGAATGGCCAGCGGGCTTTCGGACAACACCGCTGCGACTTCCGCGCCCGCCTCGAACAGCTTCGCTGTCTTGCGGTAAATGACCTCGAGATAGCGTTGTTCAGTGGTGTCTGCGTCGTGCGCGTTCATGAGCTGCAGCACTTCGCCCTCGGCGATGACGTTCGTGGCCTCGGCCATGATTTCCATCACGGGTTGTGACATCAGGGCGGCCATCATCTGAAATGCGCGGGAATACACGAAATCCCCGACGAGAACACTGGCCTGGTTGCCAAACACTTCGTTTGCCGTGTCGCGGCCGCGGCGCATGGAGGAGCCATCAACGACGTCGTCGTGGAGGAGGGTGGCTGTATGGATGAACTCAATGAAGGCCGCCGCCTCTATGTGAGCACTGCCTTTGTGGCCGCAGGCTCGCCCGGCGAGTACGACCAGCATGGGCCTAAGGCGCTTGCCACCGCCTGAAATGATGTGTTCCGCAATCTGGTCCACGAGCGGAACCGCACTTTTCAGGCGCGCGCGGATCACGTCGTTGACCGACGCAAGATCCTCTTTGACGAGCGCGCGTATCTCTTCCAGGGTCATCGGAAAATGGATCCTCGGTGGCAGCCCCGCATCCTAGCCGACGCGGGCGTCGCCGAGAATGGATTGGAACGTTCCATAGCCCTCTAAGTCCCCGTGGGGCCTGAAGAAAATGCGCGTTTGACCGAAGTCGGGTCCGACAGTAGAATGCGCGACCTTTCTTCGGTCGAGGGGCGGCACCCTCCACCATTTCGTTCCAAGGGCATTCTTATTTATGTACGCAGTCATCGCCACGGGCGGTAAACAATATCGTGTCACCAAAGACGACGTGCTGCGCGTCGAGAAGCTGGAAGGCGAAGCAGGCGCAACCGTCGAATTCGGCGAGGTGCTGCTCGTTGGCGAGGGCGCCGACGTCAAGCTCGGTGCCCCGCTGCTGAAAGGTAGCAAGGTCATCGGCACTATCGTACGTCACGGCAAGGGCGCGAAGGTCTCCGTCGTGAAGTTCAAGCGCCGTGCGCACTATCTGCGACAGAAGACCCATCGCCAGCACTTCACCGAGGTGAAGATCACCGACATCAGCGCGGGCTGAAGTCAGCACTTTTTTCAGGAAAAGCAGTCATGGCACATAAAAAGGCAGGCGGCAGTACCAAGAACGGCCGCGATTCAGAATCCAAGCGCCTGGGCGTCAAGCGCTACGGCGGCGAGCGCGTGCTGGCCGGAAACATCCTCATTCGCCAGCGCGGCACGCCGGTGCGCGCGGGTGCGAACGTCGGCACGGGCACGGACCACACCCTGTTCGCGAAAATCACGGGCAAGGTGCTGTTCCAGAAGAAGGGCGCGGAGCAGCGTCTGTACGTGAGCGTCCTGCCGGAAGGCGAAGCCGCCACCACGCACTGAGGATCGCCGTTCGAACGGTGTCCTGCGAACCCCGGCCGAGCGCCGGGGTTTGTTTTTTAGCCTCTGGCGGTTCGGCCTAGGTAGTCTTCCGTTATGAAATTCGTCGACGAAGCCAAATGTAAGGTGCAGGCCGGCAACGGTGGCCGGGGCAGCACCAGTTTTCGTCGTGAGAAATTCGTCCCCTTTGGAGGGCCGGATGGTGGCGACGGCGGCAATGGGGGAAGCGTCTACCTGCGAGCGCAGGAAGGCATTAATACCCTTGCAGATTTCCGCATCGAGAAAACCTATAGGGCGGGTCACGGTGAGTCCGGTGGGGCGAACGACTGCACCGGCCACGGTGGAGCTGATCTATATATCCCCGTTCCGGTAGGCACCACGGTTCGCGACGCCGAGACGAACGAGGAGCTCAGCGATCTCACCCACGCTGGGGATGTGCTCATGGTCGTCAAGGGCGGCAAAGGCGGTTGGGGCAACCAGCGCTTTAAATCCAGCACCAATCGGTCGCCGCGCCAATTCGGTCCGGGCCTGCCCGGCGAAAAGCGCACCCTCCTCTTCGAAATGAAGGTTATCGCCGACGTTGGCCTGCTGGGGCTGCCCAATGCCGGCAAATCGACCCTGATCCGGGCGGTTTCGCACGCGCGACCCAAGGTTGCCGATTACCCCTTCACAACCCTCTATCCGAACCTGGGTGTCGTCGACGTGGGCGAGCACCGAAGTTTCGTCATGGCGGATATCCCGGGTCTCATCGAAGGCGCTGCCGATGGGGCGGGCCTCGGAATCCGGTTTCTCAAGCACTTGCAGCGCACGCGCGTGCTTCTGCACCTCGTGGATATTGCGCCGCTCGACCCGGAGGCGGATCCGGTGCGTGATGCTCGCGCGATCGTCGCCGAGCTGAAGAAATTCGATAAAAATCTCGCCCTCAAGCCCCGCTGGCTCGTCATGACGAAGCGGGACCTGTTGCCGGACGAGGAAGCCGAAAAGCGCGCACGCGACATCGTGCGGCGGCTACGCTTTCGCGGCCCGCATTTCCTCGTCTCCGCAGCCACCGGCCGCGGGACGAAGGAATTGGCTCAGGCGATTATGGGCTTTTTGGAGGAGCAGGCTCGCGAGGCACTCGCCCGCGAAGCACCTGCAGGAGATACTGCCGCCTAGCGGCAGGCTTCAGCTTCAGACTCACTGGCGGGTTTGCTGGGACGTGGTTCCAGCGTGCCTTTTCGTTAGCTTCCATCTCAGCCTCACTGCATTGCGCGAATCTGAGCCGACAACCGGCTTTTATGACGCGCAGCCTTATTGCGGTGGATGATCTGCTTGTTCACCAATGCGTCGATGACCGGCACAGCTTCCTTGTAAGTGGCCACTGCGGCGTCTTTGTTCTTGCCGGCAATAGCCGCCGTCACGCTGCGTACCGCCGTACGCATCCGGGAGCGCAGTGCTACATTGCGCACGCGGTGCTTCTGGGCCTGGCGGGCAGCTTTTTCGGCGGACTTGGTATTGGCCACGAAATCTCCGTCAATATCTCGAAAATCCCCGGTCGCGGGGGGCCGGTAGTCTGCTTATCGGGCATGCTGTTGTCAACGGCCGCCGTGATCGGAACCGGATTGGGCCTGCGACCGGCGGGCGGCCTCTCGCGGGTTCACATAAACTGCTGGCTTGGACAAACTTCCACGGGCTTTGCCTGGCAAAACCCCGTATCATTTAACCTTTTAACATCAGTGGCTTAAGTGGCCCATGGAGCTCATCCGCGGCCTTGTAAATCTGCACGAGCGTCAGCGTGGCTGCGTCGTCACCATCGGCACCTACGACGGCATCCATCTCGGCCATCAGGCGCTCTTGCGCCGTCTTAAAGAGCACGCCGCGCAACTGACCGCGCCGACTGTAGTATTGACGTTCGAGCCCACGCCGCGGGAATACCTGGCGCCGGAGGCGCCGCCCGCCCGGCTGACGTCATTGCGGGAGCGCTGGCGGATTCTCTCGGGCATGGGCCTCGACGGCGTGTTGCTGCTGCGCTTTGGCGAGTGCTTGCGTAACCTGACCGGTGAGGCTTTTGCCGGCCTGCTGGCGAAGGATCTGGGCGCCCGGACGGTGGTCGTCGGTCACGACTTCCGGTTCGGCCGTAACGGTGAAGCCACCGCGCCTATGTTGGCTGATGTGGGCAAGCGGTTGGGCTTTGCGGTTGATGTCGTGCCTCCGGTGATGTTTGACGGCGAGCGCGTCAGCAGCAGCGGTGTGCGCGACGCGCTGTGGCGGGGCGACTTTGGATTGGCCGGCCGCTGGCTGGGTCGTCCTTATACGATGCGCGGTCCGGTAATTCACGGGAATCGCCTCGGGCGGGAACTGGGCTTCCCGACAGCGAATTTGCGCATCGAGCGGCGGCGGACGCCGCTACATGGAATTTTCGCGGTTCGCGTGCACGGAATTGAGGCAACGCCGTTGCGCGGTGTTGCAAGCCTGGGTACGCGCCCCGCTGTTGGAGGGGTGCGGACGCTGCTCGAGGTGCACGTGTTCGATTTCTCCTCGGACCTGTATGGCCGGGAGATCGAAGTGGAGTTCGTGGCGAAACTGCGTGACGAGGAGAATTACCCGACACTCGACGCGCTCGTCGAGCAGATTCATCGGGACGCTGCGCAGGCGCGGCGCATATTGAGCACTTGAACGAAATACATGGCTGACTACAAACAGACGATCAACCTGCCGCAGACCGACTTCCCCATGAAGGCGGATCTCGCACAACGCGAGCCCGCGATGGTGAAAGGTTGGGAAGAGCGGGGGACCTACGCGAAGATGCGCGCGACCGCAAAGGGCCGCCCGCGCTTCGTGCTGCACGATGGGCCGCCGTACGCCAACGGCGTCATTCACGTTGGTCATGCCATCAACAAGATTCTCAAGGACATCGTCGTCAAGTCGCGCTCGCTCGACGGTTTCGACTCGCCCTTCATTCCGGGTTGGGACTGCCACGGGCTGCCCATCGAATTGCAGGTGGAGAAGAAGCACGGTCGGCCGGGCCAGAAGCTCGATGCCGCGGCTTTCCGCGCCGCCTGCCGGGTTTACGCGCAGGAGCAGATCGACCTGCAGCGCGCTGACTTCAAGCGCCTCGGTGTGTTGGGTGACTGGGATCATCCTTATCGCACCATGGATCCCTCGTTCGAAGCGCAGCAATTGCGCGCCTTCGGCAAGGTCATCCGCAACGGACACCTCTATAAAGGGGTGAAGCCGGTGCACTGGTGTCTCGACTGCCGTTCGGCACTGGCGGAGGCGGAGGTTGAATACCAGGAACACACCTCGCCGGCCATCGACGTCGCGTTTCGTGTAGTCGACAGCAGGGCACTGGCGGACCGGGTCGAGTTGCCGTCCGGAAGTTTGAACGGCGCGCCTTTCGACGTTGTCATCTGGACCACGACACCCTGGACGTTGCCCGCCAACCAGGCGGTCGCGCTTCGTGGTGACTTCCGCTACGTGCTTGTCGAAGCTGACAAGGACGGTGAGCGTTATCGTCTGATCCTGGCCGCGGACCTACTCGAGTCGTGTTTGAAGCGCTATGGTATGACCGCCGTGGCGACTCTGGCGGACACGACCGGCAGCGCCCTCGAAGGCTTGATGTTGCAGCATCCGTTCGAGGATCGTCAGGTCCCGATCATCCTCGGCGAGCATGTAACTCTCGATGCCGGTACGGGCGCCGTGCACACCGCGCCCGGCCATGGGCAGGAGGACTTCGCCGTTGGGCAGCGCTATCGCCTTCCGGTTGCGAACCCAGTCGGTAATGATGGTCGCTTCTACGCCAGCACGCCTTTGGTAGCTGGCCTGAAGGTCGACGAGGCGAATCCCGTCATCATTGCGACTTTGAAGGAGCGCGGCCGCCTGGTTCACCACGTGGCGTTCCGTCACAGCTATCCGCATTGCTGGCGGCACAAGAAGCCGCTGATCTTCCGCGCTACGCCGCAGTGGTTCATCAGCATGGAGCAGAAGCAGCTGCGTGAGCATGCGTTGCGCGACATCAAGAAAACCCAATGGACGCCGGAGTGGGGTGAGCAGCGCATCGCCGGGATGATCGAGAATCGCCCGGACTGGTGCATCTCGCGTCAGCGCACCTGGGGCGTGCCGATACCGTTGTTCGTGAAGAAGGAGACGGGCGAGTTGCATCCTCGAACGCAGGATCTCATCGAAGCCGTTGCCACGCGGGTGGAGAAGGGCGGAATCGAGGCCTGGTTTTCGCTGCAGCCCGCCGAGCTGTTGGGCAGCGATGTCGATTCCTACGAGAAGGTCACGGACGTCATGGATGTCTGGGCGGACTCGGGTCTGTCGTTCGAGTGTGTTGGGACGCAGCGGCCGGAGATCGCGGCGCCTGTCGATCTCTATCTCGAGGGCTCGGATCAGCATCGCGGTTGGTTCCATAGTTCCCTGCTCATGTCCGAGGCTCTCTATGAGCGCGCTCCCTACCGGGCTGTGCTCACTCACGGCTTCGCGGTCGACGAGAAGGGCATCAAACAGTCGAAGTCGCTCAACAACGCCGTCTCTCCGCAGAGAGTCATGAACAGTCTCGGGGCGGATGTGTTGCGCCTGTGGGTTTCGTCCACGGACTACGCGAACGAAATGAGCGTGTCCGAAGAGATCCTCAAGCGCATGGCGGATTCCTATCGCCGGATCCGCAACACCGTGCGTTTCCTCCTGGGAAACATGCATGGCTTCGATCCGAAGCTACACTCCGTGAAGCCCGGCGAGATGCTGGCGCTCGACCGCTGGGCGCTGGCCCGCACGCGCGCGTTGCAGGCCGAGATCACCGAGGCGTATCGGAAATATACCTTCCACCTCATCTATCAGAAGATCCATAACTTCTGCATCGTTGATCTGGGCGGGCTCTACCTCGACGTCAGCAAGGATCGCCTCTACACGACCGGGGTGGACAGTCGCGCACGCCGCTCGGCGCAGACTGCGATGTATCACATCGCCGAGACCATGGTGCGCTGGCTCGCGCCCATCCTGTCGTTTACGGCCGAGGAGATCTGGCGTTTCCTGCCGGGCGAGCATGGTGAGTCCGTGTTTCTCGAGACGTGGCATGCGGTGCCCGAGACGCCGTCGGACCCCATCGACTGGCCGTCTCTCATTCAATTGCGCTCTGACGTGGTTCGGGAGCTCGAGAAATTACGCGATGCCGGCTCGATCGGCGCGCCTCTCGATGCTGAGGTCGATATCTACTGCGCGCCCGATGAGTACGCGCGCTTCAACGCCCTCGGCGAGGAACTGCGCTTCCTGTTCATCACATCGCAGGCGCGGGTGCATGAGGTTGCGAGTCCCACGGACACTGCCGTCCTCGCGACTAACACCGGACGTGGTGGAGTATGGCTTGCGGTCAAGCCTTCGAGTGACACGAAGTGCATCCGCTGCTGGAATCGGCGTCCGGACGTAGGGCGCTATGTGGAGCACCCGGAGTTGTGCGGACGCTGTGTTACGAACGTCGATGGTCCCGGCGAACAGCGGAAGTACGTATGAGCGACCCGGTTGGAGAAGGCGTGAGCGCACCGCTCACGAACGAGCGCCGCCGTACGGCGAGCGAGGCGAACGGCTGGCGTTGGCTGCCGCTTGCCGTGGGCGTGATCGTTCTCGACCAGGCCACCAAGGCCTGGATGGTGCAGCACTTCCGCATTTACGAAAGTGTTCATCTGTTGCCGGTTCTGGACATCACCCTGATGTTCAATACGGGCGCGGCATTCAGTTTTCTGTCCGATGCCTCGGGATGGCAGAAGTGGGTTTTCGTGGGGTTGGCCCTCGGTGTGGGAGCGGCCATTCTCGCCTGGCTGCGGCGCCTCCAGGCGCGCTCGCAGGGGCTGTTGTGTTGTAGCCTCACGCTCATCCTGGGCGGCGCGCTCGGCAACGTGATCGACCGGCTGCGGATTGGCCACGTCGTCGACTTCATTTCTGCCCACTGGGGCAGGGAACATTATTTTCCGGCGTTTAACGTAGCGGATTCGGCCATCACCGTCGGAGCGATCCTGTTGCTCCTGGATGCCTGGCGAGAGAGCCGAAACGCGAAAAAGGTGGGTGTTTAGATGGATGTGTTTCTCGCCAATCCCCGTGGCTTCTGTGCTGGTGTCGACCGTGCCATCGATATCGTAGAGCGCGCGATCGAGCTTTTCGGCGCCCCGATCTACGTCCGTCATGAGATCGTCCACAACCGGCACGTCGTCGACCGGTTGCGTGCGCTCGGCGCGATCTTCGTGGAGGAGTTGAGCGAAGTGCCGTCGAGCGGGACCGTCATTTTTTCGGCTCACGGGGTATCGAGTGCTCTCGAGACCGAAGCGAAGACTCGCGGGCTGACGGTGTTTGATGCGACCTGCCCGCTCGTTACCAAGGTCCACATGGAAGTGCAGCGTTACGCCCGCGATGGGCGCGACGTAATCCTGATTGGACATGCCGGACATCCCGAGGTCGAGGGCACCACGGGCCGATTCGATACGTCTTTCGGTGGCACCATGCATCTCATCGAGAGTGTTAAGGACGTTGATGCTTTGACCGTGCGCGATCCGCAACGGCTGGCGTTCGTTACGCAGACGACGCTGTCCGTCGATGACACCGCGGAAATCGTTGTGGCTCTAAAGAGCAAATTTCCTTCCCTTGCTACCCCGCGCAAGGAAGACATCTGCTACGCGACGCAGAACCGGCAGGACGCGGTGAAGACCCTTCTCGAGAAAGTCGATGTGCTGCTCGTCGTCGGCTCCCGCACCAGCTCCAACTCCAACCGCCTGCGCGAGATGGCCGATCGGGCGCGGGTTCCGGGTTACCTGGTAGACGGCCCCGATGATCTGAAGCGCGACTGGTTCGACGGCAAGAAGGCCGTCGGCGTCACCGCCGGCGCTTCCGCGCCCGAGCTGCTCGTGCAGCAGGTTGTCGAGCGCCTGCGGAGTTGGGGTGGGCAGGTGCCGAACGAGGTCAAGGGTCGCGAGGAAAACGTGTATTTCGCGCTTCCGCGCGAGCTGCGCAGGCCGTCTGTGGTGGTGGAGAAGCAGTAGCGGACCTTCCGGGGCCGCGTGGGGTCAATCCTTCGCGGCCGCCTCGTGCAACTTCACCCAGCGCTCCAGTCCTAGCGCTTGTAGACCGACTTCTTGAGCTTCCAGCGCTTGTGCGACCACGGCCAGTCGGCCGGGGCGGCGCGGATCTGGGTTTCGACCAGGCGGGCGTACCGCTCGGTGATTTCCCCCGGCTTCAGTTTTTCCTCCGGGGTGGCCAGCGGCTGAAACGCCATTTCATAGTTGCCGCGGCGGGTGCGCCGCATTTCGATGAAAAAGACCGGGAAGCGGGTGACGCGCGAGATCTCCTCCGGTCCCATGTAGAACGCCGTGTCCCGGTTCAGGAAACGCGTCCAGTGCTTGTGCTCGCTGGTAGTCGGCTCCTGGTCGGCGACCATGGCGATGGCGCGCGTGACCTTGCCCCGCTTGATGATGTCGGCGAGCAGCTCTTTCGCCGGGATGAGACGGCAGCCAAAGCGGCTGCGCAGCTTCTTCATCTCGCGCTCCGCCCAGCTATCGACCAGCGGCTTATAGGCTGCATCCAGCGGATATCCGAGCTCGAGCGACAGGCCGAGCAGCATCCATTCCCAGTTGCACTGGTGTGCCGCCACGACCAGTACCGACTGCCCGTTGGCCAGATACGCCTGCACCTTTTCGAGGTTGACGATCCGGACCCGCCGCTGGATCTCGGCGGCCGACAGAGTGGCGCCCTTCAGTAGCTCCACGAACATCTGCGCGAACCCGTCGTAATAGGCGCGCATGACCTTGCGCAGGCCCGCTTCATCGAGATCGGGAAAGGCCTTGGTGAGGTTCTCGCGGACCACGTGCTCCCGGTACGGAAACACGCGGAATGCCAGCCAGCCGAGCAGATCCGCAAGGCGGTCCAGCAGCACCATGGGTATGCGGGAGACGATCCTCACCCACCAGGCCGGACGCTCGGGCTTTGGGGCCTCTGCTGCAGGCTCAGAACCTGTGTCGGAAGATACCGCTCTCAACATTACCTACGCGGCAGGATGAGGCTGTGAGGGCGCTGTGGCCTGCGGAGGCGGCGCGATCAAAACCCGTCCGAATTTCGGGCCGAGCCAGCGCTCGATGTCATCGATGAGCGAGAAGGCCGCCGGCACTATGACCAGCGTGAGGCCCGTCGACGTGATGAGTCCGCCAATGACGGCGATCGCCATGGGTCCGCGGAACGCCTCGTCGCCACCGAGTCCGATCGCCACCGGCAGCATGCCGGCGACCATGGCCACGGTCGTCATGACAATGGGGCGGGCGCGCTTGTGCCCCGCTTCGATAATCGCGGTAGCCCGGTCTTTGCCCACGCGCATCTCTTCGATGGCGAAATCGACGAGAAGAATCGAGTTTTTGGCGACGATGCCCATCAGCATGAGAAAACCGATCATGACTCCGAGTGAGACCGAATGATTCGTCAGCGCGAGCGCTGCGACCGCCCCGCCGATCGATAGCGGCAGCGAGGACAGGATGGTAATGGGTTGCAGGACCCTTGCAAACAGGAGCACCAGGACCGCGAAGACCATGAGGATGCCGGTGGTCATGGCGACGCTGAAATTCACGAACAGCTCGCCCATGACCTGCGCGTCGCCGATCTCGATCACATGCACGCCCTGCGGCAGATGCATGACCGATGGTAGGGCATGGACCTGTTTCAGTGCCGTGCCGAGCGTCACCCCGTTCAAGTCGCTCTCGAGGGCGATGCGGCGGCTCTGATTGTAGCGACGGACGCGGGTCGGCCCTTCGCCGAAGCTGATATCGGCTACTGATTTCAATGGGACGGCGCCTCCGGAGCCTGTCGGCACCGGTAGGTTCTCGAGAGTGGTCAGATTGCGGCGCGTGCCCTCGATGAGGCTCACCCGGATAGGGACCTGTCGGTCCGAGAGCGAGAACTTGGCGCTGTTCTCGTCCAGATCACCCAGGGTCGCGATTCTGATCGTCTGGCTGATGCTGGAGACGGTCACGCCGAGTTGGGCCGCCAGGTCGAGATGCGGTCGGACGATGATTTCCGGTCTCTGCATGTCACCGTTGATGCGCGCGTCACGGAGAATCGGCATTTGACGCATTTCGGCTATCACCTTCTGGGCAGTGCTCTGCACGAGATCGGGCTGATCGCCAACGACGTAAAGGGTGAGGTCACGGCCGCCGGAGCCCGATTGCTTCTCGAAATGAATGCGAGCATCGGGGATCGTCTTGAGCTCCACGAGAACACGCCGCTCCCACTCCTGTTGCGACTCGCGCCGCTTGTTGGGCTGTACGAGAGTGACGAAAAGTTCCGCGCTGCGAACTTCGCCAAACTCATCGGCGCCGATTGATTCGACGACGTCCATCACCTCAGGGTGGCGGGAGACGATGCGATAGGCCGCCGCGGAAGCGGCCGCGGTGTCTTCCAGCCTCACTCCAGGCGGCAGCTCCAACTGCAGGTCCGCGCTGCTGTTATCCGACTCGGGCACGAACGACTTCGGAATCAGGATCAAGCCAACAATGGAGAGTCCGAAGAACACGGCGCCGGCCGCCATGGTTTTCCAGCGGTGTTGTACGGACCATCGCAGCGCCCGAACGTACCAGGCCATGATGGGCCCGTCGCTGTGCACCGCGACCCGCTCCGACTTCAAAGTGTAGGCGGCGATGACAGGTGTGATGAGGCGTGCGACGAGCAGCGAAAAGAACACTGCGGCCGCCACTGTCAGGCCAAACTGTTTGAAGTATTGCCCGGTAATACCGCCCATGAAACTGACGGGCGTAAACACCGCGATGATGGTGCAGGAGGTCGCCACGACGGCGAGTCCTATCTGGTCCGCAGCGTCAAGGGATGCCTGATAGCCGGTCTTCCCCATGCGCATGTGACGCACAATGTTTTCGATTTCGACGATCGCGTCGTCCACGAGCACGCCGGCGACGAGCGACAGCGCAAGCAGGCTGATGGAATTGAGCGTGAAACTCATCCATTGCATGAATGCGAACGTGGGGATCGCGGACAGCGGAATTGCCAGCGCCGAGATGAGCGTCGCACGGATGTCGCGCAGGAAAAACCAAACAACGAGCACCGCGAGCACGGATCCTTCGAGAAACGCACTCAATGCCGAATCGTAGTTTTTCTTCGTGTAGTCCACAGTGGTGAAGACCTGCGTGAGCTTCACCTGTGGGTTCTCGTTCGCGATCTTACCTAGCTCTTCGTGCACGGCATCGAGGACCGTGACATCGGAGAAGCCTTTCGCCTTGTATACGCCGAACGTAGTGGCCTCGCGGCCGTTGAGTCGGGAAATCGAGCGGATTTCGCCGACGCTGTCGCGAACGACGGCGATGTCACTCAGGCGCGCGAAACGGTTGCCGGGCAACATGATCTGAGTGTCCGCGAGTTGCAGTGCCGTGTGCGCGCCGCCGAGGACGCGGATCGCCTGCTCACCACCGCCAACCTGGGCGCGACCGCCGGGCGAGTCGAGGTTGAGCTGCCGGATCTGTTGATTGACCTGGACAGCGGTGATGCCGAGCGCCTGCATGCGAGCGGGATCGAGCTCGACGCGGATTTCCCGGCTCACACCTCCGCCGCGGTTGACTTGCGCCACGCCCGGCACTCCGAGTAACCGTTTGGTGACGGTGTTGTCCACGAACCAGGAAAGCTCCTGCTCGGACAGAGTGGTAGTGCTGAGGGCGTAGTACACGATGGCGCCGCCATCGACGTCCTGCCGCTGCACGATCGGTTCCTGGATGCCTTCGGGCAGGCTCACCCGCACCTTGGCCACCGCATCGCGCACGTCGGCCACTGCCCGATCGATCGGCGTGCCGATGTTGAATTCAATGAAGATCCTGCCCTGGCCCTCGAGCGCCACGGAGGTGATGTTGTGGATGTTGCCGATGCCGGCAACGCTGCCCTCGACTTTCTGCAGGATCTGGGTTTCGACCTCGGTCGGCGCCGCGCCCGGTTGCAGGACCTGCACCAGGACCAGTGGAAAGGCGATATCCGGGTTGAGCGTGACGGGCAGCCGAACGAACGCGACGGAGCCCATGAACAACAACACGACAAACAGTACGATGGGCGATATCGGATGCCGAATCGCCCAAGCGGACATGTTTCTCATGAGTGCGTGTCCTTCGCAGGGGGTGGCGGCTCGGAATCGGGTGCGGACGAGGCTGCTGGCGTAACGGTCACGCGCTCGCCGTTGCGAAGAAATCCGCCCGCCGTGGTCACAACCCGCTCACTTCCCGTAAGGCCGGCCGAAACGATCACGCCGGCGTCGATCGTGCCACCGACACTCACCGCGCGACGCTCGACGTTGCTCTCTCCATTTATGACGTAGACATAAGTGCCCTGGCTGTCCGACATGACCGCCGTTTGCGGGAGCACGGGCCGTTCCGCCTTGGCGACGACCACGGAGCCGCGGGCGAAGGCTCCGGGGCGCAGGGCCGGATCCGGTTGCAACGCGATGCGGATCTCGCCGAGCCGCGTGTTGGGATCGATGACGGCGCCGAGCAGGCGCACGCGTCCTTCGAACGGCCGCGACAGCCCGGTGATGTAGACCGCGGCCGGCTGGCCGGTCTTGAGAACCGCGAGGTCCTGTTCCGCGATCTGACCCCGCATTTCAACTTCGCCGCCGCTGGCGATGCGGAACAGAGCGTCACCGCCCGAATTGGCGATCTGGCCGACTTCGGCTTTACGCATGAGGACGGTCCCGTCGACGGGCGCGACCACGTGAGTACGATTCAACCGCGCTTGGAATTCGGCGAGTTGGGCGGCCGCGACTTTCACGGTGGCCTCGTCTGTGATCTGCGTGGCGCGACGCTTTTCGACGTCCTCCGCCGACAGAGCGCCTGCGGGCGCGACGGCCTGTGCACGACGATATTCGGCGGCCGATAATGCCGCTTGAGCGCGCGTCTGCTCGAGCGAGGCGGCCAGGCGGTTCACCTGCGGGATCAGCACTGAGTCATCTAGCTTCGCCAGCAACTGGCCCTTTTTGACGTGATCGCCTGCTTCGACGTAGATGCCGACGATTCTGCCGGCGTCGCCGTCGATGCCAATCGGCATGTCGTAGCGAGCAGAGATCGCGCCGGTGAAGGTGACGTTAGAGGTGACCGCCGTTACGCCCGGCGACATGACGCTCACCAGGGGGATGGATTGCTCTTTCGCGAGGGTGGTGGTGGCGGATGGACCCGAGGCACGGGTCATCCACACCGCGGCCGCTACCGCGACGGCAACTACGATCGCTAGGACGCCGAGCGTCCACTTCACCCGACCTGGCGATCCCGCATCCGCTGCAGCCGGGTGCTGAACAACTGTGGAGGCTCCTCCATCCGTTGCCGGGGCCACGCCGCTATCGACGGGAATGCGCTCGATAGACACATGTTCGCGGCTGATCCAAGCAATTGGCTCCCCATGGCTGCCAGAATGCTCGACTTTGTGCTCCGGATTGGCACCCACTGGATATTCCTTTGTGTCCGGCCGCGGACTCACGTTTCACTGTAGCGCGCCCACTTAGAAGCGGGGCCGATTCGAAAAGTTTAAACAGTCGTTAATCAAATGCCGCGATGAACGCGCCAAAGGGACGCCTCGGGGCGACCGGCCGACGTGCCCGGGGGCGGGTCGGACGCTGCGAGGCCGCTTAACGGCGCTCAAACGCGACTTGGAGCGGCGGATTTCGCGGCAACGGAAGGTACACGCCCTTTGTTACGCCGGCGCCCGCTGAGTACTCAAAACGGCAACTCACGCAGATCCGGGTTAACCCACGTGCTCCGGGCCGCTACAGAGAACAACAAGGGCCTCGACCAATAGCCGAGCAGCCACTCCGAGCGTCCGTACTCTGTCGCCAGTAGCTCGTTCAAAGCCTCATACAGGGGCACGCCGGACCGACCCCGCAACCACGCTCCCGCCGCCCGCAAGGACGCCAGGGTGATGGTTTCGTGATAACCCGTTGTGTCGGTGTTAGGCACTCCGGTCGCCTCGTTGTAGGCCCGTATCAATCCGGGCATGTCGCGCGCGGCGTCCATGTTGGGCCGCCGGAGTACCCAGAATGCAGCGGCAAAGTGGCCCGCGTGGGTCCATTCGGCCTTGGGCAACGAGCGGTCGAGCAGGCCTCGGCCGATACGTTCGATTTCGACGTCAGAGGAGAAATACGGCACGGTTGAGCTCCTTCGGTGTTGTTACCGGCGAAGCTCCAATGACGCCCCGCCGTTGGCGGGGGTGCTTTGCGAGGTGAATTCGCTAAAGATTTCGACTTTGAGGTCTGGTCTTCGAAACGTACACGCGCAGCTCCCCCGGTGAGGGTTGCTGTTGTTGCTTGCGTGTCGTGATTCGAGCCATAGCGAGAAATTAGCGCCGCAGGTCCGGCAGGTCAAGTCGCGGGTAGCTGCGCCAACATCTTCTTCAACGCAAAGTGGCGATAGCTTTCCAACGCCAGCGGTTGCAGTTCGCGCTCGCTGTGTGTCTTCGCGACATCGAGCGAGATCCAGCCGTTGTGGCCCATATAGGGCGGGATCGTGTAACGCGGGTCGTCCGTCATGAGGAGTTGCGCATGGACACCCACCCAGAACGCCACCCGCCAGCGTTCCTCATAACAATACGCTTGTGCGAAAACCTTCTTCCCCGCGCGCCAGACCGGCTGACCGAACTGCAGGCCTTCGGACGTTTCGGGTAGCGCCAGGCAGATCTTCCGCATGCTCGCGAGAATTTGTTTTCCGCGCGGCGTGTTCTTGGGATCGACATCGGCGACGGTGAATTTCCGTTTCGGCGCGGCTATGGAAGGGGTCTTCTTCAGTTGGCTGCTCAGCCTGGCGGGCGCGACCCGCTCGTAGGCCGCCCGCACGATGGGGGCGAGGCGCTTCCATGCGAGTCCGACATCGAGCCGCACTCCAAGCCAGCCACTCGGCCCCACGTATTGCGGCACGAAGTAGTATTTGGGCTCCGCGTGCACATGCGCGTCCTGCATGCCATCCGGAGTGTTCAACCACAGTGCAATTCGCCCGTCCCCGTGGTGATTCACTGCATACATGGCGAAAATCTTTCCGCCGCGGACGCGGAAATTCGGCATTCCGTGAGAGATGAGCTCTTCGGTCTCAGGGAATGCGAGACAGAGTTTCCGCACAGCGTTGTCGAGCTCATTTCCCATTTCATGAGCTTAGCCCGGGATCTCCGCTTCAACCAGCTTGGCGAGGAGCACCAGCGACTCCTGCCATCCCAGGTAACAGGCCTCAGGCGGGATGGTCGCAGGCACGCCTTCCTGCACGATGTTGAGCTCGGTTCCGACCGAGACCTTCTTCAGTGTGATCGTCGCCTGCATCTGGCCAGGCAGATTCGGATCGTCAAACTGGTCCGTGTAGCGGATCCGCTCGCCCGGCACGAGCTCGACATAAGTGCCGCCGAACGAGTGCTGGTTGCCGGAGGAGAAGTTCGTGAACGACATCTTGTGCGTCCCGCCCACCTTCGCATCCAGGTGATGCACCGTACAGGTGAAGCCGTTTGGCGGTAGCCACTTGCATAGGGCGGCCGGATCGAGAAAAGCGCGGTACACCCGCTCCGGGCTGGAGCGGAGCACTCGGTGGAGTCGGATCGTGTTCGTGTCTGTCGCTGACATGGTCTTGGCCCTCTATCCAGGTAGATGTGCTGAGCTGAATGTTGATCAGGTGCTCCCAAGGACGCAACAGGGTCCGGCGAACCGACAGGCACAGGGCGGAAAATCTTGGGATCGCCACGCGACTGCCAGGAACTGACAGCATGTGGCCCTACGTGATCCCGACGGCAATCTGATCAACATCTTTTCGCGGATGAATCGAAAGGCCTGAGACTTGCGTCATGCCCGCGCGGCGCCACGGCGCTCGCGACACGATCGGCGGAAGACTGTGGGTCATGGTCTGTGCTCCGGCTGAACCGTCTTATGTCGCCACTCGCATTGTCGTCCGCGCCGGCTCGATAAAAAAGCACCACCCGTCGACAAAATCGGGTGTCCGTCGCATGGTCTGCGATAGCCGTCACGGGTGACAACCGTTAGGGGCGCTATAGAATGGCAAACACGTTACAGAGTGAGGGAGGACACGTGATGAGTCAGATCAGGAGAGGGCTTTTGCTGGTTGTTGGTGCAGCGGTTCTCGTTGCCTGCGCCTCGAAGGCTCCGGTGAATTCGACCGCGACAGCCGCCGCTAGCGGCAGCGCTCCGGTTGCTACCGCGCCCGGTACGGGAGCGACCCCGGTTCCCAAGGGTTACCGGAGAGTGATGAAGAACGGCGGAGAATACTTCTGCCGGATGCAGGCGGTCTCGGGTTCGCACGTACAGAAGACTGAAGTCTGTCTCACGCAGGACGAGCTCGACGCTGAGCTTGCTCATCACACCACGGGGTAGGCAGGGATGGTGCTGACTCGCGGAATCGAACCGCGGACCTACTGATTACGAATCA
>JAQGOE010000338.1 GCA_028293725.1 Gammaproteobacteria bacterium | reverse complement strand
CTTGCGCGAGCATCGGCGTATCATAATGCCTCCACACAGTGAGTCGCGGCGGCGGTCCCCTCAGAGCGTTGGCTACGCCCGTTAGTAAGTCGGATTGCCGACGAGTCAGTTCGCGGGAGAATTGTTCCTCTTTGCGTAGCCGATTGATCTCCTTAGCAGCGAGGTCAGGACAATCGCGGCAATAGCTCACCGTGAAGATATTCGGATATGCGGGAACATTCGTGGGCTGTTGGTCTACGACACTCACGCACATCTCCGTCGCGCAATGCTACACGCTTCGAAATCCAGATCGAGTCGCACCACGCTTTGGGCTGTTCCACGAGCAGCTGGACTCGGAACGCCGAGAAACTCGAGAGGTTCACGAAACGCGCGGTCGCGCGGCTCCAATTTGGGCAGCTTGCGGATTGTGAACGGATAGGAGCAACTCACTCAGTCTGTCTCCGGGTACGCAGGTTTGAGTTGTATTTGCAGGTTCGGCAACCGCGGCTCATGGGTTCTCCGACTTGCCCTGAGATAGCCGCCTCAGCCATCTGCGCTTCGGCTCCGGGCGCACAGGGAATTCGCGAGCACGGCTCGGGCGGTCATAGCTACCGCCCGTCGTCATGCCCATGTCACGGAAACCCGCTGCGCGCAAGGACGTGCCATCTTCTTCGGGCAGCGTGTAGGTCCATGCTTCATGGTATCCAAGCGCCTTGGACGCTCGGCAGAGCGCTCCATAAACCGCACTGCACGCATTCTCACGGCCGACTGTTGCGACGCGAGAGATAACAATTTTCCGCTGCCCCTGCCAAACCCGGCTCGGGTTTCCCGCAATACCGACGCCCACGATTTCAAGTTCCGATTCACAAGCCACGGCAAACAATCCTCCCTGCAACCTGGGCAGATGTCGGTGTGTCTCACGAACCCACTTGAGAGCAGCTTTCACCGTGCAGGGCAACACAATAACTTCAGCGCGCCCCCTGACCGCTTGCTTCTCCTCGCTTTGGGATGACTCTACTGCTCTCTCACGGGCTGTATCTGCACCGGCGTCACTCTGAGGTTCCTCTTTGACGATGACGCCCAGACTTCCGGACTGGCCGCCCCTCGTGAAATAGCAAGCGCCTATCAGACCTTGCTCCGCCCTCGTAAAGTCTAGTTTCATATCAAGTACGTGCGAGTTCGCGAGCGACGTGCTCGTCGATGAGGCCCTGCGACAACAGACACTTGGCTTCCGTGCGGAAGCTGTGCCCGCGCTCTTCAACCAGCTCTTTAACAACCTGGGTAACCTTCCCCATCTGATCCAGACTGATGAGACGTTCGCGCACCGCCTCGTCGAACACCAGGTATTCGCGTGCGGCCGTAAGTTTGCCGTCACGCGTGGGGACCAACCGCTGCGCCATAATGAATCGTGCTGTCTCGACGAGATCAAATATAGCCGTCGCGCGTTCGCTTTCGGGGAAACGTGATATCAGCCGTCGCATGACCGCCGCCGCGCCGTTGGCGTGTACTGTACCGAACACGGGGTGCCCAGTGAGGGAGGCCTCCACGGCTGCACGAATCGTTTGTTGGTCGCGCAGCTCGCCGATCATGATGAGTTTCGGTGCACGGCGCATCGCCTCCCGGATGAACGCATAGAAGTCGCAGATCATGTCGGGCACTTGCGTCTGTACGATGATGGAATGAGCGCTGCGAATGGTGTGGAACCGGAATTCGATCGGCTCTTCCGCGGTGATGATGTTGCCCTTGATGGGCGTGTCGTGCTCAAGGATGTAGCGCAAAATGGCAGCGAAGGTGGTTGTCTTACCTGATCCCGTGGCGCCTGCAATGTAGACGATGCCATCCCGGGGCGTGGCTGCTGTGAGAATCTCCTCGTTGAGGCCAACTTGCTCGGTGGTCGGAGGCTCATCGGGAATGGTGCGCACGACGATCTGGGCGGAGAGGGCGCCCTCATGCAGCACAGGAGTGGCATTCACGCGGTAGCCATAGCGAACGCGGGCGCCTGAGGGAGCTCTCAGTGTCGGGTCGAAGAGCTCGTACCGTGCGTTCACGGGTTTGCCTTCGAGGATATCCGTGAGTGCAGTGTCGCGGCCGGCGGTCCACTTCAGGACCAACTTTACTTCCGCGTCATCGATCGGCCGCCGGGTGAGAGCGACCATACGACCGTTGACCCGCGCACAGATTGGCAGCATCGGCTGCACGAACACATCGCTTGCTCGCTGCGTCAGGGCCTCGAGCATCAGGGCCTTGAAGTTGTCGGGATGGGCAAACCGAAACGGATCCGTGTAGCCCGTCAAGGGCGGTACCACCGGGAGGGCCCTGGCGGAGGAGGGGGCGGCCGGTGCCTCTGTGATCGCCGTCGCCAAGGAAATCACGGCTTGGCCTGCGCGGAGCGTGGATCGGTGCCTGGGGTAGGCGGCTGCCCCGGCGAATCGACTCGGGTGGGCGAGGCATTGCTGATCAGGACCCCTTGCCACTTAGCAAGGTGCGCATCGAACTGCGGGAGGGTTGTGATGCGCAGTAGCGTTTCGTCGACCGCCATCGAGGCGCCATTCTGAGTGACCGGAATGTCCTCGCGAGCGATTGCAGGAAGGGAGATCTTGCCGTCCAAGACAAAACGATGAAATCGGGTCATGCCGCTGAAATCACGGTTCAGTCGATCCATTCCGCGCGTCAGCATGAGGTTCGCTTCCGCGACGCCTTGGTCCCAGCCGTCTTTGACGCCCAGTTCCCAAGCGGTGCGCTCGGACGAGTTGGCGGGTAACAACATCGAGAGCACGTGGTCACCATCCGTGGAGGCCGGTGGGAAGCTCAAGTAAGCGCGCCAGTTGGGCGCCACGGACGAGAAGGCGGCTTGGCGTTCGATCTTGTAGTACGCACCCGAGAGGCGGACCGTGTAGTCATCGTCCTGGTTGTACAGATTGCGGGCCTCGGTGATGACAGGGGGCATGACGCGCTGATGGATCATCAGCTGCTGGAAGTTGTAAAGCAGATCAAGATCACGGACGAACCCGTTGAGGGCCATCCCGACATTGCGCAGCTGCCATGCGAGCCCCGCCTTAATACCCACGCCGAGTGCGGTATCGAGCAGCGCTTGCGCCCTGGCTTTCTGCGCGACATTCGGGGGCGCAGAGCCATTGTCAGGGGCGGCTGGCTGGATGATCGCCGGCCGTTCGTACAGGTGCTGCGCCTGCTCCAGTGTCATGACGGGGGGATCGACTACCAGGCCGGCCATGTTTCACACCCGCTTGTACAAGAGACGCAGTACTTTCGTGTTGTGGTCAACGACCACGTCGGCGCCGCCTGCGATTTGCCGCGCCAAGTCTTGAAGCAGATCGGGGACGCGCTCCTTTCGGACGCGCAGATTTACGGTGGCGAGCTCAGTGCGTTTACCCGATTCGACGTACCGATATCCGTAACGATAGGCGATCGCCTCCAGCAACGGTTGCGGTTGGCCGATGTAATCGACGTCGACTTCGTCCACCGTGAGCGCGGCCTGTTTACGCACGAGCGCCGCCTGGCCCTCTTTGGTGGCCGCCGCCAGCTCCCGTTGCGCTTGGACCGCCTCATCGACCTTCTCGGTGATGATCCTGCGCGCATAAACCTGGGAATCCGCAGCGACTGGCGTAGGCGGTCGGCTCGCACAAGCGCTGATTGACACCAGTAACGCAAGCAGGGGCACTTTTATTGGAAACTTCATTCCGTGGTACCTCAAAGAGCACAATTCACACTTTCAATTAATTCCGCGAGAAAATCAATAATGGCATAGTTCTGGAACGGGGGCGCCGGCGGGACGACACACTCCGCGGACGCCCCTAGCGGGCCTGGAGTCCCGTGGACGGAGGCAAATAGGGGGTGAGCCGCCCCGAACGCACCACACTGGAGACACTACGATGACACCTACAGCGCGCTTTCTTCACACAATGTTTCGCATCGAGTTGGTTGAAGTGTCACCTTGGCAGCGTTGTGCCGACACCGTGATAGCGCGTTGGCCTGAGGAGTTGGGCTGCGTGGGGTCTGTTTGCTCGCCCCGGGCAAACCGAGGCGCCGCGCGGAATCGCGATCTGAAGTCCCCACCTCAGCCACTGATCGCCGGCGACTGCTGGGCGTTCGTGGTTTCCGCGCGCGCGAGCGCTGCATCGTTAGTACCTTCGACGAGGTGCACCTTTCCGTCGCACCAAGCCGCGAGCACGAAGCCAGCCGCTACCTGTAGGTCCGTATCCTCTAACAGCTCCTGGACTGGCCACGAATGGCAGTGGCGCACGCACTCTTGCCGACCCACTGAATCCTTTCAGGTGCACAAAGCGGCTCGTAATGCGCCCGCCGCTGGCGTAGAACGTAGCCACGCGAAGGTACTAACGCAGATGAAACCAACTTCACGCCTGCTGCGATCAGCGCGTCGAACGAGCGGGCAGCTACATGGTCTGGAACCGGATGGTCGGCACGCACCGATCACCGTACAGAGAGTGGTGACCGACTGTCGGCACCGTCCGACGAGGGTTTCCGACTGGGGCCTCATGCCCCGTGGCCGCATGGCGGCCGACTGATGATTGGGGATCGGCCTCGCTCAATAGTGGTCTCAGACGAAGGCTGAGTGACCATGTCGCGCTCAATCGACTTTGACTCCCCCGGCACCCTCATTGACTACATCGAGGGAATGGACGCCCGGCTGTCGGACCGGACGAAGCAGGAATACGTCACGCGATTGAAGGAGCTCACGAAGGGGATTCGTTCGGCAACCGAGGCGCTGCGTCCCGAGCACCTGGTGGCACACTTGAAAGCGCTCATCGCCGCCGGGCAGATCGCACAGGCGACGTTTCGGATGTACAAGTCAGCCATCCGGTATTGGCTCGGCCAGCAGGCGCAGGCCTTGCTCGCCGGCGACGGCGATACTGCCGAGTACGCCCGGGCCTTCCACGATCTCGGTACGCTTCAGTACGAACGGCGATCGGACGCACCCGCGCGGACGTCCACCAAGAAGCTGAAGGTCTTCCCGCCAGACTGCGTGGACGCACTCGCGGCCTTCGCGCAGGCGCGCGGGCAGCGCGCTCCTAATGCCGTTCGGGCGACAGCGTTCGTACGTGCCAACCATTTAGTGGGATTGCGTCCCGGAGAGTGGTTCGACGCCGCTTTTGCTTCGTATTTGCATCGGGATGAGAGAGGCGAGTATCTGCGCGATGCGAAGGGGCGTATGCGCTTCGTACCCGCCCTCATCGTGGAGAACGCCAAAGCCACTCACGGTCGCGCAAATGGCCCGCGACGGGAATTGTTGTTGTATGGGGCCAACGCCGAGGAGCTGAAAGCACTTATGCACTTTCGTGCCATGGTGATGGAGTTTCAAGCACGGCACCCGAAAGCCCAGCGTAGGCGCCTGACGAACTTGTTCTACCGTCCGCTCAACAATGCGATTCGCCGAGCGTTGGCGGCGGCCGGCTTTGCACCCAGCGACATTCCGGCCTGCTACAGCACACGCCACCAGTGTGTCGCGGATTTCAAGGCCAGTGGAGTGAGTCCGCGCGAAATCGCTGCGT
>JAQGOE010000312.1 GCA_028293725.1 Gammaproteobacteria bacterium | reverse complement strand
TCCCCCTGCTCTGGATCGGCCTCTCATTGAGCCTCTGGTCGTCCCAAGCGGCAGGCGCGATCCTGCCCGTCGACCCCCGGTCGAGCATCATCGGAGCGATTGCGGGTTACCTGAGCCTCTGGAGCGTCTATCATCTGTTCCGGCTGCTCACCGGCAAGGAAGGAATGGGGTACGGTGACTTCAAGCTCTTTGCGGCGTTGGGTGCATGGCTCGGCTGGAAGATGCTTCTGCCGATCATCCTGATTGCCGCGGGGGTCGGTGCCGTGGTCGGTATCGCGCTACTCGCGTTGCGCCGCCAGAACCGTTCGACTCCTATCGCATTCGGCCCGTTTCTCGCCACGGCGGGCTGGCTGATGTTGATGTTTGGCCAGGAGCTCGTAACGGGCTACCTTGGGCTGTTTTCTCCACGGCAGTAGAGATTGCAACGATTTCAATGAGTACCAGAGCGTTCCGCGTCGGCCTCACCGGTGGCATTGCCAGCGGCAAGTCCACGGCCACGAAATTCTTCGGCGCGCTTGGCGTCCCGATCATCGACACCGACCAGGTCGCGCGCGACGTGGTGGAACCGGGGCAACCGCCTCTCGAGCAGCTGGTTGAGCGTTTCGGCCCCTCTATCTTGACTCCCGACGGCCATCTCGACCGGCCGGTGCTACGCAACATCGTGTTTTCGGACCCCAAAGCACGGGCCGATCTCGAAGCCCTGACTCATCCTGCGATCGGAGCGGCGGTCGAAGCTCGCTCGGCCATCGCCGGCGGCCCCTATCAGATTCTCGTGCTGCCGCTCCTGGTCGAGAAGAGCCTCGGCTCGCAACTCGACCGCGTGCTCGTCGTCGATTGCGACGAGGAGCTACAGATCAAGCGTCTCGAAGCGCGGGACGGCTCGACACTCGAGCAGGCGCGCGCGATCCTGAATGCGCAGACATCCCGCGGAGCTCGCCTGAAGGCCGCGCACGACGTTATCAAGAACGATGGTGACATGAGCGCGGTGCGCGATCAGGTTGCCGAGCTTCACGCGAAATACCTGGAACTCGCACGTCAAGCGCGGCCGTAAGCGATTTCTTGAACTTCCGTACGTGTCAAGGACGCGTGTCCCGTTTACGGGCAGCGCATGCGTCAAGCACAATACGTAAATGACAGAATTCGACGCAGAGGGGCCAGAGTCGACCCCGGAAACTCCGCCCCCTGAGGGGACCTTAGTGTTCGAGCAGCCGCTGAACGAGCGGATGCGAACCTTTCTGCGTCTGGATTTTCTCTACAGCCAGGCGCTCTACCACAACGAAATGGGCAGCCAGTGGGGCAGCCGCGCGGCGATGGGAAGCCTCATCGATATCCTCGCGATCAGTACCCGCGGCGATGTTCGCTCAGACGTTCTGAAGGAGCTGGAGCGCCAGCTCACACTGTTGACCGATTTCCAGTCGAAGCCTGGTGTGGACGTGGAGCGGTTGAAGACGCTCATGACGAACCTGGTCCGCCTGCGGACCGATCTGCAAAACGCGGGCCTGACTTTTCTGCAGCCGCTGCGCGACTCGGAATTCCTGAGCGCCATCAAACACCGCAGCGCCATCCCCGGCGGCACCTGCGAGTTCGATCTGCCTGACTATTACTTCTGGCTCACCCAGCCGGATGAGACGCGGACGCGCACATTCAACGAATGGTTGGGATTGTTGCGCCCCTTGTGCGATGCCGTCGCGGAGCTGCTCTGGCTGACGCGGCAGAACGGCCGCGCCCGCAAGGAAGTCGCGGCCGGAGGCACCTTCAACATCACCTTCGACCGGGACAACCCGCTGCAACTGCTGCGCATCTCGTTACCCGCCTCCGCCGGCCTCTACCCCGAAATCAGCGGCAGCCACTACCGCTGCAACGTACGGTTCCTTGCCTGGAAGGGCCTCGAAAAACGCTCTGCGCAGACCGAGGCGGATGTGCCCTTCGTTTTGAGCTGCTGCACCTGATGAGCCCGACGCGTGTCAAATGCCCGACCTGTCGCCGGGAGATTGACTGGGCGAGCACGCCGTTTCGGCCTTTCTGCAGCGAGCGCTGCAAGATGATCGATCTCGGCGCGTGGCTCTCCGAGAAGCATGCGATTCCGGGAGAGACGCCGGGCGTGGAGGGTGAAGGCGGCCCCCCGGACCCCGATCCGGTCTGATTCAACAGGGTCGGGAACCCGTGCGGCTACTGCGCGGGGGCCGGCATGCCCGGCGTAATCAATCCCAAATACTTCGCCAGAAACGCCCACTGATCCGCGAAGTCATCGATCTGCATCCAAACAGGCTTGCCAGCCCCATGCCCCGCGCGGGTCTCGACGCGAATGAGTATGGGATTCGAGCAGATCTGCACCGCCTGCAAAGCAGCTGCAAACTTATAACTGTGCCACGGCACGACACGGTCATCATGGTCGGCCGTAGTGATAAGCGTCGGCGGATAACACATGCCCTTCTTCACATTGTGAACCGGCGAATAGGCATACAAAGCCTTGAACTGCTCCGGATCCTCGCTCAACCCATAGTCGGACGACCACTGCCGCGCGTTGGCGCTCGCGGTGTGGTAGCGAAGCATGTCCAACACCCCGACAGCGGGCAGGGTCGCGCCGAAGAGTTCCGGGCGCTGTACCAAGGCGGCGCCCACGAGCAAGCCGCCATTGCTGCGACCGTGAATACCTAACTTCTGTGGCCGTGTGTAGCGCTCACGAATCAGGTACTCCGCGGCGGCGATGAAATCATCGAACACCCGCTGTTTGTTCACGAGCGTGCCCGCCCGGTGCCAAGGCTCACCGTACTCTCCACCACCGCGGAGATTGGCCTCTGCGTATGCGCCACCCATATCGAGCCACGCGAGCACTGACGCTCGGAATGTCGGCGTCAGCGAGACATTGAATCCGCCGTACCCGTAAAGAAGGAACGGCTGATTCCCATCCCGCGCCATGTCGCGGCGACGAGTGATGAACATCGGCACACGCGTACCGTCCTTGCTGAGATAGAACACCTGCTCCGTGACATACGCGTCGGTGGTTTCGGCCAACGTGGATTTCCGCCAGAGAGAGGATTTGTTAGCCGTCACGTCGTAACGGTAAATTTGCGGCGGGGTCAGGTAGTCGGTGTAGGAGAAGAACGTTTCCGTCTCCTTGCCCTCACCAAAGAACCCTTCCACGGTTCCCAGGCCCGGGAGCGGCACCTGCCCGACCATCTGCCCGTCGACTTTGAATACCCGAGCGACGGCGTGCGCGTCGTAAACATACTTCGCAACAATTCGGCCACCGACGTAGGAGGCCTCGTCGAGGGCCACGGTGTCCTCGGGCACGACGGTAGGCCACGCCGACGCTGCAGGCCTGCGCGCATCAACCTCGATCACGCGTCGCAGGGGGGCGTCTTTCGTCGTATGGAAGTAGAGGTGATCCCCACTCGCCCCGATAAACGTATAGAGGGCGTCCCACGCATAGAAGAGAGGCGTGACCTTCGCGCCCGGCTGCCGCAGATCGAGCAGGCTCACCCCGTTACGGTCGTAACCATCAAATAACGTGATGACGAGATAGTGACCATCCTCGGTGACCCGCGCCGAAGGCGCGCGCGTCGGATGATCGGTGACGGCATACACGAGTCGGTCAGACTCCTGCGGGTCGCCGAGCTTGTGAAAATACACGGCGGGGCGAGCCGCATCGTCACCCTTTCCATTGGGAAGAGCGGGATACCGGCTGTAGTAGACACCAGAGCCGTCGCGGGCCCAGGACACTCCCCAGAACTTCGTAAATCGCAGTGCGTCAGGCGCGTCAGTACCGTCCGCCACCCGGCGGAATCTCCAGATCTGCCAATCGGTTCCGCCATCGGAAACGGCGTAGGCGACGAGGTCGCCTTGCGGGCTCGGCGTGAAATCCGCGAGCGCCACGGTCGCATCCGCGCGTACCGCATTCGGATCGAAAAGAATCCGGCCGGGCTCGTCCAGGCTGGCGGCTACGAACAGGACACTCTGGTTCTGATGACCGTCGTTGTGCAAATAGAAGTAACGCCCACCCTCCTTCACCGGCGCATTGAAGCGCTCGTAATTCCACAACTTCGTCAGGCGCTCCTTCACCCAGGCGCGCTGCTGAAGGGCCTCGAGTCGCGGCTGCGACACTTTGTTCTGCGCCGACACCCAGTCTTGCGTCGCCTTTGAATCGAGATTCTCGAGCCAGCGATAAGGGTCATCGACCTTCTCACCGTTGTAGTTGTCCGAGACGTCGACCCGGGCGGTCACCGGATACACGAGCTGGGTACTCGCAGTGGCGGGCAGGCCCACTGCAATATCGGTGCTGGTGGTCATCGGCCTACCTCCGGGACCATTGCCCGGAACAGGTTCCAAAGGGGCCAGTGGCCCATTCGCGCAGGCGGCCAGCCACGCCGCGAGCCAAGATGAGAGGGCCACGGACCGGTAGCGTCGAAGTTTCGTCATACCCTAAACTCGAGAGCATCTTGCGATCATCGAATTCTAACAAAGCGCATGTTCCCCATGAGATTGGCACGACGGGCGTCCTATTGCTTGCACTTCATTCTCCTGGCCGCCATGTGTAGCGCGGCAACCGCGGAAAAGCTGACCATCGAGCGGCTGTTCGCCGCCCCGGATCTCTCCGGTGCCAGCCTGCGCTCGCCGCGTCTCTCGCCGGACGGCCACCTGGTCGCGTACCTGCGCGGCAAAGAAAGTAATAAAGACCGCCTCGACCTTTGGGCGTACGACATTGCGAGCCGCCAGCACCGGCTGCTCGTCGATTCGGCGGTCCTCGAGCCGCAGGAACACGCTCTGTCCTCGGAGGAAGAAGGACGGCGCGAGCGCCAGCGTACCTCTTCCCTCTCCGGCATCGTCGAGTACGAATTCTCGGCCGATTCGCGCTACCTGCTCGTGCCCCTGGGCGGTGATCTGTACGTCTATGACCTGCAGGCGGCGTCCGATAAAGCGGTTCGCCGTCTCACGAGCGGCGCACGCTACGAAACTGACGCGCACTTTTCCCCTCACGGCGCGTACGTAAGCTTCATCCGCGATCAGAACCTCATCGTCTACGACCTCGCGAGCTCGACGGAGCGACTGGTCACGAAGGATGGAGGCGGCGTCATCAGCTATGGAGCCGCGGAATTCATCGCGCAAGAGGAGATGGACCGCAGCACCGGTTACTGGTGGGCGCCTGATGAAAAGAGCATCGCCTTCACCAGGGTCGATGAATCGCCGGTGGCCGAAGTCGATCGCTTCGAGATCTACGCCGACAGCGTCAAAGTCATCAAGCAACGTTACCCCGCCGCAGGCGCCCGCAATGCCATTGTGCAACTGTTTGTACAGAGGCTGGATGCGCCCGCCGGCAGCGCGCCACCGATGCAAGTCGATCTCGGTACGAACACCGACATTTATCTCGCGCGCGTGAACTGGCTGCCCCGCAGCGCCGGCCTCGCCGTGCAACGCCAGAGCCGCGACCAGAAGACACTGACATTGCTGAAGGTCGACCCCGCCTCGGGAAAGACGACCGAGCTGCTGAGCGAGCACAGCGACACGTGGGTCGATCTCCACGACGAGCTGACATTCCTCGATCACTCGCCCCACTTCATCTGGGCGTCGAGCCGCTCGGGCTTCAAACATCTGTACCTGTACGACCTCAACGGCAAGCTGATCCGGCCGCTCACCGGCGGCGACTGGCAGGTCACCGGCGACAGCGAAGCGGCCAGGGCCGTCGCGGGTATCGATGAAAAGCACGGCCTTCTCTACTTCATGGCGAACATCGAGTCGCCCCTGGAGCGGCATCTCTATTCCATTTCCCTGAACGATGCGCATCCAACACCACAAAGAATTACGGCAGACGTCGGCTGGCACGTTGTCACCATGTCGAAAGACACCAAGGTATTCCTCGACACGTTCTCGACGCCCGACCGCCCACCCTCCATGACGCTCCGCTCGGCCGATGGCAAGACACTCGCGGCCCTCGTCCCGAACGAGATGACGCCCGATCACCCGTACGCCCCCTACCTGTCGGAACACGTTCCCACCGAGTTTGGTAGCCTGAAAGCCAGCGATGGCCAAACGCTCTACTACCAGATCACCAAGCCACGCGATCTGATCCCGGGTAAACAGTACCCGGTGCTCGTGTATGTTTACGGCGGGCCCGGCGTCCAGATGGTGCAGCGGGCGTGGACGCGCTCGAACGAGCAATTGATCCGCCAATATCTGGCACAACACGGCTACATCGTCTTCACACTGGACAATCGCGGCAGCGCCGGTCGCGGTGTCAAGTTCAAGACCGCCATCTATCGCCACATGGGCTCGGTCGAGGTGCAGGATCAGGTTGCCGGCGTGAGCTTCCTCGAGACCCTGCCTTACGTCGACCCCAAGCGTATCGGCGTATTCGGCTGGAGCTACGGCGGCTACATGGCTCTGATGTGCATGATGCAGGCGCCGGATGTGTTCGCCGCCGGGATCGCGGGTGCGCCCGTGACAGATTGGCGTCTGTACGACACTCACTACACGGAGCAATTCATGGGCACGCCGCAGGAGAATACGGCGGGCTACGCCGGTAGCAGCGTCATGACCTACGCCAACCAGTTACGCGGACCGCTTCTGATCATGCACGGCATGGCGGACGACAACGTGCTGTTCACCCACAGCACCACACTATTCAAGAAACTTCAGGATCTCGACAAGCCATTCGACATCATGACCTACCCGGGAAGCAAGCACGCGCTGCTGCGGTTTGCCACCACCGGACGCCATGGCTACGCAACCCTCAAACGCTTCCTTGATACGCAACTCGGCGGCGGCGAAGCACACTGACGAGGAGATCGCGCGGAATCGCACGGGTGAGAGCGAGGCCCCCCAGATAGACCGCGCCTCCGACAACCAACGCCAACAGCCACGGCAACTCGAAGCGCGTCAACAGCGCCATGGCCGCAGCCGCCAGCGCTCCCGAGACAACCGCCTTGAGCGGATTTGTGAGGGATGGCAGCGGCCGTCCGGCGCGCTTCAGGCCAATCAACATGCAGATGAGCGCCGCGACCTCCGCGACCACCGTGCCGATGGCGGCGCCGACATATGAATAGGAGGGAATGAGCGCGAAGTACGCTGCGAACGCGCAGACGCAGGCAATGGAGTCGCCCATCAACACGAACCGCGGCCTCTCGCAGGCCACGAGCGCAAATCGCAGGATGTGCGTCACGCCAGCCAAGGCGATGGCCAGCGCGATAAAGACGAGAGCGGGAGCCCCCGCCGCAAACTCGGCGCCGGCCATCAAAGTCAGAATCTGGGGAGCAAAAAACGCCAGCGCTAATATAACTGCCACGCCATAGAGCGCGGTCACATCGACGGCGTTCCGCAAGGCGCCGCCGAATTCCTGGTGCCCACCTTTCGCCCCTGCGGTCAGCGCGGGCATCATGAGTCCGGCAAATTGGTAGGGAATCGAGGTCGCGAGCTCGAACAATTTCGCAGGCACGCCATACAACCCGACAGCGGCCGCCGGTTGATAGAACGACAACAGCAGGGCGTCGCCGCGAAGCATGGCCATACCGAGAATCTGCGCGCCGGCGATCGGCAGCCCAGCTACCAGGAACTGCCGCCACAAAGGCAGATCGAAGCTGAGGCGAAACGGGACGAGGCGGCGCGCGAGGCGCCATGAGATACCCATGGCGAGAGCCGCTCCCAACAGTGTCGCGCCCAGCATCGGTATTGCTCCGGCATGGCTCACGGTCGCCAGGATCCATACGACAATGAGCGTCGTGATTGCGCCGGCCACCTCGGCGACAGCGTTACGCCCCTGTTTGAGCACGCTCTGGAACACAGAGATGAGGAAATCACTCGCCTGCAGGCACGTGTAAATGACAGCCCCGATGATTACGCCCAACTTCACGGTCAAGTCGTAGGGCGTTGCCCAGGCAACGGCTGCGGCTGCAATCAACATGCCCCCCGTGCTGACGAAGCGTAGCGCCAGGGTGTTTCCGGCAACACGCGCGCGATCGGCACCGGGCCGCGACATTTCCCGCAGGTTGATCATGTAAAGACCACAATCCGCGAGTACCGCCGCGAACGCGCAATAAGTCAAAGCAGTGCGGTAATACCCGAATTCTGTCGGGCCGAGATGCCTGGTGAGCACCATGATCATCAGCAGTCCCGCCACGGCGGTCATCGCTTTTCCCGAAGCGACGGCAGCCATGTTTGTAGCGAGGGAGCGCAGCAGGGTCATAGGTGGGCACGCAACTTGCGAAGCTTAGCGGGTGTGCGCTCGATCATACATCGTGGCAGCAGTTGCAAGAATCGTACTACGGGAAAGCACGACATGAAGGTAGGTATCCTCGCTGGCGGCCTGGGCTCTCGTCTGGCGGAAGAGACGGTGATCAAACCGAAACCGATGATTGAGATCGGCGGCCGTCCCATCCTCTGGCACATCATGATGCATTATTCGACGTACGGCTTTAAGGAGTTCGTCGTCGCGCTCGGCTACAAGGGCGAATACATCAAACGCTACATGGCCGATTACTGCGCGCTGGCGTCCGACCTGCGAGTCTCCCTGAAAACCGGACACATCGAGCCGCACACCAACGGGAACGGTAACGCGCTGCGTGAGGATTGGGAGGTCGATCTCATCGACACCGGTCAACCCACCAACACCGGCGGCCGTATCAAACGCCTCAAACCCTACCTCGGCGACTCGACTTTCATGCTCACGTGGGGCGATGGCGTCTCGAACGTCAATCTGCACGACCTGCTGAAATTCCACCGCAGCCACGGCAAGGCCGCGACGATCACCGCCGTGCGCCCGCCCGCGCGTTTCGGCCGGCTCGAGATCGAAGACCATAAAGTCACGCGCTTCGACGAGAAGCCACTGGAGGGTGAGGCCTGGATCAACGGCGCCTTCTTCATTCTCGAGCCGCGCGTTTTCGACTACATCGAGGGCGACGACACGCTGTTCGAGCGCGAGCCGCTCGAAGGCCTGGCCCGCGACGGCGAACTGATGGCCTACCAACACCACGGTTTCTGGCAGTGCATGGATACCATCCGCGACAAGGTGCGGCTCGAGTCTCTCTGGGAAACCGGGGACGCTCCGTGGAAAGTCTGGCGGTAACTCTCTCTACGAAGCCCCGAGGTAAGCAATGCGAATTTTATTGACTGGTCACGACGGCTATATCGGACACGTACTCACGCCGATGCTTCTCGAGCGGGGACACGATGTTACCGGGCTGGACAGCTGTCTCTATGACGGCTGTGGGTTTTCAACCGGCAAGGAGCTGCCAGTGCCTGTCATTCGCAAGGACGTGAGAGAGGTGCAGTTGGACGACCTGCGCGGCTTCGATGCCGTGGCCCACCTCGCCGGTATTTCCAACGATCCGCTCGGCGATCTCGCGCCTCAGACGACTTACGCCATCAATCACGAAGCTTCCGTGCGCCTGGCACGGCTGGCCAAACAGGCGGGTGTGCAGCGTTTCGTGTTCTCCTCTTCCTGCAGCAATTACGGGGCGGCTGGCGATTCCTACCTGAAGGAGGACGCTAGCTTCAATCCCGTCACGCCGTACGCGGAGAGCAAGGTGTGGACTGAGCGTGACGTCGCGCCGATGGCGGACGACAAGTTCAGCCCAACCTTTCTGCGAAGTGCCACAGCGTTTGGAGTCTCGACACGCCTGCGCGGCGACCTCGTGGTCAATAACCTGGTGGGCTACGCCGTTACCTCCGGCCAGGTGCTCATCAAGAGCGACGGGATGCCCTGGCGCCCGCTCGTTCATATTGAAGACATCTCGCGTGCGTTCGTCGCCGTTCTGGAGGCGCCGCGTGATCTCGTTCACAACGAATCGTTCAACGTCGGACAGACCGCCGAGAACTACCGCGTCCGCGAAATCGCGCAAATGGTGGCGGAGGTGGTTCCGAATTCCAAGATCACCTTTGCCGGCGACGCCAGCCCGGACGCGCGCAACTATCGCGTCAATTGCGACAAGATCCGCGAAGTGCTACCCGCATTCCAACCACAGTGGACCGTGCGCAAAGGTGTCGAGGAAGTCTACGACGCCTATTGCAAGCATGGCACGACGTCGGAGGAATTCCTCAGCTCGTCTTTCGTGCGTTTGAAGAGAATCCGTGAGCTGCAGAACGCCGGCAAGCTCGACGACACCCTCTCCTGGCGCTCCATGGGACGGTCCGCGGCATGACAACTGAAATCGCGGCACACCGTACCGACGCCCATTGTCGCTCCTGTGGTAGCACCCAGCTCTCCATATTCCTCTCGTTAGGCGATCTGCCCCTCTCGGACGGCTTACTCGAAGCCCGTCAACTCGTCGATAACGAGCCGCGCTATCCGCTGGACGTGGCGTTTTGCGCGACGTGCTCGCTCGTGCAGATCCTCGAGACGGTGCCGCCAGAGGAGTTGTTTGGGGCCGACTATCCCTACTTCTCTTCGTTTACCGACACGTTGCTGCGTCACTCGGAAGCCAACGTGACGGAGCGCATTGCCGAGCGCAAACTGGGCTCTGGTAGCCTGGTTGTCGAACTCGCCAGCAACGACGGCTACCTGCTGCAGTACTACAAGGCGGGCGGCGTCCCGGTGTTGGGTATCGACCCGGCGCCGGGACCGGTCGCCGCCGCGCGCGCGAAGGGAATCGAGACACTGGAAGCCTTCTTCGGCGTCGAGTTTGCGAAAAAACTGGCCGCAGAGGGCCGTCGCGCGGACGTAATCCATGCGAACAACGTTCTGGCTCATGTAGCTGACACGAACGGCTTCGTCGAGGGCATTGCGACACTTCTAAAAGATGATGGCGTTGCCGTCATAGAATGTCCCTACGTGAAGGATCTCATCGAGCACGGCGAGTTCGATACGATCTATCACGAGCACCTGTGTTACTTCTCGATAACGGCCTTGCGCGCTTTGTTCAGCCGACATGGGCTATACATCACGCGGGTCGTACCGCTGTCGATCCATGGCGGCTCGCTACGGGTGTTCGTCGAGAAGCAGAACCGGCCCGAGCAATCGGTGCACGACTACATCGAGTCCGAGCAGCGCCTGGGACTCGATCGCCTCGATTACTACGCCGACTTCTCGAACCGGGTGAACCAGATCCGCACGGAGTTGAATGAGCTCCTGCAGGGGCTCAAGGAGAAGAAGGCGCGCATCGTCGGCTACGGCGCCGCTGCCAAAGGGACGATCATGCTCAACTACGTGGGCATCGGCCAGGAGACGCTGGATTTCGTCGTCGACCGCAACACCCACAAACAGGGCCGCTACATTCCGGGCGTACGGCTGCCGATCGCCTCTCCGGAGCGGGTGCTCGCGGAGCAACCGGACTACGTGCTCATCCTGCCGTGGAACTTCAAGGACGAGATCATGGCCCAACAGGCGGAGTACCGTCGTCGCGGCGGCAAGTTCATCGTGCCCGTGCCGCGTCCGACGATTATCTGATCCCTCCTTGGTCTAGAGAGAAGCAGAATGCCAAAGTTTCGACAGCGGTGGACAGAGCCGCTCGCCAGGACTCCCTATCCCAACGCCACGACGGCGCTGCCCTGCCAGGCTTGTGGCGGCAGCTCGTTGGAATCTTTTTACGAGCTGAGCAACGTCCCCGCGCATAGCTGCCTCTTGCTGCCGACTCGCGCGGAAGCGCTGGCTTTCCCGCGCGGTGATATCGAGTTGGTCTTCTGTCACGACTGCGGTTTCATCGGCAACGCGCGTTTTGACATCGGCCTGAACCAGTACAGCGCGGCTTATGAGGAGACGCAGGCGTTCTCGCCGCGCTTCCTGCAGTTCCTGGATGAGATCTGCCGTGACCAGATCCGGAAATTCGGCTTAGGCCCCGGAATGACCGCCCTCGAGATCGGCTGCGGCAAAGGCGAGTTCCTCACCAAGCTGTGCGAGCTGAGCGGGTGCAACGGCATCGGCATCGACCCGGGCTACCGCCCGGAACGCAACCAGAGCAGCGCCGCCGACCGGATGACCTTCATCCGCGATCTCTATGGCCCGCGATACTCACATCTGCAGGCGGAATACGTATCTTGCCGGCACACGCTGGAGCACATCGCTCCCGTGCAGGAGTTCATGCGCCTGGTGCGCGAGACGATCGGTAACCGACACGAGGTGAATGTCTTCTTCGAGCTTCCCGACATGGAGCGCGTACTCGAGACAGGCGTCTTCTGGGACGTCTATTACGAGCACTGCACGTACTTCACCCGGGGATCGCTCGCGCGGCTGTTCCGCGCCGAAGGATTCGACGTTAAGGGCCTCTACAAGGCCTACGACGACCAGTACCTGATGATCGAGGCAAAGCCCGTTGCCGATCCTACGGTCGCTACGTTGCCCCAGGAGGACGATCTGGCCTCGACGGCGGCGCTGGTGAAGAACTTCACGAAGGAAGTCGATAACCGCCTGCAGGAGCTCTCGGAGGCCGCCCACAGGTGGCGCCGCTCGGGACAGAAGGTCGCGATCTGGGGGTCGGGATCGAAGTGCGTGTCTCTGATGAGCTCGATGGAGCTCGGCGACACTCTGCAGGCGATCGTGGACATCAACCCACACAAGCACGGCAAATTCCTCGCCGGCAGCGGCTGGGAGATCGAGGGGCCGGATGCGCTCACCGCCCTGCGACCCGACGCCGTCATCGTCATGAACTCCATTTACACCGAGGAGATCCGCCATGAGCTCGCCACTCGCGGCCTCCGGCCCGAACTCCTACCTCTCTGAGCCGCGCCTAGTACCATCACAGGTACTGGATACGGAGCGGCTCATGCAGGTCGCGGCCGCGCGCAGCACCGACTACCGTGGCGCGGCGCCTTTTCCGCACGTCATGTTGGATGGTCTGTTCTCCGACTCGCTGCTGGACCAGGCCGTCGCCGAGCTGCCGGCCGCCAGCCAGAAATGGACCACCTACAACACGGTGAACGAATCCAAGCAGGTCTGCTCGGATGCGAGCCTGTTCGGGCCCACCGCCGAGATCATCGTACACGCGTTGAACAGTGCGCCGTTCGTGCGCTTCCTCGAGCGATTGACCGGCATCGCCGGGCTCATTCCCGACCCGCATCTGCACGCGGCCGGATATATGAAGGTCTCCCCTGGAGGCTTCCTGGGGCTGCACTATGACTTCGCGACTCAGAGGGAGCTGAAGCTCGATCGCCGGATCAACGTGCTGCTCTATCTCAATCGCGACTGGCAGGCGGAGTGGGGCGGCGCGCTCGAGCTGCACTCGAACGACCCGGTCACCGATCCAGGCCACCGGGAGGTGATGATCGAGCCATTGTTCAATCGCGTGGCGATATTCAACACGCCGAATGCCTTGCACGGACATCGCAAGCCGTTGACCTGCCCGAAAGGGCGCGCACGGCTGTGCCTCTCCTGGTACTACTACACGGCACCACCCGTTGCGGGTTGGGCCGCGCGCTCCAAGGCGGTGGAGTTCCGGGGGAAGATGGACCCGAGGCGCTTCGCGATCAGGGCGGCCAACATGCTGACCCCGCCGATCGTGTTTGAGATGGCGCGGAAGGTGAAGGAGAAGATAACCGGAAAAACGAGCTAGTCCCGGCTCGACCGCGCCGTTCCGTTGTATGAACGTGTAATCGCGCTGCAGCCCGGGCATGCCGAGGCACACTACAAGCGCGGCAACGCTTTGCGGCCCGACTATGCCGAGTGCCACTTCAATCGCGGCACCTTGTTCAGCACTCGAAAGCAGTGGGACGCGGCCCTGGCCGGTTGTGATCAGGCTATCGCGTTACGACCCGACTACGCGCAAGCCCATTGCGAGTGGCGCTGGCTACTCGAGCGAACCGACAGCCCGTGGTACCGTACGGTAAAGTTGTTTCGACAGCAGGCGATAGGTGACTGGGATGGGGTGTTCGTCCAGGTGGCCGCCGATTTACGGAAAACATTCGCCACGGCCGGATGATGTCTTTCGCTCCCGCGAGGCTCAGCGCGCCAGCGTCGAGCGCGGAGCAACTCGCGCATACACGTGTTCGAGTCGTTCGGCCGCTTGATCCCAACTGTAGTTGCGCTCCACGTAGTCGCGAGCCGTGCTTCCCAGCGCATCCGAGTACGCAGGGTTGGCGGCAAGTCTCACAATGGCCGCTGCGAAGGCGCCCACATCGCCGTTAGGAACAATCAGCCCCGTCCGCTCGTGCTCCAGCAACTTCGCGGAGCCGGCACTACATACGATACCCTTCCCCGCGGCCATGTAATTCAGGAGCTTTTGCGGAATTCCGTCGCAATGCATGCGGGGCAATACCGCAATGGCGGACTCTGCCAGTTGCCGCGGCAACTCTTCGAAGCTGTCCGGAATGATCTCGATGGCGTCGCGGATGCCTAGCTTCCGAGCCAACGCCTCGTAGGAATCGAACGGCGAGCTCACGGCCATGCAGAGCCGGAGATCCGCGCGCGCGCGCTGCGCGACCGCGAACGCCTCGAGCAGCAGGTCGACATCCTGATACGGCGCAAGGGTGCCGGTGTAGATCAGCCGCGTCAGACCATCGGCACGTGGCGACACGCCGGGGACACGAAAACACTCCGTTTCGACGCCATTCGTGACGACAGAAATCCGATCCGGCGATAAGCCATGACGCGCCGTCAGCCGGTCGCGGATGTCTGTCGTCACCGCGGCGACGTGATCGGCGGCGTTCGGCAACACTCCATCGAACCAGCGACCCACCGTGCTCACCACTCGTTTGGAGAAACCGGGACCATAACTCGGTAGCTCCGACGACAGCATCGTATGAGCGTCATATACGATCGGCACCCCGTGCCGAAGCCGTGACGGAAGCGCCACCAACAAACCCTCGAGGTGGTGCGCGTGAATTACATCGAAACGCGACCCACCCAGTACCCGCCACACCTTTATCGCGAGCGCCGGATCGTAGAGGGCGAGCTTGCGCAAGTTGGGGCCGGCGGGCATGCGCCAATAGACGCGTTTGTTAAAAATCCGGTGGACCGGAAATTCCAATGTCTGCGCGTCATCTGACACGTGATAGGTGATGAGTTCGACGTGGTGACCGCGCGCAATCAAAGCCTCGGTCAATCGCTCGATGCGCAGAGGAGTGCCCCGGCGAGCAGGCATCGGACACGCCGCAATCATGGCGACTCGAAATCGGGGCGCGGCCACTCCTGAGGGCACGACGCTGAAGGGCTGATCGCTCAACGTCGCGTCGCTCAACGGCGCGACTACGCTCATTGCTTCCGATCCGCGAGCAGATGCCCCGGCGCAGCCCCAAACATCCGGATCTTGAGTCGCTCAGCCGCGATCGGCAGACCGGGCGCAACAACCGCAACCACGTCCACAGCCGCTCGCGCGATGTTCCAGTTGACGAACCACCAGCGGGCGAGAGCGGAATAACATCCGGCGCGCTCGTTCGACAGCATCCGCTCCTTGCCCACCATCTTCAGATATTCGGCGTACAGTCGCCACGTCGGCAGACTGATCTTCCCGCGCTTCGAGGCGTCGTGCCACGCCGCCCGATCGCCGGAGCGCACGTTCGAGCGCGTGTAGCGGTTAGGATGCTCGCGCATCTCCACGAGCGGTGCCGGTAACTGGATCAGGCGGCCGCGAATAGCGAGTTGGGCGAGCAACGCACGATCGGCGCCGTGGAAACTTCCATGCAACAGCGAGTCCTGCAGGGTCTCGCGGCGGATGAGCCCGAAGAAGTCCACACAGGAATGCGATCGCAACACCATCCAAGCGAACCGCGCGGCAGCCGATTGCGAGTCCGCCAGCGCCAGGCCGGTGTTATACAAGCCGATCGGGGCACCGTTCTGGTCGATATACTGCACGACCGAATTGCATAACACCGCGTCGGTACGCTCATCCAGAACCCGTACCGTCTTCGCCAGGTACGACGGGGTAATGCGGTCGTCGTGCGCGAGCCATTTGAAGTAGCGGCCCCTCGCATGACTGAACGCGAGGTTGTAGTTCGGGGCGGCGCCGAGATTCTGCGGGTTGCGGAAGTAGCGGATGCGAGAGTCGCGGGCGGCGTGATCCTGGCAGATTTCAGCGGTCCGGTCCGTCGAGGCGTTGTCGCAGATGATGAGTTCGAGATCGTCGAAGCTTTGCGCGAGCACCGAGGTGATGGCAACCTCGAGATAGGTCTCGCCGTTGTAGACAGGCATGCCCACGCTGACGGCGGGGACGCCCGCGCCGGCTTCGGCTGTATCTTTCATAGGAACCTCGCGGCCGTGACTGCACCCCCTCTATCGGGGGTAATGCCTCACCAGCACATTCCGTTCCGTACAGTCAGCGCTTTCGCCAGCTTGGCGACAGGTGCGGGGTCAGGGGAACTTGATCTTGCCGCCGCCCGCCGCGGGACCGGGGCCGATGCCGCCGCCGACCTCAGGGACCACGATGCGCGAAGCCTGCTCGCGCCGCATCTCCCGGGCCTCATCGATCGCCTGCTCCAGCGCGGCCTTCACCCCATCGGGGAATTTTTGCAGCGCCTCGTCCAGTGTCGCGGCCTCTATCTCGAACACCAGCGGCAGCACGCCGGCAGGCGTCATCAACTGGGTCTGTCCGGAGAACAGCACGTCCCGGCCGGTGTCGGTGGAACCGTCAAGCTTCACCGGGGTGAGACGGCGGATGGTGCCGGCCCGGCGATCGGTGAAAATCTCTTCCCGGTACATCTCCGCCGGGTCCAGCCGGATTTCCGGAAGGTCGTTCTGCGCTGCCATGTCGATCCACTTAGGTAGGGGGGTTTTTTCGCATTGTACACCGACGTTCTTTAAGCGCTTCTACGAACGGCCGGTCGGCTTCGAGAATATCCTCGTCGGAAAGCCGCGCCGGTTGCACCCATTTGAGTCGTTGTCCATCGAGACCCTGCGGCTCACCCGCAAAGCTCTCGACGATCCACATAGAGAGCTCAACGTCGCGATCAGCGTACGTGTGAGCGAGACGCATAAAGGGGCGGCTAGACGCCACTTCGATACCGAGTTCTTCGCGGAGCTCGCGAGAGAGCGCGTCCGCCTCAGACTCCCCCGTGTTCACTTTGCCACCCGGAAACTCCCAGCGGCCCGCCATATGCTTGCCGGCGGGTCGCTCGGCGATGAGGATGCGTCCGTCGCGGTCGTAGAGCGCCGCCGCGACGACCAGGAGAGCCGGCTTCAAGCCGCGGGCACCCTTCTTACTCCACGCTCGTCAGCGTGCCGTGACAGTGCTTGAATTTCTTCCCCGATCCGCAGGGGCAAAGCTCGTTGCGCCCGACTTTGCGCTCCCCGCGCACAAACGTACCTTGCGCCTCCGGGATGGGATGAGGCAGCGTCCGAGAACCAGCGCCGCCTGCCGATGTACCCGGCAGTGCCACACCCGGCACCTGCGCATAGTTGACTTGCGATGAGCCCGCCGGCAGCTCAGGGCTTGCAGCCTCCGCCGCGGTGAATACCGACTGCGCCTCCGCATGCTGCGCCTGCAACGCGCGCATCAGACGCTCACGACGCTCCTCTTCCTCACGATCGATTTCCTCGGCGGTACGGATCTCGATCTTCGAGAGGAACGACACCGTTTCAAACTTCACACGGTCGAGCATCGCGGCGAACAACTCGAACGCCTCGCGCTTGTACTCGAACCGATAATCCTTCTGCGCGTAACCCCGCAGATGAATCCCCTGGCGCAGGTAATCCATTGCAGCCAGGTGCTCGCGCCAATGCTGATCCAACATCTTCAGCATCACTTCTTTCTCGATGTGACGCATGATTTCTGTGCCGGAGCGCGCCGTTCTCGCGTCGTAGGCTTCTTCGACCGCCTTGACGACCCGCGCGCGCAAGGTTTGCTCCTCGAGCTCCGGCTCCTGCGCAAGCCACGTCTTCGGATCGAGAGTGACGTTGAAATCTCTCGTGAGTGAATCGGTCAAACCCTGCAGATCCCAGTCCGAGCTGGCGCCGCTCTTGGGCATGTGCTGGTCGACGAGCTCGCCCACCGCTTCTGCCATGATCCCGCGAATCGCTGCCGAGAGATCCTCCGTCCCCATGATCTCGGTGCGCTGCTGGTAGACGACCTTACGCTGGTCGTTCGCGACGTCATCGAACAGCAGGAGCTGTTTGCGGATATCGAAGTTATGGGACTCGACCTTCCGCTGCGCCTTCTCGATCTGGCGGGTGAGCATGCCGCTCTCGATCACCTCGCCTTCTTTCATGCCCGCCATCTGCAGCAGGCGCTTCGTGCGCATCGGATCGCCGAAGATGCGCATGAGGTTGTCTTCCATCGACAGATAGAAGCGGCTGGAGCCTGCATCGCCTTGGCGCCCCGAGCGGCCGCGCAGCTGGTTGTCGATACGGCGTGATTCGTGGCGCTCCGTGCCGATGATGTGCAGGCCGCCCGCCGTGAGCACCTTGTCATGCCGCTCCTGCCACTCCACGCGCATCTTCTGCCGGGTCGCTTCGTCGATCTCGCCAGCATCCAATATTTCGGCGTCGAACTTGCCGCCGAGGACGATGTCCGTGCCGCGGCCGGCCATGTTGGTCGCGATGGTCACGCCGCCGGGCCGTCCGGCCTGCGCGACGATCTGCGCCTCGCGCTCATGCTGTTTGGCATTGAGCACTTCGTGGGGAATGCTCTCGGCCTTCAGCAGCCCGGAGAGGAATTCAGAGGTCTCGATGGACGTCGTGCCGACGAGCACCGGCTGCTCGCGCTCCACACAATCGCGGATGTCCTCGATGATCGCCTTGAACTTGTCGGTCTGCGTGAGATACACGAAGTCCGCCATGTCCTTGCGGATCATCGGTCGGTGCGTCGGGATCACCACAACTTCGAGGCCATAGATCTGCAGAAACTCAGGCGCCTCGGTGTCGGCCGTGCCGGTCATACCGGCAAGCTTCTTATAGAGTCGGAAATAGTTCTGGAACGTGATCGAGGCAACCGTCTGGTTCTCCTCGCGCACGCGCACGTCTTCCTTCGCTTCGACCGCCTGGTGTAGGCCGTCCGACCAACGGCGACCCTGCATCGTGCGCCCGGTGAACTCGTCGACGATGATGATCTCGCCGTTGCGCACGATGTATTCGACATCGCGCTTGTACAACGCGTGCGCACGCAGCGCCGCGTTGAGGTGGTGCATTAGACGGATGTTGGTGGGGTCATACAGACTCTCACCCTCGCGCAGTAGGCCATCCTGCAGCATGAGCTGCTCGACGTGCTCATGGCCGTCCTCCGTGATGTGAACCTGCTTCGTCTTCTCCTCGACAGAGAAGTCGCCGGGACCTTCCTCCTCCAACTGCTTCGTCAGACGTGGCACGAGCTTGTTGATCTTGAGATACAGCTCGGTGCTCTCCTCCGCCGGGCCGGAGATGATGAGCGGCGTGCGCGCCTCATCGATGAGGATCGAGTCCACCTCGTCGACAACCGCGTAGGCGAGCCCACGCTGCACTTTGTCCTCGAGGCGAAACGCCAGATTGTCACGCAGGTAGTCGAAGCCGAATTCGTTGTTGGTGCCGTAGGTGATATCGCAAGCGTAAGCCTCACGCTTCTCCGGTGGGCTCTGCGCATTCTTGATCACGCCAACGGTGAGCCCGAGAAAACGATAGATCGGGGCCATCCAGTCGGCGTCACGCTGTGCGAGGTATTCGTTCACTGTGACGATGTGAACACCCTCGCCCGGCAACGCATTCAGATACGCCGCGAGCGTCGACATCAGCGTCTTGCCTTCGCCGGTGCGCATCTCGGCGATCATTCCCTTGTTCAACACCGTGGCGCCGATGAGCTGCACATCGAAGTGACGCATCTTGAGCGTGCGTTGCGCCGCCTCGCGCACAACGGCAAACGCCTCGGGCAATAGATCGTCGAGAGTCGCGCCCTCCTTCAGACGACGGCGGAATTCATCGGTCTTGCCGCGCAGCTCCTCGTCACTCAGCCGTTGAATCGACGGCTCGAGCTCGGCAGCGGCACGGACATAGCGGCCGTAGCTGCGGACGAGCCGCTCGTTGCGGCTGCCAAAAAGGCGCGTGAGAAAGTGCAGCACTTGACAGTCCTGAAGCGAAAATTGTGTTTCCCGACAAGCGCTTATGCGAACGTCCGGGCTTTCGAAAGCGGCGTATTGTACGCAATAGACGCCGGCGGCGCCCAATTGGTTCTACGCTTCGAGGGAAGTGGGGGCGGCGGGGTACTGGGTCAAGCGGCGAGCTTTGCCTTTGCCGCTCGCTAGGGAAGGTGGGAGTGGTTTTGGTCTTACCGGCGCATAGCGCCGCTGCATTTCGCGGGTCGCTTACGACCCGCAGGAAAGTTGCGCGCAGCGCATAGACATGCCGCGGAGACTCAGCGCCCGATAAACGACAGCGGATCCACCTGTCGGCCGTTGCGGATCACCTCGAAATGGACGTGCGGCCCCGTCGAGCGGCCCGTAGAGCCCATCAGGGCAACTGATTCGCCGCGCTTCACCGTCTGGCCCACTCGGACGAGCGTGCGCTCGTTGTGCGCGTAGCGGGTCACGTAGCCGTCACCGTGATTGATCTCAACCAGGTTGCCGTAACCGGTCCGCTCTCCGGCCCAGGTCACGACGCCCGCCGCGACGGCCATGACGTGCGAGCCCGTCGTGCCCGCGAAGTCCACACCCTTGTGGTAGGCCTCGTGGCCGCTGAACGGGTCTTCCCGCTCGCCGAAATAAGAGGAAATGAAGCCGCCGGTCACCGGGCGACCCTCAGGATGAATCTGCTCTTTGAGCTCTTTCGCGAGAATCACGTTCTCGAGCGCCGCGAGCTGCGAGTCACGCAGGTCCACACGCTGCTCGAGAGCCGTCAGCATCGAGGAGAGATCGGGGACCTGGGCGCTCACGCCCTCGCCGTCTGACTCGGGACCACCACTCGGCGGATCCCGACCGAAGTCGAACTCACGATTATCAATATCGGCCATCTCGGTGAGGCGCTTGCCCAGCGCATCGAGCCGGATGACATGGGCATTCACTTCGCCGAGCCGCATGGCCATGGCGTCCACGCGCTCCTGCAGTTGGCTCTTGAGTTCTGCGATCTGGCCTTTCTGCTCGGCCAGAATGTGGGTCCAGTGAGTGGACTCACCGAGAGCGAGCGTGCGGGTATGGCCGCTACCTAACTGCAGCCCGAGTGCGAAGGCGGTGCCGAGAATTCCCAGCGCCAGTGCCGCGACAAGACCGAGCGTCACGGGGTGCGCAAGGTCGAATTGTCGGGCGCGGCCTTCGCGCCTTGAAAAGAAAATAACGTTCATGACCAGAGCTCCCGCGTGCAGTACCCCGTATCGGCGGGCAGGCAATGCAACCTGTACGCACGAGCCCCAAACGGGCGTTGTTGTTCGCCCTGTTGTCGTTCCAGGCGGCCCCATGGCCGCAGTCTTTCCACAATTAACTTGCGTCCCGCTGGCAACCCCGCTGTCATAGCTCCTCGCTTTAGACCGGTGGCTTTGCGTCCCCGCCTTTCAGCGGGTTTGCCCAAATCAGCTAGGACGAATATGCCCAATATGGCGCATCGAAACAAGCGCGGCGAGTCTCGAAACCGAAGCACGGCCGGTTCCCGTCTGTCAAATCAGACAGATTCTGTCAAAGACCTGCTGGCTAAATTGACACCGAATTTGAAGCGTGTCACGGATCAGGTACACCGGCAGGATTTCTGGCGGGATTGGCTCGAAACCCATTTACCCGCGGAAATTCGCAGCAAATTGACGGGAATCGTAGAGCGTGACCGGACTCTCGTGATCTTCGCGGAATCACCCGCATGGTCCGCGCGACTGCGTTTTGCCGTGCAGGAAATCGAAGCGCAGATCCTCGCGGCAAAGCCGGGCATCAGCGAAGTGAGTGTGCGGGTGTTACCGCGGGGCGCGAAATCTTAACGGGGCGAGTTCGCGCACCTTTGCGCGACCAGACAAAGTTCGCGCACTATGCGCGACCAGAGGACTATTCGCCGGAGAGCGGCAGAACCGGCGCTTCGATGTAGGAGATCGGCGCGTCCGCGTACGACTCGAACACGACCTCTTCCCAGATCGACGCGTCCGCGAGCAGCGTGCGCAGCAGCTTGTTGTTCAGCGCGTGGCCGGACTTGAAGCCGCTGAATTCACCGATGAGGCTGTGTCCCAACAGGTAGAGATCGCCGATCGCATCGAGGATCTTGTGCTTCACGAACTCGTCCTCGTAGCGCAGGCCGTCTTCGTTCAGCACCCGGAATTCATCGAGCACAATGGCGTTATCGAGGTTTCCGCCGAGCGCGAGATTGCGTGACCTCAGGGTCTCCAGGTCGCGCATGAAACCGAAGGTCCGCGCGCGACTCACTTCCTTCAGAAACGACGTCGTGGAGAAATCCATCGACGCCTTCTGGGCGCGGCGCTTGAAGATCGGGTGATTGAACTCGATCTCGAAATTCACCTTGAAGCCGTCGAATGGATCGAACTGCGCCCACTTGTCGCCGTCCTCGACCCGCAGCCGCTTCTTCACGCGGATGAAGCGCTTCGGGCGACGCTGCTCCTCGATTCCCGCCGATTGCAGCAGAAAAACGAAGGGGCCGGCGCTGCCGTCCATGATCGGTACTTCGGGAGCGCTCAGTTCCACGACGGCGTTATCGATGCCGAGACCCGCGAAGGCGGATAAAAGATGCTCCACCGTCGAGACCCGTGCTTCTCCCTTGCCGAGGGTGGTCCCCAGCATGGTGTCACCGACATTCTCGGCATTCGCCGGGATGTCCGCTGAGTTCGGCAGGTCGGTTCGACGGAACACGATCCCCTCGTCCGGGCCGGCCGGCCGTAGGGTCATCAGCACCTTTTTCCCTGTGTGCAACCCCACGCCCGTGGCGCGAATCGAGTTTTTTAGCGTCCGTTGTCCGACCATTCTATTCCAGGGCTTCGCCCAACTTTCCTGCGGGTCGAAGCGACCCGCAACATTTTAACGTCCCCGAGGCGCCTCGGATGACTCGAGACTAACGCTCGAACACCGCAAAAGACGCCATGGCGGCAGCCGCAATCACCGGAACCCGCGCCCCACGATGGAGGCGCTGCCCAATGGCGCTGGCGAGCGCGCTACCGTATCACAGGCGGCAACACCGCTCCATGCTTCGCCAAAGCACAACAGGCTGAATTGTGGCGCTTTGTACAAAGTTCAAGAGCCTCATACAAAGCCTAACAAGTGCGCCTGTTGCTTCTACGCCCCTCAGTCGGCCTGCCGTCGCAGGAACGCCGGGATATCCAGCAGATCCTCAGGATTCGTGTCCGGACGGAGCCCATCACCCACCGCGCGCTGCCGCTGAACCGTAGGCTTGTCGAGAGCTGCATAGTCGCTGTTCGACATTGGGGTCCGGCGTACCATTCGCATCGGCGGCTCGCCGCGACCCGATGTTTCGCGGTGAGAATGAGCATCACGAGACGGTGTCGACTCGCGCTCCCTAGGCTGCGTCAGCGGGGGACGTGCTGTAGCGGCTGGACGGCCGAGGCCGGTCGCCACGACAGTAACGCGCACCACATTCGTCAGCTCCGGGTCGATGACCGTGCCTACGACCACCGTCGCATCCTCCGACGCGAACTGCTTCACGATGTTGCCGACTTCCTGGAATTCGCCGATCGACAGGTCCATGCCCGCCGTGACGTTTACCAGGATGCCATGCGCGCCGGCGAGATTGATATCCTCCAGAAGAGGCGAGGAAACGGCCGCTTCTGCAGCCTCTCTGGCGCGATTTTCGCCACTGGCCGATCCCGATCCCATCATCGCCATGCCGGTCTCCGCCATCACCGTACGCACGTCGGCGAAGTCCACATTGATGAGACCCGGGCGCGTGATGAGTTCCGCGATACCCTGCACGGCACCCTGCAGCACCTGGTTCGCCGCCTTGAACGCGTCCAACAGAGTCGTCTGGGGTCCGAGCACCGTCAACAACTTCTGGTTGGGAATGGTGATGAGCGAATCGCAGTACTTGCCAAGCTCGGCAATACCGTGGTCCGCCACGAACGAGCGCTTGTTGCCTTCCATCTCGAACGGCTTGGTCACCACCGCCACGGTGAGAATGCCCAGCTCCTTCGCGACCTGTGCCACGACCGGTGCCGCACCGGTGCCGGTGCCTCCGCCCATGCCCGCCGTGATGAAGAGCATGTCGCAGCCTTCGACGAGCTCCACGATCCGGTCGCGATCTTCCATCGCGGCCTGACGACCGATTTCAGGGTCGGCGCCCGCGCCGAGTCCCTTGGTGATGTTGCAGCCGATCTGCAGCGCCGTCTTTACCTTGGCGTGCTTCAGGGCCTGCGAGTCGGTGTTGATGCACATGAATTCCACACCGTCGATACCACTGGTGACCATGTGTGCAACGGCGTTCCCACCGCCGCCACCCACACCGATCACCTTGATGACGGCGCTCTGGCTATAGGCGTCCATCAATTCAAACATGTTTCGCGCTCCTCTTACTTGTGTCTGTCAGCTTCAAAAGTTCCCCTGGAACCAGGAACGCATCCGGTCGATGACCGACTTGGCATTTCCGCCCAGGGATCGCCCGCGTCGTACGGGCATAGCGTTGTCACGGGCGTAGAGCAGAAGCCCGACACCCGTTGAAAATATGGGATTACGCACGACGTCCGAGAGGCCTTGCACGGACTGCGGCAGGCCGAGACGGACGGGCACGTGAAAGACTTCCTCGGCGAGCTCGATGGCACCCTCCATCTTGGCGCTGCCGCCTGTCAGAACGATGCCGGCCGCGATCACTTCCTCGAAGCCACTGCGGCGCAGCTCTTCACGCACGAGACCAAACAACTCCTCGTAGCGGGGCTCCACGATCTCGGCGAGTGTCTGGCGGGCGAGCCGGCGCGCGGGCCGATCTCCAACACTGGGCACCTCGATGCTCTCGTCGGGGTTGGCGAGTTGCGAAAGCGCGCAGGCGTAGCGGATCTTGATGTCTTCCGCATATTGCGTCGGAGTCCGCATCGACACCGCGATATCGTTGGTGACCTGGTCGCCCGCGATCGGTATCACGGCCGTATGGCGGATCGCACCGTTCGCGAATACGGCGAGGTCGGTCGTGCCGCCGCCGATATCGACCAGACAGACACCGAGCTCTTTCTCGTCTTCCGTCAACACGGCAAAACTCGAAGCCAACTGCTCCAGCACCACGTCATCCACTTCGAGGCCGCAGCGCTGGATGCACTTCTCGATGTTCTGCGCGGCGCTGTCGGCGCCCGTCACGATGTGCACCTTCGCCTCGAGGCGCACACCTGACATCCCGATCGGATCGCGGATGCCCTCCTGCCCGTCGACAATGAACTCCTGCGGCAGCACGTGCAGGATTTTCTGGTCCGCGGGAATGGCCACCGCCTTGGCAGCGTCGATCACGTGCTCGACATCGCTTTGGGTCACTTCCTTGTCGCGGATCGCCACGACGCCGTGCGAGTTGAGGCTGCGCACATGGCTGCCGGCGATTCCGGCGTACACCGAGTGGATCTCGCACCCGGCCATCAGCTCCGCCTCTTCGACGGCACGCTGTATGGATTGCACGGTGGACTCGATGTTGACCACCACACCCTTCTTCAGGCCGCGCGAGGGTTGTGAGCCGAGACCCAACACCTCGATCGAGCCGTCGAGACCGATCTCGCCGACGAGGGCCACGACCTTGGAGGTCCCGATGTCGAGACCGACGATGAGATTTCTGTCGGAGCGCTTAAGCATTGCGACCACCGTTCCCGCCTGTTGCGGCGTGCGGCGTGTTACTGCGCCAGCCGATTGCAAAACCGTTTGTATAACGCATGTCTATATATGCAATGTCGTCGCCGCGTTGAGTCACGAGTTTCAGCGCGGCCGTGATGAATTTGTCGAACCGCTCATCGACCTGGCGACGGCCGAGCCGCACGGTCACTCCGTTTGCCAGATCGAGCTCCCAGGCGCCGCGGGCATCGAGCCGCACCGCCGTCAGGCGCAGTCCCGCCTGTTGCAGCCGCCCTTGCGCTGCCAGATAACGTTGCGCCACTTCCGCCTCCTTGCCTTCGGGACCGGAGAGTTGCGCGAGCTCCGGAGGAATGTGCCGCTCATCGGTGGCGAACAACTCGCCCCGGGTATTCAACAAACCACGCTCACCCCAGCGCGCCGCGGCCGTCTGCTCGATGACGAGTACGGTCAGCCCGCGTGGCCAGGAACGCTGCACACTCACCGCGTCAACCCACGGGATCGTGTGAAGCGCCTGGTGAACCGCGGCGAGATCAACACTGAGCAGGCCTGCACCCCGCACCCGCTCTTTTACGACGCGCTCGACGTCCACGGGTGCCACGCGCTGGAAGCGGCCCGACACTGAGACCGTCCGGATCGGCTGATCCAGCCCCCACATCACCACCGCAGCGGCAGCACAAACACCGACGACTCCGCCTACCGAAATGCCCAACGCACGCCAGTTGATATCGGGGAGGCGCCAGCGGCGCTCCGATTGTTTACGGCGGTTCTTGGGACGAGCCATCATGACGCGACCCTCTGCGGCGGAGTCCTCGATACCACGCGCGTAAAGCTCGTCTCGAGCACACGCCACACGAGCTCCTCGAAGTCGATCTCGACCGCACGCGCCGCCATGGGCACGAGGCTGTGACTGGTCATGCCCGGAATGGTGTTGACCTCGAGAAGCAGCGGCCGCCCGGTGGCATCCGCCATGAAATCCGCACGACCCCATCCCGAGGCACCGATAGCATCGAAAGCCGCAAGCGCGAGATTCGCCAGGTGTTGCTCGGCCTGGCTCGACAGGCCGGAGGGACAGAAGTAACGCGTATCGTCGCGGAAATACTTCGCCTCGTAGTCGTAGAACGTCTTCGGCGTCTCGATCCGAATCGAGGGCAGAGCGCGTCCCTGCAGAACGGCCACCGTGAACTCCTTGCCGGTGATCCAGGGCTCCGCGAATACGCTGTTCTCGAGAGTGGCGGCCGCCTGGTATGCGGCAGGAAGGTCTGACTCCCGCTCCACCTTGGTCATGCCCACGCTCGATCCCTGCGTCGCGGGCTTCACGATCAGGGGCAGTCCGAGCCGCTCGACGGCAATCTCGAAATCCTGTGGTCCCCGCAAAACAACATAGTCCGCGGTAGCGACGCCGATGGCGTGCGCGAGGCGTTTCGTACGCAACTTGTCCATGCCGATGGCGGAGCCCATGACACCGCTGCCGGTGTACGGCACGCCCAGGTACTCGAGTGCGCCCTGCACAGTCCCGTCTTCACCGCCGGGACCGTGTAGGGCGATCCAGACACGATCGAATCGCTCATCAAGGAGGCTCGCTAGAGCGCAATCACGCGGATCGAACGCATGAGCATCCACGCCACGGCCCTGCAAGGCCGCGAGCACAGCATTGCCCGACAGCAACGAGATCTCGCGCTCGCTTGAATCGCCACCCAGAAGGACAGCCACCCGTCCGAACTCTTTCGGATCGGTCACGCGCCGTAGCCCTGTTGGATCGTATGAGAGACGCATCAGGCGACCTCCCCCACGATCCGGACTTCGGGATGCAGGCTCACGCCGTGCATGCGCTCCACCGTCTCCCTCACGTGTTGGATCAGGCGCTCCAGGTCGGCCGCCGTCGCATTTCCGTGATTGATAATGAAGTTCGCGTGCTTCTCGGACACCGACGCATCGCCGATGCGAAATCCCTTCAGGCCCGCCGTGTCGATGAGCCGCGCGGCGTGATCGTCCGGCGGGTTGGTAAAGACCGAGCCGCAACTCCATTCGCCAATCGGCTGCGAGGCCTTGCGACGCTCGAGCAGCTCGCGGATCTGCTTGTCGTTGACGCCGTGGGCGCGCTGGAACTCCAGTTTCGCCGCCACGAACCACTCATCGGGCGCGGGCGGTATGACCTGCCGGTAGCTGATTTTGAATTCGCTCGCCGGGCGCCTGTGCACCTCACCGTGCCGATCGATCGTTTCGACTTCGATGACGTGGCGCCAGGTCTCACCGCCGAAGGCGCCGGCATTCATGGCGAGAGCTCCGCCCAGCGTCCCTGGAATTCCAGCAAAAAACTCAGCAGGGCCCAGCCCCCACTTCACACATTGCTTGGCGATGCGCGCGCAGGCGAGGCCCGCCTCGCCGTAGACATTTGTCTGGTTGAGCCGGTCGAAACGATCGAGCGTGCCGTGAGTGCTGATGACCACGCCCTTGAGGCCGCCGTCGCGGATCAACAGGTTGCTGCCCAGCCCAACCCAGTGGATCGGCACGTCGGGCGTGAGACTCCGCAAGAATGCGGCGAGATCCTTGCGATCACGCGGGTTGAAGAACACATCCACAGGTCCGCCGACGTGCCAGGACGTATGACGGCTCATCGGCTCGTCACGTCGCACGCGCAATGCGAATTCCTCGGGGACTTCGACTCTCACGCGTTCCCTCCAGGACCCGCGCCGTGGCCAACGCCGGGAGCGCCACCGGGGGGTAGGATCTGCGCAAACCGTTCCGGCAGTGCGTGGGCGACAGCGCTGATGTTTCCGGCGCCCATTGACACAATGACGTCGCCGTCGCGGAGGATGTCCTTGAGCGACTCAGCGAGTTCCTCCACCTTGTCCACGAACAGGGGCTCGACCAACCCACGGCTGCGAACCGTGCGGCAGATGGCACGTCCGTCGGCTCCGGGAATCGGTGCCTCGCCCGCCGCGTAGACTTCGGTCACCAACAGCACGTCCACGGACGACAACACTTTGCCGAAGTCGTCGATGAGATCGTGCGTTCTCGTATAGCGATGCGGTTGGAACGCGAGTACCAGGCGGCGATCGGGGTACCCTTGACGCAAGGCCTCGAGCGTCGCCGCCACTTCCGTGGGGTGATGCCCATAGTCATCGACGATTGTCACGCGGCCGACGCTCGTCTGGACGTCCGCGATGTGTTGCATGCGGCGCTCGACACCCTGGAAGCTGGCGAGAGCTCGCTGAATCGCGGCATCTTCGACGCCAACCTCGATCGCGACCGCAATCGCCGCGAGGGAATTGAGCACGTTGTGCTGTCCGGGCAAGTTGACCGTGACGGCGAGCGGAGCACCGGACGGGCGTATGACGTCAAAGTGAGTCTGCAACCCACCGCGACGGATATTTTCTGCGCGTACGTCGGCGGTTGGAGAAAGTCCGTAGGACAGAATTGGACGACCCACCCGTCTCTGGATGCTGCGGACGTTCTCGTCATCGATACACAGTACCGCCAGACCGTAGAACGGCAGGTTGTGCAGGAAATCGAGAAAACTCTCCTTGAGGAGCTCGAAATCACCACCGTGAGTCGCAAGGTGATCGTGGTCGATGTTGGTGACGATAGCGATGAGCGGTTGCAGGCGCGTGAACGACGCGTCGCTCTCGTCGGCTTCCGCCACCAGATAACGGCCCGTGCCGAGGCGCGCGTTGCTGCCGGCACTCTTCAAAAGGCCGCCGATCACGAATGTTGGATCTTCACCGCCCTCCGCCAGAACGCTGGCCACGAGGCTGGTGGTCGTAGTCTTGCCATGCGTGCCCGCTACAGCTATCGAATAGCGGAAGCGCATGAGCTCGGCGAGCATTTCCGCGCGCGGAACCACGGGAATACGCTTCTCGATTGCGGCGTCGATCTCGGGGTTACCCCTGGCAATCGCGCCAGATACGACGACTACGTCGGCTCCTGCGATGTTCTCTGCCGCGTGACCTAGGGTGACGCGCGCGCCAAGACCTGTTAGCCATCTCGTGACTGACGTGGCCTTCGCGTCGGAGCCCTGCACGCCATAACCGAGATTCAACAGCACTTCGGCGATGCCGCACATGCCGCTTCCGCCGATACCGACGAAGTGGATAGTGTTGATCCGCCGCATCCGCTCTCTGCGGTCGGTGGCTCTGCGCAAAGGATGCTGTCCGGTCGAGGAGATGGAGGAGGTGCGGCGCTCGTCCTGGGCGCGTCGCTCATCCGGGGTCTGTCGCTCGTCGCTCATGCGGGCCTCCCTGCGAGCTGCAGGCACGAGGCCGTGAGCTCCTCCGTCGCATGAGGCTTGGCGAGTTGCCGTGCACGCTCCGCCATTGCGAGCAGCTTTCCGCGGCCCGCACACAGCTGTTTCAACTCGTCGGCGAGCCGCTCCGGTGTCAGTGCACGATCCGCGATCAGGAGCGCGGCACCTTCGCGCACAAGGTATTGCGCGTTGTGAGTTTGATGGTCGTCCACGGCAGCGGGGAACGGCACCAGGATCGCACCGATTCCGACGGCGGCGAGCTCGGACACGGTGAGCGCACCGGCGCGGCAGATTACGAGGTCCGCCCATCCATATGCCTCGGCCATGTCCTCGATGAAGGGACGTACGTCAGCGCGCACACCGGCACTGGCATAACTCTGGCGTCCCGCCTCAATCCAACGCTCGCCTGCCTGATGACGCACATCGAAGGTCATCGAGCTGGCGAGTTTTGCCAGCGCGAACGGTACGACGGCATTGAGCTTGGCCGCGCCCAGGCTGCCGCCGATGACGAGAATGCGAATGACGCCGCTGCGGGTCGCGAAGCGCTGTGCGGGTGGCGGCACCGCGCTAATGTCCTCGCGCACCGGATTGCCAATCACCCGCGCCTTGATGTCGCGTCTGAAGCTGTTGGGAAAGGCTTCGAGCACTTCACGGGCAAGGTGCGACAGGCAGCGGTTGGTGAAGCCTGCGATCGCATTCTGTTCGTGGATGACGAGCGGGCGGCCTGTGAGCCACGCGGCGACGCCACCGGGGCCGGTCACGAATCCACCGAGGCCCACCACGACAACCGGGCGATGGCGCCACATGACTCGCAGCGCTTGGGTAAGCGCCAGGACGAGTTTGAACGGCGCCGCCAGCAAAGTCCTGATGCCCTTGCCACGCAATCCGCCCACCGAAAGCCACTCGATCTGTATTCCCGCGGCTGGGACGATACGGGCTTCGAGGCCGCGGCGCGTGCCGAGCCAGATGACGTCGATCGATTTCTCGCGCAGCATGCGGGCGAGAGCAAGCGCCGGGAAGACGTGGCCGCCGGTGCCGCCCGCCATGACGAGGATGGGACGGTTCGGAGTGTTGGGATTCTGGGCGCTCACGCCGGATCCCCTTCTTCGTCATCGAGAAGCTCTTTCTGCACCGGGGTGCGAGCGCGGGCCGCTCGGTCACCTAACACACTCGAGCGCTGTCGCACGGTCGCCGAGCCGCGCTTCTCGAGCATCGCCTCGTGATAGACCCGCAACAGCAGCCCAACCCACGCCAGCGACACGATGAGGCTCGATCGTCCGTAGCTCATGAGCGGCAGCGTCAGCCCCTTGGTTGGCAGGACACCCATGTTCACGCCGATGTTGATGAACGCCTGGATGCCCAGCCAGAGACCGAAGCCCGCGGCCAGATACGCCTGGAACTTGAGGCCGCCATCGGAAGCGAGGCGCGCGATGTAAAAGCTGCGCCAGATGAGCGCTATGAACAGCGCCAGCGTCAACAGCACACCCGCGAGCCCAAGCTCTTCCGCAAGCACCGCGAACAGGAAGTCAGTGTGCGCTTCCGGCAGATAGAACAGCTTCTGCACACTGTCACCGAGGCCCACGCCAAACCACTGGCCGCGACCGATCGCAATCAGCGACTGCGTGAGCTGGAAACCGGTGTTGTAGGGATCGGCCCAGGGATCGAGAAATGCCTTGAGTCGGCGGGCGCGATAGCCAGCGCTCATGGCCAGCGCGCCAAAGCCCGCTGCCGCGAAAAGCGTCATCGCGATAACGTAACGCAGGCGGGCTCCGCCAAGAAACAGGACGCCGAAGCCAGTGACGAAAAGCACGATGGCCGCGCCGAAGTCGGGCTCGACGAGCAGCAGGCCACCGGCAAAGCACAGCATCCCCAGAGGCTTTGCGAGACCCATGAAGGTGCCACGCAGCTCTTCCTCGCGTCGCGCGGCGTAACTCGCGACGTAAATGAGCACCAACACCCTGGCAAGCTCCGACACCTGGAAGTTGGCGGATGCGATCCGTAACCAGCGCCGGCTGCCGTTCACCGAATGTCCCAGCCCCGGCACCAGAACAATGAACAGGAGGATGAGAGCCGTGATCAACAAGGGGAATGACAGTTTGTCGAGCACCTGCGTCGGAATGCAGAAGACGAACGCGGCGCCGGCGCCTCCCAGCAGCATCAGAAGAAGCTGCCGCTCGAGATAGTAGAACGCCTCGCCGCTTTCCTTGCTGGCAATCGAAACGGACGCCGAGGTCACCATCACGAGGCCGAGGAGGGAAATGGCGAGCACCAGCGCGATCGTCACGCTGTCGATGTGCACTACACTTCCGCGCCCGCTGGAGCGGGCGTATGCCATCGGTGAGCTGGCGACGGTGCTGTTCACGCCGCAAGCTCCTTCACTGCCTGAGTAAAGACGGCGCCGCGATGGGTGTAGTCGCGGAACATATCGAGGCTCGCGCAAGCGGGCGAAAGCAACACGGTATCGCCGGGCTGCGCAGCCTTTGCGGCCGCACGGACGGCATCCTCGAGCGAAGAGCACATCTCCAGGGTGCAGACGCCTTTCAGAGCTACTGCGATGGCGGCGGCGTCTCGCCCGATGAGCACCGTGTGGCGCACCTTTCCGCGGAAGGAGTCGGCAAGCACGGCGAAGTCCTGATTCTTGCCGTCTCCGCCGGCGATCATCACCAGCGGACCCTGCATGCCACTCACGGCGGCGATGGTCGCGCCGACGTTGGTGCCCTTGGAGTCGTTGATGTAGGTCACGCCGTGAACGTCGGCGACCCACTGAGAGCGGTGCGGCAGGCCGGTGAAGGTCGCCAGCTCCTCCAGCATCGCGGGCATGCTGAGGCCGAGTGCGTCACCGAGGGCCAGCGAAGCCAGCGCGTTGGCTGCGTTGTGTAATCCTTTGATCTTCATCGCGGAGACGGGGAGCAGTGCCTCATCCCTGCGTGTGAGCCACCATTCTCCGTCGCGCGTGGCCACAGCGTAATCCGCTCCGATCGAGGCGCGCAGCGAGAAGCTCACCGTCTTCTGACCCGGGCGCGGCATGGCCACCACCAGCGGATCATCGAGGTTGATTACCGCGGTCTCGCAGCGGGCGAAGATACGAGCTTTTGAGTCTGCGTAGGCTGCGACCGTTGGGTACCGATCGAGATGGTCGGGGCTGACGTTCAAGACCGTCGCGGCCTTGAGGTCGAGCGAAGTCGTGGCGTCGAGTTGGAAGCTGGAGAGCTCGAGGACGTAGAGTTGAGTCGATGGCGTGGGCTCGGAATGTCCAGGGGCGAAGCCCGCCGATTCCGGGAGACCCTCGGCAACCGGAAGCGAGTCACCTGCGATCGACTCGGCACTCAACGCTGATGTCGCCGTCGCCGCGCGCGCGCTGAGCAAATCGAGCGCAGGCTCGCCGAGATTCCCACCCACGCGCACACGCAATCCCGCGCGCTCGGCCATGCGGCCAACCAGGGTCGTGACGGTACTCTTCCCGTTGGTGCCGGTGATTCCGACAACGGGCGCATCGGCTGCGCGAGCGAATAGCTCGATGTCGCCGACGATCTCAATCCCCCGACGGCGAGCCTCAACGAAGAACGGCTCCTCCAGCGACACGCCAGGCGATGCGACGACGCAATCCGCGCCATCGAGCAAGCGGACATCCAGTCCCCCAACGCTAAGCGGGATCGTCGGATCCAACGCGGCCAAACCGGCCAACTCAGGTGGCTTCTGCCGCGTATCAGTCACCGCCAACCGCCAGCCACGCGCGCGCAGGTAGCGCGCACAGGAAAACCCCGTGCGGCCGAGCCCGACGATCACTGCGTAAGGAGATTTGGCGGAACTCACATTCATCGCAATTTCAACGTTGCCAGTCCCGCCAGCACCAGCAGCAGCGAGATAATCCAGAAACGCACAATGACTTTCGGCTCGGCCCAGCCCTTGAGCTCGAAATGGTGATGGATGGGCGCCATCCTGAAAAGACGTTTTCCTGTGAGTTTGAAGGAGGCCACCTGCAGAATGACGGACGCGGTCTCGACGACGAACACACCGCCCATCACCAGGGCCACGAACTCCTGCCGCACGATCACCGCGATGACGCCGAGGGCCGCACCGATCGCCAACGCGCCGACGTCGCCCATGAAGACCTGCGCGGGATAGGAGTTGAACCAGAGAAAGCCGAGGCCCGCGCCGGCCAGCGCCGAGCAGAAGATCAGCAACTCGCCCGCCCCGCGAATCTCCGGAATCTGCAGGTAGTGCGCGAACACCGCGTTGCCACTGGCGTACGCGAAGATTCCCAGCGCGGCCGACACGAGCGCCGCGGGCATGATGGCCAGGCCATCGAGGCCGTCCGTCAGGTTTACCGCATTGCTCATGCCCACGATCATCAGGTAGGCGCCGAGAATGTAGCCGAAGGCGGACAACGGCTCTGCGAAGCCTTTGAAGAAGGGCAGAAACAACGTCGTCTCGGCCGGGCTGCTGGCGGTGTAGTAAAGCGTCGCCGCCGTCGCCAAACCGGCCACGGACTGCCAGAAATATTTCCAGCGCGGCACCAACCCCTTGGGGTTACGAATGACCAGCTTCAGGTAATCGTCATAGAAGCCGATGAAGCCGAACGCGAACGTGACGCCGATGACGGTCCAGACGAGACGGCTCCACGGCTCGGCCCACAGCATGGTGCTCACGAGCGTGGTCACGAGAATGAGGGTGCCACCCATCGTCGGCGTACCCGCTTTAGGCAGATGCGTCTTCGGGCCGTCGTCACGCACCACCTGCCCGATCTGATAGCGGGACAATTTGGCGATCATGCTCGGCCCGACGATGAGTGAAATCGCAAGCGAGGAGATCGTCGCCAGAATCGCGCGGAAGGTGAGGTAAGTAAAAACGTTGAATCCCGAAATACGGGGGGTCAACTGTTGTGTCAGCCAGTAGAGCACTTAGTGACCGCTCGTCTGTTGGATTGAGCCGTGCACGAGCGTGTCGACGACGCGCTCGAGCCTGTTTACGCGGGAGCCCTTAATGAGCAGCCGCACGTTCGACGCGGTGGCGGCGGCGCCAGCGGCCGGGGCGATCTGCGTCGGCGCGGAACTCGCATTGGCCGTGGTGTCGACACCGCCCGTTGCCGTAACGCCTGCGAGAGCCTTTACTACGGCGATCGCGAGCGACTGCGCATCCGGGAACCACTGCGCACCCGCGCCAAAACTATCGACGGCCAGCTTCGCGAGCCCACCCATCGCGAACAGCCTCTCGATCCCATGCGCGCGCGCGAACTCACCAACCTCGGTGTGAGCAGCCGGCGCGTAGTCACCGAGCTCGGCCATGTCACCGATCACGAGCCACTTCGTGCCTTCGAGTTCCGCCAGGACCTCGATACCCGCGCGCATGGAGCTCGGGTTCGCGTTGTAGGAATCGTCGATGATCCAGGCGCCGCCGAGCGCCTTCTTGAATTGCAGGCGTCCCGCGACGGCACGCATGGCTCCAAGACCAGCGGCGATGTGTTCGAGCTTTGCTCCGGCCGCCGCCGCTGCCGCGGCGGCCGAAAGGGCGTTGGCGACGTTGTGGCGACCGCCCATGTGAAGCCCAATGGCGGTGCTGCCCAGAGGACACACCAGAGTGAAGTGGGTGAGGAAACCTTCTGGGCCAATCGTTGTGCGCACGTCCGCAGCCTTGAAGTCGGCAGGCGCGTGCACTCCAAAGGTCACTACATGGGCCTTGGTTAGCTTGCGCCACAAGTCGGCGAACTCATCGTCAGCGTTGATAACCGCGGTCGCGGTCGGAGCGAGACCTTCAACCATCTCGCCTTCTGCCCGCGCGACGCCTTCTATGCTGCCGAACCCTTCGAGATGCTCCGCCCCGGCGTTGGTGATCATGCCGACGGTCGGGCGCGCGATACGCACGAGCGCCGCGACTTCTCCGCCGCGATTCGCGCCCATCTCCACCACGGCAAACCGATGGGTAGCGTCGATCCGGAGCAAAGTCAGCGGAACGCCAATGTGATTGTTGAGATTTCCACGGGTCGCGAGGCAGTTCCCCATCTCCCCGAGAATGGCGGCGGTCATTTCCTTGGCGGTCGTTTTGCCATTGCTGCCCGCAACGCCCACCACCGGAATGGTGAATTGCTCGCGCCAGCCGTTGCCCGCGCGTTCCAGTGCCGCCTGCGTGTCGGCGACAATGATCTGCGGAAGCGCCGCGGGCTGTTCGCCATCGACGAGCGCTCCGGCCGCGCCAGCGGCCAACGCGGCGCTGACAAACTCGTTACCGTTGAAATTCGGCCCACGCAAGGCGACAAACAGAGCGCCTTGTCCGAGGGTGCGCGTGTCGGATGAAACCGTCGTGTAGGCACCATCCGCCCCCTTGAGGCGGCCGCCACACAACTGCGCGAAATTGGCGAGCGTCTTCATACGCGCCGCCCCTCGAGTGTCGCGGTCACGATCGCCTGATCGACGAAAGGACGCCGGACCTTGCCGTAAATCTGGTAGTCCTCGTGCCCCTTGCCCGCGACGAGGACGACGTCGTCGGCTGCGGATCGCCGCAGGGCCATGCGGATAGCGAGCGCCCGATCATGCTCCACGACGACCGGAGCACCACCCACGATACCCGCGACGATTTCTGCAACGATGCGCGTGGGATCTTCGGTGCGCGGATTGTCGTCGGTCACGATGATGTCGTCCGCCAACTCCGCGGCGATCCGCCCCATCAGAGGCCTCTTACCCGCATCCCGATCGCCACCGCAGCCAAACACGACGCGGAGCTGGCCTCGGCAATGCAGTCTCGCGGCGCTCAGAGCTTTCGCGAGCGCATCGGGCGTGTGCGCATAGTCCACGATCGCCAACGGCGTCAAACCACGCCCGCCAAACATCTCCATCCGGCCGCTCGCCGCACGACACTGCTCGAGTGCCCGCATGGCTTGCGCCAAAGGAATGTTCCAGGAGAGCAGCACGGCCAGCACCGTCAACACATTATCGACGTTGAACTCACCGATCAGTCGCACGGTGAGCTCGCCAGGGCCCCAGCTCGAGTCCACGCCTATTACCAGACCAGCCGGGTCCGGCGTGACGCGGCTGGCGCGAACGTATTCCGCATTTCCCAACGCGCCGCCCGCAGGCGCGCCTTTCTGCGTAGTGATGACCAGACGGGCTGGCGAAAGTTGCGAGGCGAGCCGCTGCCCGAACGCGTCATCGACGTTGATGATCCGGTTGGCCAGCGATGGCCAGGCGAACAGGCGCTCCTTAGCCGCACCGTACGCTTCCATCGTGCCGTGATAGTCGAGGTGGTCACGTGTGAGGTTCGTGAATGCAGCCGTGTTGAAGCGCACGCCGGTGACACGATCCTGGTCGAGCGCGTGGGATGAGACTTCCATGCAGACGCATTCGGCGCCGAGACTCCGGAGCGCGGCAAGATGGCGCTGAACGCTGACAGCGTCGGAAGTCGTGTGCTCGGTCGCGGTGACAGCCGGCGGCCGCCCATAGCCCAGCGTACCCATGTAAGCCGCAGGCCGACCGCAGAACTGCAGAGCCTGCGCCAGCAACCACGCGCAGGTGGTCTTGCCGTTCGTTCCCGTGATGCCCGCCATCGTCAGGGTCTGCGATGGCGCGCCGAAGAAACGATCTGCGATCAGGCTTGCTCGTTGACTCAGCTGTGGAACAGCGGCCACAAAAACACCGGGACTCAACTTCGGTGTGGTCGCATCTGGAGAGTCTTCGTAGAGCACGGCGCGCGCACCGAGGGCGACGGCCTGCTCCGCAAACTTCAGCCCATGAGACGTCCGCCCCTTACAAGCCAGGAACAGTCCGCCGGGCACTGCCGCGCGGCTGTCGAGCGTCACATCGCTCACGACGATGTCCGCGGGCACGGTGACAAAACCCGCCGTCAGGTCGGCGAGTGGCCGGGCCGGGCCCGGAACACTGAGTTGAGAGTCCGCGCCGGTCATGGCAGTGAAGCAGTCCGTACGCTCGAACGAATCGGGGTCGAGGGCAGCTCCTCGGGGCCGTTGATGGGTTGATCGGGCGCGACCGCCAGAAGACGTAAGGCGCCACCGACAACTCCCGAAAACACCGGCGCTGAAACGGGACCACCCTGGTGTTGACCGGCGGTCGGATCATCGATGACCACGACGGCCGCCAGTCTCGGGTTGGTTGTAGGCGCGACGCCGGCGAAGACCGCCGTGTAGCGATCCGTGGAGTAGGCGCCGCCCAACAGTTTGTAGGCGGTACCCGTCTTGCCCGAGACACGGTACCCGGGAATGGCGGCTAACTTGCCAGTAGCGCCTTCCGCGATGACAACGGACTCGAGCATGCTCGTGAGCTCGATGCTCGAGTGCTCGTCGAGGACGCGCTGTCCTGCGGGGGGAGAGTCGACTCGCAGAAAGGAAATCGGACGAGATAAGCCGCGCGCGCCGAGCGTCGCGTACGCATGGGCGAGCTGCAGCGGCGTCACCGAGATACCGTAGCCATGGGACATGGTGGCGATACCAATCGGCCTCCACTGCGAGAGCTGCGGAAGGAGGCCCGCCGATTCACCCGGGAAGCCACTCGTCGTCACCTCCCCGAAACCGAAGTGCGTGAGCGTGTTCCAGATGAGTTCCGGGGGCAGGCTGAGAGCGATATGCGCCATGCCGACGTTCGAGCTCTTCGCCAGGATGGTCGCGATATTGACGGCGCCCAGGTTGTGCTCGTCATCGAAGATCTTCGCGCCGACTTTGATGAAGCCGGGCGAGGTATCGATGATGCTGTGATCGTCGTACTGACCTGCGGCTATCCCTGTGGCGACAAAGAACGGCTTCATGGAGGAGCCGGGCTCGAAGATGTCAGTTACGGCGCGGTTGCGATACGCGCCCGGCGCCATGTGGTCGCGGTCATTCGGGTTGTAGGCGGGCTGATTGACCATGGCGAGTATCTCGCCGGTCGTGATATCGAGCACGACTACGGAGCCGCCAGTGGCGCGGTTGTCGCGGATCGCGGCCTTCAGCTCCCGATAGGCGAGATACTGGACGCGAAGATCGATCGACAACACGAGATCGCGGCCGGGACGGACGGGACGTATCCCCTCCACGTTCTCTACGATGTGTCCGTAGCGGTCCTGAATGACCCGCTTCGAGCCGTTCTCACCAGCGAGCCAGTGATCGAAGGCCAGTTCCAGTCCCTCCTGCCCGGCGTCGTCGACGTTGGTGAAACCGAGAATGTGACCGGCTACTTCCCCGGACGGGTAATAACGTCGATATTCGCGCGAGAGATAAACGCCGGGAATGCCGAGCGCCTTTATCCGTTCCGCTTCCGACGGCTCGCGATGGCGAGCGAGATAGAGGAAGTCACGATCGAGATTGCTCGTAATACGTCGCGCAAGCTCCGCTCGATCCTGCTTCAAAGCGCTTGCCAGACGTGGGATTTGGTCGGGTGCCAGCGCGATCTCCTTGGGATTTACCCAGATGGAGTCGACAGGCGTGCTGACGGCGAGCGGCTCACCGTAACGGTCGGTGATGGTGCCGCGGTGGGCGGCAATCTGTACGACGCGGGAGAAGCGCGCGTCTCCCTCCTTTGCCAAAAACGTGTGGTCGACCAACTGCAGATTGGCGGCGCGCCAGACAAGCGCGACGGCAGCGCAAGCCAGCATGCCGACGAGGACGTACGCTCGCCAACGAAACGACAACGGGGCATCGAATGTGTGACGTCCCCTCATGGCGCGACGATCTCGATTTCCTTGGGGGGAGGCATCGCCATGTGAAGCTTCGTGGTGGCGACGCGCTCGACAAACGCTTGCGTGGACCAGGAGCTTTGCTCGAGCTGCAACTGACCCCACTCGATTTCGAGGTTGTCGCGGCGAGCGTTCAGTTGCTCGAGCTCGACGAACATCTGACGCGCGCGGTGCTTGCAGTAAATCGCGCCCGCAGCCGAGCCCAGCGCTCCGACCCACAGAACGGAGACAACGATCACAAGCGCCTTGCCCGACAGGATGTTCATACAATCACACCGCCGCGCTCATCTGACTTTCTCCGCCACACGCAGCAACGCACTGCGTGAACGAGGGTTGCTGTCGACCTCGACATCCTCCGCACGAGCCTTCTTGCCCACTAGCTTCAGTCGCGGCTGCAGCTCGGGCGGCACGATGGGAAGGTCCACGAGCGCCGGATCGACCTCAGACTCACGCTTCATGAAGCGTTTGACGATGCGATCCTCGAGCGAGTGAAAGCTGATAACAGCGAGGCGGCCGCCGCGGTCGAGCACCTGCAGCGCGCCTGCCAGGCCCTTCTCGACCTGTCCCAGCTCATCGTTGATGAACATGCGCAGCGCCTGAAAAGTCCGTGTCGCGGGATTCTTGCCCGGCTCGCGCGTTTTCACGGCGCGTGCGACGAGCGCCGCGAGCTGTGACGTGCGCTCGAGAGGTGCCTCGGCGCGCGCGATCACGATCGACTGCGCGATACGGCGCGCGAAGCGCTCTTCTCCAAGTGTGGCGATCACTTCGCGAATCTCGTCGACGCTCGCCCGAGCGAGCCAGGCAGAGACCGGTTCGCCGCGTGTCGGGTCCATACGCATATCGATCGGACCGTCGGCGCGGAAGCTGAAGCCGCGGGCCGGGTCGTCGAGCTGCGGGGATGAGACACCGAGGTCGAAGAGCACGCCCCGGCAAGGGCGACCGTGCGAGTGTGTCTGCACGCACGCGGCGAGATCGGCAAACGCCGCGTGGACGAGCGTAAGCCGCACTTCGTCGGCAAAGCGCTCGCGCCCGGCCGCGATGGCTTGCGGGTCCCTGTCGATCGCGAGCACGCGGCCTTCTCGACCCAGGGCCTGGAGAATGAGTGCCGTATGGCCGCCACGCCCGAACGTCGCATCGACATAGTAACCGTCCGCCTCGAGGGCCAGCGCCGCGAGCGTCTGTGCGACAAGCACGGGTGTGTGCTTATCCACGATGAGATCTCGCCCCCGAAGTGCCGCGTTAGTGCCTGATGCACGCTTAAGCGGCGCGCATCCCCGTTTAATACTTCCCCGCCGTCTAAGCCCGCTCGCGTCGTTTACAACGACAGCGAATCGAGCTCGGATGGCAGATCGGTCAAAGTGTCCTCACTCTTCAGCCAGCCCTCACGCTGTTCGTTCCAGCGCGTCTCGTCCCAAAGCTCGAAGCGATTACCCTGACCAATCAACATGCCGTGCCGCTCGAGTTGTGCGAATTCGCGCAACTCGGGTGGCAGGAGAAACCTCCCGTGCCCATCGAGCTCCAGATCGGTCGCATGGCCCACCATGAGCCGTTGTAACCTGCGGGACTGCGGATGCAGGCTCGGCAGGCTCATCAGCTTGCGCTCGGTCTGTTCCCATTCGGGTAGGGGGTAAATGAGGAGGCACTGCTCACGATCCACGGTCACCACCAGCTTCCCTTGCGACAGCACGGAGATCTGCTCCCGATAGCGGGTGGGCATGACCATCCGTCCCTTGTCGTCCAGGGTTACTTTTGTTGCACCGCGAAGCATGATCCAGGAGCGAGGGACTCGCCCAACTCCCCCCACTTTCTCCCACCGGCGACCACTATAGAAATCGGGGGCGATCTATGTCAATTGAAATAGTGAGAAATTCGTCGCAGTCACAACGACTTATGTGTGCGTGGCCAAGCTCGCGCCCGGTGTTTGAGACGCATTCGGCTTAGCAATCAGCGGCTTGCCCGGTGAACCTTATACAGTGGTTTATATTCCCGACCGCTGTACCGGGAACTCACAGTCGGGTTATGTCAAAAAAGCGTGTTGGATCCAATCGATGGCGGGCGTTTCGCTGGCTATATTCGACACAACGATGACGTCGAAGCGAACGCGGAGGCGGGCTAGGTCTTTCCGCTGCTGAAGTAATGCGCTGGTGGCACGGATGAGCCGCTGCTGCTTTCGGGCATCGACGCTGGCGGCCGCTCCCCCGTAGCGATCACTCGCGCGGGTGCGGACCTCGGCGATGACTAGGAGGTCTCGGTCGCGGGCGACGATGTCCAATTCTCCCAAGCGCCGGAGATAGTTTCGCTCGAGGATTTCGAGTCCCTTGGCTCGCAGGAAGTGGGCGGCGATGTCTTCAGCAGCGCGGCCGATGAGCTGCTTTTCCGTCCTACGCCCCGTCGGCGCTCGCGAGCGCCGTTTCACTTTCATCATCTCAGCGGCCTCCATGCCGTTCTCAGCTACTGCCCCGCTGGCACCACCTGCGCCGCCGCGGGCGCCGCCTGTGCCGGGGGCTGCAGCAGTTTCACTTCGCCGTCGTGTATCTGCGCCCAATTCAGATCGCGGTGCACGCGCCGGTCGGCGTCGAGACTGAGACGCCCCGTCAGACCCTCGATGCTGACAGGGTTGGATACGCCGCGCGCGCGGAGCGCGACAGCCAACCTGTAGGAGTCGAATCCAAACGCGAAAAGTCGCCCCCGCCGCGGGCCGCCATTCGGCCATGCGTCGCGGACCGCGGCTCTAACAGCGTCCGCCAGGTCGCCTCCCAACATCCACGGCATGTCAGGAAACATCAAACCCTCGAGATCCTGGTTCGAGCGCGTGCCGGGCTCGAATGCATCGGAGGTCGCATAGGTCGGCACATCGCCCGCGTAATGAAACCGCAGCTGCGGCCGCAGCAGCCGCTCCATGCTCGCCTGCCCCGGGGCAAAAATGAATTCCAGGTCCGCGCGCCGGCGCGGCTCGAACTCCAACTTCGTGCCGAGAATGGACTCCAGCCGCTTATGGCGCGCGCGACTGTCGGAGATCCGCAGAATCTGCATCACCGGATCCGAATAATCCGTCTGCGCCGTGTCGACGGTCGTCGCCGCGAACAAACTACCGCCGCCCGCTTCCAACTCCTGCTTGAAAGCGGCGAGCACCCGAATGCCCCAGTCACCCGAGGGTACGATGGCAACTCCATGTCGGTGTCCATCATCCAGTATGCGGCGCGCGGCCAAACGCGCCTCGTCTTCCGGCGACAGCGCGTACTGATAAAACGTTGTGGGAGCCGGTCTTTCAGAGGGCAGGAAGTTGAGCGCAAGAATCGGCGGATGAGGCGAGGCCAAATCCGCAGCCGCCACAACTTCCTCGCGCGTAAGCGGACCAACAATAAACTCAGCGCCCTCTTGCGTGGCACGCGTGATCGCATCCGCGATGCCGCCGCCCTCACCCGTGTCATAAACGCGCACGCGTGGACGCTGTGCCGGCGCCGACTGGTAATACGCGGTCATGAAGCCGTCGCGCACTTGCGTCGCAGCGGCAGCGGCGCGACCGCTGATGGGCAGCAGTAAAGCAATATGAGCTTCGGCAGTCTCTAGCGGCTGGCCCTGCTGCGCGCCCAGGAGTTGAGTGCGTACGATCTCGGCAGCCGGATGGTTGGGATTGCGCGCCCGCCAGGCTTCGATCTCAGGAATCGCGCTGTTCGGATTCCGGGCGGCCAGTGCGGCCAGGGGCCCCAGCTCCAGCCAACCGCGGACGACGGGATCATTCGACGCGCGCGGATCGATTTTCACACCGTGATCGTTGGCGTCGCGCAGCTCACCGAGGAGATTCACGCGGCCCTGACGTAACTCCTGCGCGTTGGACAACCAAGGCTCCGCCGAGATTTCCGCAGCCACCGCATCCGCCGGCCGACCGGCGGCGAATGCTGCCTGCTGCCGAATCCTGAAATACTCCGCCGCCTCTGAAATCGTCGCTGGCACGGGCATCACGCTGACCTTCTGCCACGCCTGCGCCCCTTGCCCGCGAGCGAGTGTGATGTCCACATCCAGGAAGGTGTACTGCTGATTCTGCTTGGCATTCAGCGGCTGCTGAACAGTGGCCAGAACTCGAGCCGCCTCGTCGGGAAGCCGCGCAGCCAGGTAGGCGCGTGTGGCGCGAAAAACGAACTCGTTGCGATCGGCGCCGCTGTTCTGCTCAGCCAACGCTTCATAGACTTTGGCGGCGCCGCCCTGATCGCCTTGGTGCGCCAAGGCCTCGGCCCTATCGACCGAAGGGGGCAGCTCGACCTGCCGAGTAATGCTGGGGCAGCCCGTCAGGGCAAGTGCCGCCGCGGTTATCACGGCGCAGCGGACGATCCATCGCGCGATCAACATCGGTTGCCGGACCTTTCATTGGCGGGCAGGATGGCCCGGATAGTGGCCGCGGTTTGCGGCCTCAAGGAATCTGATGCCCGATACCCGCACAAAGCGCTCCTCGGTCTCAGCCTCCAATCGAGGATTATAGTGGTTAAGCCGCATGGTCGGCTGCAAGTCGTAGCGACTCCAATCGGCAACATGAGCGATTTGAGCACTCGCGCACGCGAGGCTCTGGAAACCGCGGATCTCATTGCCGCCGAGGACACGCGTCATACACTGGCGTTGCTGCAAGCCATTGGCGTCTCACGCCCGATGCTGTCGCTGCACTCGTACAACGAGACGCAGCGCGTCCCAGATCTCCTCGCGCGACTGGAAGCCGGCGAGAACATCGCGCTCGTCAGCGATGCAGGCACACCCCTACTGTCCGATCCAGGTTTCGAGCTCGTCAGTCGCGCAGCGGCAGCGGGTTTCGAAGTGGTGGCAATTCCGGGACCGTCGGCGATTACAACGGCTTTGGCCGTAGCGGGGCTGCCGACGAGCCGTTTCTGCTTTGAAGGATTTCTCCCTGCACGCGAACGTGAGCGACGCACAGAGCTCGCGCGGCTCGCTAACGAAGTTCGCACGTTAGTGTTTTTCGAAGCGCCTCATCGCATCGCAGATACGCTCGCAGACTTCGTGCTGGAGTTCGGTGGCGAACGACAAGCGGTGGTAGCGCGTGAGCTAACGAAGACTTACGAAACGATCTACCGCGGCAGCCTCGCTGACCTGTCGGCGCAAGCGCGCAGCGACCCTAATTTTCAGCGCGGCGAGATAACGCTCGTCGTTCACGGCGCGCCACCGACGACGACTTCGGTGGATCCCCAGTTGTTACGTCGCGCTGTGGAGCTCCTGACGAAGGAGCTACCACCGAGCCGAGCCGCGGCGATTGCCGCGCAGCTCACTGGCGCAACACGAAATGAGGCGTATGCGCTCGCGACGCGAGGCAAGGACCCTGCTCTGGAAGGCCCCGCGCTCGACGAGTGAGCGCCGCCAGAAAATCCCCCACGCGGAAAATTGACTTCCGCGCACACCACCGTATTGTGGGCGGCGGAGAGCCGGCCAGGTGATCGCTGCTCCTGGCGGCAACGTCAGGGGTGGAGGAAAGTCCGGGCTCCGGCGGATCAGGTGCCAGGTAACGCCTGGGAGGCGCGAGCCTACGGAAAGTGCAACAGAGAGCAAACCGCCTAAGCTGCTGCGGCGCAAGCTGTAACAGCCGGTAAGGGTGAAACGGTGCGGTAAGAGCGCACCGCGTCCTTGGTAACAAGGCCGGCATGGTAAACCCCACCTGGAGCAAGACCAAATAGGGAAGCGGTCCGAGGTGCGCAAGCATCTCAAGGGGCAGCGTCGATCCGCGCGCGCTTCCGGGTAGGTCGCTTGAGGCTTACGGTGACGTAGGTCCCAGAGGAATGATCATCCTAGACAGAACCCGGCTTATCGGCCGACTCTCCATGCGGCGTGGAGCTCGCGGGAAACCGCGGGCTCCGCTCTTCGTCACGCGCTAAAGCGCGGGACTTACGCGGATCGCGGAAGACCGCGAACCCCGTCCGATTAGGGCGCGAGGACGCGCCGAAGAACAGAAGCTACTTCACGACCTTCAATTGCGGGCGCGCGCGCGGCGGGGCGCCGCTGCTGCTGCCTTCTTCGGTCGAGGTGGGCCGCGGAGGCTCGGGACCAAGGTCCTGATCCGAGAACACCATGCCCTCCCCGGTCTCACGCGCATAGATACCGAGCACGCTGGCGACGGGAAACACTACATGGTGTACGACGCCGGCGAAGCGGGCGTCGAACTCAATATCCTCGTTTCCGAGCTTCAGCCGCTGAGTCGCGGTGAAGCTGAGATTCAGAACGATCTTCCCTTCCTTCACGTACGCCTTGGGGATCTCGGGGCCGGCGCGGTCGGCATCGACGATCACGTGCGGCGTGTTGCCACAGTCGCTGATCCATTGATGCATGGCGCGTAACAGGTAGGGGCGTTTAGGCGGGGCGGGGCTGGTCATGGGACAACAGGCTTCGACTAGAGGAGTCGCATCTCCTGTTCCTTCTCGGACAAACCTTCGCGGAATGCGGGTCGCGAAAAAATGAGGCTCGCGTACTTGATGATCGGCTGTGCCTGCGGGGGCAGGTCGATCTCGTAGTACGGCAGGCGCCACAGCACCGGCGCGATGCTCGCATCCACGAGCGAAAACTCGTCGGACAGAAAGTACGGTTTGATCTTGAACAACTCGGTGCTCTGCAGAATGGTGTCGCGGAGAATTTTCTTCAGCTTCACCGTCTGCTTCTTGTCCGGCTCGGACTCGATCTGCTGCACCAGGCTGTACCAGTCGCGCTCGATCCGATACAGCGCCAGTCGGAATTGTGCCCGGGTGACTGGGTCGACCGGCATCAACGGGGGATGCGGAAAACGCTCATCGAGGTACTCGATGATGACGCGCGAGTCGTAGAGCACCAGGTCCCGATCGACCAGTGTCGGCACGCTGTGATACGGGTTGAGATCGAGGAGATCCTCCGGGAACTTCGCGGAGTCGACACTGACGATGTCGATGCTGATGCCTTTCTCAGCCAACACGATGCGCGTGCGATGACTGAATGGGTCATTCGGCGCAGAGAACAGCGTCATGATGGATCGTCTGCTCGACAACTTCTCGCTCTCCCGCGAAATCACCCCACCTGAGGGCGTCTGACTCTTCCTCTGCCGCTCGTGAGCGCGCACCGCGCGCGTAACGAGCCTGAACCTTGAGGCGTGAGCCCACCTAGTCGAGCATACACCGGTACCCGTGGCGCTCAATTCCACACGTCACGCTTTGGCACCCCCGCGACCGGTCGGGGGCCACAAAATCCAGCCTGTGTCACCCCGCCGGACGGGTCAGTGCACGTCCTTCCAGAATTCCTTCTTCATCAGCCAGGCGAGCCAGGTGAACACGAGCAGGAACAGCACCACCCAGATCCCGAGCGAGCGCCGCGCCGACTGGGTGGGCTCACCCACATAGTCCAGGAAATTCACCGTGTCCCGTACAAAGGCTTCGTATTCCGCTGTGCTCAGCCGGCCAGGCGCAATCATCTCGAAATGATCGAAGACCTGCTCGGTGCTGACCTTACCATCCGGACCGCGCGTCTCGACGTTCTTGTATACGGGACGCTTCAGGCCCTCCAGCTCCGACAGCACGGCGGGCATCGCGATCGCAGGCAACCGGAGATTGTTCGCGCCGGTCGGCCGCGTCGGATCGACGTAGTAGGTCGTGAATATCTGGTAGATGTAGTTCGTGCCGCGAGACCGCGCGATCAGCGACAGGTCCGGCGGAGTCTTACCGAACCAAGCCTCGGCATCCGCGGCGGGCATGCTCGTCAGGACGTACTGCGCGGGCTTGTCGCCCGGGGGCATGATGTCCTTTTGGAGCAGATCCTCGGGGATGTCCAGGTCCTTCGCCAGCCGCGACCAGCGCTCGTACTTCAGCGAGTGACAGCCGAGACAGTAGTTGGCGAAGTTGCGCGCGCCCCTCTGCAGAGACGCCTTGTTATCAACATCGGTGTTCGCGCGGGATGTCGCCCACTCGGAGCCGAGGCCCCCGCCCTTCTCTTCTTCGGCCGCGTAGGCCGCGCTGCCCAGAAGAGCAACCGCTACTACCAGGATGCGCCCCAAACCCAGGGCACGCGTCTTAGTGCGCATTGTCTTAATGTGCATTGAACAGCACTCTGTCAGGAACCGGCTTCGTCTTATCGAAACTCGCACGCGAGTAGAACGGCATACCGAGGAAGAACGCGAAATAAATCACCGCGAAGATGCGGGCGAGCACCGTGTAGAGGCCTGACGGGGGCTCCAATCCGAGGTAGCCGAGCGCGATGAACGACACCACGAACAGCGCCAGCATGGCCCGCGAGATCGGTCCGCGATAGCGCATGGACTTCACCGGCGAACGATCCAGCCACGGCAGGAACAGGAACAACACCACCGACAGTCCCATCAGCAGGGCGCCCATTCGCTGATCCGGCACGGCGCGCAAGATCGCGTAGTAAGGGGTGAAGTACCACACCGGCGCGATGTGCTCCGGGGTCGACATCGGGTTGGCCGGATCGAAATTCGGCCCTTCGAGGAACAAACCCCCGAAAGTCGGCACAAAGAACACAACGATCGTGAACAGGATGAAGAACACCCCAACGCCGAAAATGTCCTTCACCGTGTAGTACGGGTGGAAGGGAATGCCGTCGACCGGGTGACCGTCGGGCCCGAGGTTTTTCTTGATTTCAACGCCGTCGGGATTGTTCGACCCGGTCTGGCGCAGGGCGACGAGATGCAACACCACCAGCAGCAGCAGCCCCAGCGGAATCGCCACGACATGCAGCGCGAAGAATCGGTTCAGAGTCGCATCCGCGATGCCGTAGTCGCCGCGGATCCACTCCACGAGCGGCGGCCCGATCGCCGGAATGGTGCCGAACAGATTCACGATCACCTGCGCGCCCCAGAAGGACATATTTCCCCAGGGCAGCACATAGCCCATGAAGGCCTCGGCCATGAGGGCGAGGTACACGAGCATGCCGAAGATCCACAGCAGCTCGCGAGGCGGCTTGTACGATCCGTACAGAAGCGCCCGGAACATGTGCAGGTAGACGACGATGAAAAACGCCGACGCCCCGGTGGAATGCAGGTAGCGGATGAGCCACCCCGAATCCACCTCACGCATGATGTATTCGACGGAGTCGAACGAGGTGAGCTCGCCCGGCTTGTAAAACATTGTGAGGAAGATGCCGGTGACCAACTGCATCACCAACACCAGCAATGCCAACGAGCCGAAGAAGTACCAGATGTTGAAGTTCTTCGGCGCGTAGTAGCCCGTCAACTGCGTCTTGACGAACTCATCGACGGGCAGGCGCTTGTTGAGCCAGCCCAGGAATCCTTTTTTCTCAGGCTGCGCGCCCGGTGATTCTTGTGTCGCGGCCATCAGGCGGCTCCCTTCTCGTTCTCGTCAGCGCCGACACGCAGCGTCTTCTCATTCGGATACTGGTACGGCGGCACACGCAGGTTCACGGACGCGGGCGAGCCATTGAATACGCGGCCGGCGAGATCGAATCGCGAGCCGTGGCAGGGGCAGAAAAAGCCGCCCGGCCAGGTGGGTCCCATCTCGGGCATCCCCGCCTCGAAGCGTTGCTTCGGCAGGCAACCCAGGTGGGTGCAGGTCCCGATCAGGACGAGGTATTCGGCCTTGCGGGCCCGCAGGACGTTCTTGGCATAATCCGGCTGGTCGGAGTCCTTCGACGTTGGATCCTTCAGATCCCCGTCGTGGCCTTGGAGGTGCTGCACCATCTCCGGCGTGCGCCGTACCACATAAATCGGCTGCCGCCGCCACGTGACGATGGTCATCTGGCCCGGATCGATCTTCGACACATCGAGCTCGGTCGGCGCGCCCAGCGCGCGAGCCCGCTCCGACGGAGTCCAGGACTCCACGAACGGCACGGCCACGAACACCGCACCCACAGCCCCTGTGACTATGGTGGCATTCGTCAGAAACTTGCGTCGACTCAGGTCGACTGCCTGGTCGGCGACCACGTTATCCGCCATCGAACGGCTCTCCCGCTTTCACACTCAAATCCGCCACACCCCAATCAAGCACACCGCCAGCCTCAAGCACGCCATGCACTCACACGTGCGGGCGAAACAGCTTCCGGTGCTGTGCAGTTTCCGGCTTGCGGGGGGCGGCGCATTATACACAAACGATCATCACCATCCGTGCAAGCAAGGAACCTTCATGGTCCTGAGGCGGCTTGACGAATGCACGGAAATCTGCGGAGTTGAACGATGCTGGAGCGCTTGGGTCGCGGACTTACGTTCGTGGTCGGATCGATCGTGGGAGGTTTGGCCCTCGCCTTCGTCATAGTGGCGGTGCGTCCCGACCTCATCCGGCGGGGGGGTGCCACGGTCCTCCCCATCATGCCCGCCGTGTCATCCCCGGCCCTGCCGGCGCCGGCGCGTGTGACGTATTCCGCCGCCGTTGACCGCGCGGCGCCCTCGGTGGTGAACATCTACACGGCCCGCTTGGTGCGGGATCGGGTTGTACCTTCGCCGCTGGGCGAGTTGTTCGGAAATATCCTGCCCCGTTATCGGCCGCGAATCGAGCGGAGCCTGGGTTCCGGGGTGATCGTGGACGAGAGCGGCCACATCGTCACCAATCATCACGTCATAGCCAACGCCGAAACGGTGCGGGTGGAGCTCGAGGACGGCCGGGTCGCCGACGCTCATATCGTGGGCCGCGATCCCGACACGGATCTTGCGGTCTTGAAGATCGATCTCAGCCCTCTCCCCGTGGCGACATTCGGCCGCTCCGATCAACTCAGGGTCGGTGACGTCGTGCTCGCCATCGGCAACCCCATCGGCCTGTCGCATACTGTGACGCACGGCATCGTGAGCGCCACCAGCCGGCAGCAGCTCGGAATCGCGCCCCTGGAGGATTTCATCCAGACCGACGCGCCGATCAACTTCGGCAACTCCGGCGGGGCGCTCGTCGACTCGAGCGGAGCGCTCATCGGCATCAATACAGCAATCGTCGCGAAGAACCTCGGGGTCGAGGGCATCGGGTTTGCGATTCCGGTGAACATGGTGCGCGGCGTTCTGAGCGACATCATCGCCAACGGGCGGGTCATCCGCGGTTGGATCGGGATCGTCCCCGAAGACGTCTCCGACGAGCAGGCGGCCCAACTCGGCCTCGCGCAGGGCGGCGTGGTGATCGCCAACTTGTATGTCGGCAGCCCCGGCCAGGAAGCCGGCCTGCAACCCGGCGATCTCGTGATCGCCATCGGCGGAGTGACACTACACAGCGCCCAGGACGCCCTCGCCCGCATCGCCATCGAAAAACCGGGCTCGGTGCTCGCCATCAAGGTCCTGCGCGGCCGCCGCACGCTCGAGATGAAAGCGCACGTGAGCGAGCGGCCGCGGACGAGTTAAGGAGCAAACCTCGTCATTTCCAACGGCGCGCAGGCGCGCGTCCAGTTGTGCGCGTCACTGCCGGGGTTGTGCCAGCTGCAGGGACCGCTGATGAGTTGGTCCGCCTCGGCCGGACCCCAGGTCCCCGGCGTGTACTCGTACGGCCGCGTGTCGAGTCCCAGGGCCGGATCGATGATCGCCCAGGCGGCTTCCACCTCGTCCTGCCGCGCGAAATGTGACGTATCGCCGATGAGCGCTTCACTGATGAGCCGCGCGTAGGCATCCATCTCGTCGGCCTGCTGTTGTGACACGAACAACTCCACCTCGCGCCCCTGCATGTGGGGCCCGACCTTTTTCGCATGGGCTCCGAGCGCGATCGCGATGTCGGGACTCACGCGGAAACGCAGGTAGTTGGGTTGCTCGGGACCGAGATCGCCAAACACGTGGGTGGGCGGCGGCCGCAGGTCGACGACGACCTCGGTCGCGGTCACTGGAAGATTCTTGCCAGCACGCATGTAGAACGGCACGCCGGCCCAGCGCCACGAGTCGACCTCCAGGTGCATGGCGGCGAACGTCTCCACCTTCGAGTCCGGTGCGACACCCTTCTCCTGGCGGTAGCCGCGGAATTGCCCACGAACGACATTCTCCGGCCGCAACGGACGGATGGACTTCAACACCTTCACCTTCTCGTCGCGCAGCGCCTCGCCACCCCGGTTCACCGGCGGCTCGAGTGTCAGGAAGGCGAGAATCTGCAGCAGGTGATTCTGCATGACATCGCGGATGGCGCCGGCTTCCTCGTAAAACTTGCCGCGACCATTCATGCCCATCTTCTCGGCCATCGTGATCTGCACGCTGGCGACGTAGTTGCGATTCCAGACGGGCTCGAGGAACGAGTTGGCAAAGCGGAAATACAACAGACCCTGCACCGCCTCCTTGCCGAGGTAGTGGTCGATCCGAAAGATGCTCGACTCGGGAAAGCGTTTGAGGAGGATCTGGTTGAGCGATTCCGCGGACTTCAGGTCCCGCCCGAAGGGCTTCTCGATCACCACCCGCATCCCCGCGGACATCGTGTTACCGAGGTGCTCAATGACCACCGGAAAAACACTTGGCGGAATCGCGAGGTAGTTCAGCGGACGTTGCGCGTCGCCCAGCGTCTTGCGCAGGGCGTCGAACGTGGAGCGCTGGCTATAGTCGCCGTCCACATATTTGAGCAGGCCGAGGAAGCGCGCGACCACTTCCTCGGTGCGCTTCGGCACGAACTCCTCCATGCTCTTGCGCACGTGCGCGACGAACTCTTCCTGTTTCCATCCGGCCCGTGCCACGCCGATCACGGGCACCGTCAGGAGGCCTCGTTTCACGAGGTCATATAACGACGGGTAGATCTTGCGGTAACACAGATCGCCGCTCGCTCCGAACAACACGATCGCGTCGGAGTCCCGGCGCTCGGTCATGACTTCTTCTCGAGGTGTCCGCCAAAGCCGAGCCGCATCGCCGACAACAGCTTGTCGGCGTATTCCGCCCGTCCTTGCGAATCGAACCGCGAGTACAACGCCGCACTCAACACATTGGCCGGCACGCCCACTTCGATCGCGGCCTGCACCGTCCAGCGGCCTTCCCCGGAATCGGACACGCGGCCGCCGAACTGCCCCAGCTGCGGGTCCGCGACCAACGCCTGCGCCGTGAGATCCAACAGGCGCGAGGAGATGATACTGCCGTGGCGCCAGACTTCGGTGATCGCACCGATATCGAGCTGGTACTGGTACAACTCGGGATTGTTGAGCGGAGCAGTCTCGGCATCCGTCTCGCCTTTCTGCAGGCCCGCGTCGGCGTGCTTCAGGATGTTGAGTCCCTCCGCATAGGCGGCCATGAGACCGTACTCGATGCCGTTGTGGACCATCTTCACGAAATGGCCGGCGCCGGAGGCGCCGCAGTGGATATAGCCCATCTGGGCCGCGGTCTGACCCGCTTTCGGCATCTGGTTGCCGGGGGCCAGGGTGGCGAAAATCGGCTCGAGGGTTTTGAACGCGCTGGCGTCGCCGCCGATCATCAGGCAGTAGCCGTCCTCGAAGCCGAGCACACCGCCGCTGGTGCCAACATCCACATAGTGAATACCGGCTTCCGCGCGCAGTTTTTTCGAGCGGCGGATGTCCTCGTGATAGTGCGAGTTGCCGCCGTCGATGAGAATGTCGTCCTTCTTCATCAGGGGCCGCAGCTCCGCAATGACGGAGTCGACGATCCCGGCGGGCACCATGATCCAAACGGCGCGCGGTGCGCTGAGGCCAGCCACGAGCTCGGCGAGCGAGCTCGCTCCCTTCGCACCCTGCCCTACTGACGCCTTTACTGCATCGGCCGAGCGATCATAGACGACGCATTCGTGGCCACCCTTGATGAGCCGACGCACCATGTTGGCGCCCATGCGCCCGAGTCCGATCATCCCAATACGCATACGTTCTCCTGGCTGAACCTGGTGGCAAGCACGCAGCGTGCCGACACGACATCACATTTGCGTCTGAAAGCGCCGCAAGGCTGCGCGCCTCGGGCGTCTCTCAGCCAATAAATAAGTCAATTCGGGACGCGCTTGATTTGCGCTCCGAGTTGCGCGAGCTTTTCCTCGATCGCCTCATAGCCGCGATCGATGTGATAGATCCGCTCGATGTCAGTCTGCCCCTCGGCCACGAGGCCGGCTAGTACGAGACTCGCAGAGGCGCGCAGGTCGGTAGCCATCACCGGCGCCGCCGTGAGCTTCTCCACGCCCCGGATGATCGCGGTGTTGCCCTCGAGGCGGATCTCAGCTCCGAGACGCCGCATCTCCAGCATATGCATGAAGCGGTTCTCGAATATTGTCTCGATTATCGTTCCAACCCCGTCGGCCACGGTGTTCAGGGCAGCGAACTGCGCCTGCATGTCGGTCGGGAACGCAGGGTAAGGCGCGGTGCGGACATCCACGGATTTCGGACGGCGCCCACGCATATCGACATCGATCCAGTTGTCGCCCACTCCGATCTTCGCGCCGGCTTCCTCGAGCTTGGCCAGCACCGCATCCAGATGATCGGGTCGCGTGTTCTTGATCCTCACGTGACCGCGCGTGATCGCTCCGGCGAGGAGGTAAGTACCGCTCTCGATACGATCGGGCAGCACTTCATAGGTCGTTCCGCGGAGCCGCTTCACTCCCTGCACAACGATCTTGTCAGTGCCCGCGCCCTGGATCTTCGCGCCCATGGCGATGAGAAAATTTGCCAGGTCGACGACTTCGGGCTCGCGGGCGGCGTTCTCGAGGATCGTCTCGCCGTCGGCGAGTGTCGCCGCCATCATCAGATTTTCCGTGCCGGTGACAGTCACCGTGTCGAGCACGAGCCGGGTGCCCTTCAGCTTCGAGGCGCGTGCCCTGATGTAACCCCCTTCGATAGTGATGTCCGCGCCCATCGCCTGCAGACCGGCCACGTGAATGTTCACAGGGCGTGCACCGATAGCGCAGCCACCCGGTAGCGATACATCGGCGCTGCCGAAGCGCGCCACGAGCGGCCCAAGCACGAGAATCGAAGCACGCATGGTCTTCACGAGCTCGTAAGGCGCGAAGCACTCCTTCACCGTGGAGCCATCGACTTCAATGCGCATACGCTCGTCGATGGTGACGGTGGCGCCCATCCGGCCCAGCAGTTCCACAGTCGTCGTGACGTCCTTGAGGTGCGGCACGTTAGAGACCGTCACCGGATCGTCAGCGAGCAGCGCGGCCGCAAGAATCGGAAGCGTGGCGTTTTTCGCGCCTGAAATGCGCACCTCTCCCTCTAGGGGCACTCCCCCCTGGATCTGCAGCTTGTCCATGTCAGCTCTGGCCCGATTCTTCGGGAGTGAGCGCTTCGATCGAGAGCGCGTGGATTTCCCGTCCCATGCGCTCGCCGAGCGCTTTGTAGACGAGCTGGTGGCGGGCGATGGCGCGTTTGCCGGTGAATTCACGCGAAACGATGCGTGCGGCGAAATGCGTGTTGTCGTCCGATTCGACCTGCACCTGCGCCTCTGGGAGGGCCGTGCGGATGAGCTGTGCGATTTGTTCAGGAGTCATGCGCGAGGATATTAATCGGTAAGTGACGGCCCTGCAGGCCTTGAAGCGGCCTTGTACCCCGTCAGGCAGATACCGGGGGAGACGGTCGCGCCTATAATTGAGGATGGTTAAGGAATTCAATCGCCTCCATGCTGTCTCGTTAAGCGCCCGTACCCCATGAACATAGCCGCCAACCCACCCCCCGACGATACCGAGCCGCTCCTGACCTCGGGACGGCGTGCCCTGGGCATCGAGGCCCGTGCGGTCGAGGGGTTGGTGTCGCGGATCGACGCCAGGTTTGTCGAGGCCTGCCGGCTATGCCTGGGTTGCAAGGGTCGGGTTGTGGTGACCGGTATGGGAAAATCCGGCCACGTCGCACGGAAAATCGCGGCCACCCTGGCCAGCACCGGGACGCCCGCTTTCTTCCTCCACCCGGCGGAAGCGGGTCATGGCGACCTGGGGATGATCACCCGCACGGACGTCGTGTTGGCACTGTCGAATTCGGGCGAAACCCTCGAACTGGTCATGCTGCTGCCGCATCTGAAGCGGCTCGCGGTACCCCTCATTGTCATGGCCGGAAAAACGGACTCGACGCTGGGGCGCGCGGCAAACGTCACGCTGGACGTAAGCGTGGCCGAAGAGGCCTGCCCATTGAACCTGGCGCCGACAGCGAGCACGACTGCGACGCTCGCGATGGGCGATGCACTAGCCGTCACGCTGCTCGAGGCGCGTGGCTTCACGAAGCAGGACTTTGCCCGCTCCCACCCGGGCGGCAGCCTAGGGCGGCAGCTCTTGCTGCACGTTGAGGACTTGATGCGAAGCGGCGCCGAGATCCCGAAGACCTCACCCGGCGAGAAGCTGCGTGACGGCCTGCTCGAGATGTCACGCAAGGGCCTCGGGATGACCGTGATCGTGAGCCCGGAGGACCGCGTCCTCGGAGTGTTCACGGACGGGGATCTACGACGCACCTTCGACAAGCAGTTGGATGTGCACTCGACGCTGATGAGCGAGGTGATGACGCCAAACTGCAAGACCATCGGTCCGCGGGAACTGGCCGCGGAGGCCGTGCACCTGATGGAGGTCTACCGGATCACGGCCCTGCCGGTCACCGACGAACACGGCCGCCTCGTTGGCGCGCTGAACGTGCACGATCTGTTTCGCGCCGGCGTCGTCTAGGCCTCGACGAACACGCCGCCGCTCATGCAAAGAAAACACTCCGCCGCCATTCGTCTGTTGGTATTGGACGTCGATGGCGTTCTGACCGACGGTCGCCTGTACTTCGGGCCTCGCGGAGAGGCACTCAAGCTGTTCCACGTCCGCGATGGCCTGGGAATCCAACAGGTCGCGAAAGCCGGGATCGAGGTTGCGGTGATCTCGGGCCGCAAGTCGAAGATGGTCGACGTCCGTTGCCACGAGCTGGGCGTGGAGCACGTCCACCAGGGTGCCAAGGATAAGCTGGCAGTCCTCGATAAGCTCTGCGCGCGCCTGAAGATCGAGCCATCGGCCTGCGCGTGTGTCGGCGATGACCTCCCTGACATTCCGCTGATGCAAAAGGTCGCGCTCGCGTTTGCCGTGGCGGATGCCCACCCCGAAGCGCGTCACGCCGCGCATCTCGTCACGAAGTTGCCCGGAGGCTATGGTGCAGTGCGTGAGGTGTGTGATTACCTTTTGACTCATAGCGGACTGACGCACCCCGGGCTGACGCGCCCCGGCCACAAGGCCCGCGGCCGATGATCTACCGCATCTTCGCAGTCCTGGTTTTCATCGTGGTCATTGGCGGCACGATCTTTTTTGGCGGCCAACAGACCGAGACTGCCGCGCCGACGATCGTCGAGGAGCAGCATGAGCCGGGCTACGCGGCCCGCGACGCCAAGCTCGTGCAGACCGGCCCTGACGGGCACCCGCTCTACACCGTCGACGCCGAGGTGATCCGGCAGCAGCCGAACGACAACACCATCGAGCTCGAGCAGGCAACACTAGGATTTCACGATGCGAACGGCGCCCTGTGGACCGCACGCGGCGAGCAAGGCCAGGTCGGACAGGACAGCGGTACGGTTGAGTTGTCAGGCAATGTGCACGTCAACGGCACGCCGCAGGGAACGTTACAACCTGCGGAGATCGTGACCAACCGTTTGGCGTTCGATACGAACACCAAGATCGCGAGTACACGGGAACCCGTTACACTCACGTGGTCGGGACAGGAGATCAAGGGTAAAGGCATGCGCGCCACCTTGAACGACGGTCGCGTGCAGTTAGAATCCGCGGTGCGTGGCATAGCAGCGCCCAACCGCCTCCCGGGCTCGCAAAAATGAATTTGTTCTCAACACGCCCTCGCGCGCTAATCAAAGCCGGTGCAATCACGCTGGCGTTCCTGGGAGCGGCTCCGGGATTGTCCGTGCCGGCGGCGAAGATTGAACAGTCAGCAGAGCCGCCAACGATTTCCTATGACGCGTCCTATATGGACACCGACTTCAAGACGCAGGTGATGCATCTGAAGGATGTCACCATCACCTACGGAAAGATGACCGTCAAAGCGGACCGGGCGCTGGCCACCGCGCGCGACTTCAAAAACAGCCGCTGGACATTCGCCGGCAACGTGCGCATCAACGCCGATCCGCGCGGCAACCTGCGATCCGACGAGGCTGTGGTCGAGTTCGAGGACAACCAGCTCAAGCGGGCCACGGCCACCGGAGCCCCTGCAGAGTTCGATCAGAAGCGCACGGACTCTGACGTGATCGCACGCGGCCACGCCAACCAGATCGTGTACGAAGTAGCCGCTGGAACCGTGCGCCTCTCGAATGATGCGTGGATCACCGATGGGAAGAACGACGACATCCGCGGGCCCGTGATCGTTTACAGCCTCCGCGAGGAACACGTGGAGGCAGCGATGTCCCCTGGAACTGACACGCGCGTGCACGTCACGATCGCGCCTAACGAAGCGCCTAGGCTGGATGGCGCAGGAACTAACAAGCCGAAGCCCACGACGGGGGCACCAACGGCGCCGACCGGCGCTCCCGCCGCAGCGGTGTCGCAGCAGCCGCCCGCATCACAGTCGCCCTCCTCACAGTCACCGACGTCTCCGCCGCCAATGTCGCAATCGACTCCGCCGACGCCGCGCTAGCATGGCCGTCCTCAAAGCCGCCGGCCTGGCGAAAAGCTACAAGTCGCGCCAGGTCGTCAAGGATCTGTCGATCGAAGTCTCGAATGGCGAAGTGGTCGGTCTGCTGGGGCCGAACGGCGCCGGCAAGACGACGGCGTTCTACATGATGGTGGGCCTGGTGCCCTGCGATGCCGGCCGCATCTACGTCGGCGACACGGACGTCACTTTGTTGCCGATGCACCGCCGCGCCCAACTGGGGCTCGGCTACCTGCCGCAGGAAGCGTCCGTCTTCCGAAAGCTTTCGGTTGAAGACAACATCCTCGCCATCCTCGAGACCCGGCCCGACCTCGAGCGGGCCGAGCGTGAGCGGCGGCTCGAAGAGCTCCTCGAAGAGCTGCGCATCGGTCAAGTACGCAAGAGCATGGGACTGTCTCTTTCAGGCGGCGAACGTCGCCGCGTCGAAATCGCGCGCGCTCTCGCAGCCGACCCCCGGTTCATGCTCCTTGACGAGCCATTCGCCGGTGTCGACCCCCTCTCCGTCCTGGATATTCAGCGGATCATCCGCGAACTGACCCATCGCGACATCGGAGTCCTCATCACCGATCACAACGTGCGCGAGACCCTTGGAGTCTGCAGCCGCGCCTATATCGTCAACCAAGGCACGGTGATTGCATCGGGAACTGCGGAAGAAATCCTTGCCAACCCCCAAGTGCGTGAGGTGTACTTGGGTGAAGCGTTTCGGCTGTGAGCCTGGGCTCAAGCGGAAATCGTTCTTTTTCAATCACTTAGGATGAGGAAAGGCCCCTAGCGCCGCTCCGTGCCACCATGCTGAAACCTTCCCTGCAGCTCCGGCTGGGTCAGCAATTGACCATGACCCCGCAGCTGCAGCAGGCCATCCGACTCCTGCAACTGCCCGCCCTCGAGCTCCAGGCCCATATCCGGGAACTGCTCGAATCGAACATCATGCTCGAGCCTGTGGAGGAATCCGAGGGCACGGGTGTCTTCGAGGCTGTGGAAGAGCCCACGAGCGCCGAACGCGAGCGCGGCGAGCACGAACATGAGCAGGCCGCCGCGCCCGAGCGAGCGCAGGAAAACACCGTCGAGGTGGTGGACGAAGGCTGGGGCGAACAGAGCGTCGGACCGGCCGACACCCCCTGGAGTGGCGGTGACGACGATGAGCGGCAGCAGGACTACGCCGACTCCGCTGGGCAGTCCCTTCAGGAACATCTTTTGTGGCAGCTCGAGGTCGCGAGACTCGAGCCCCGCGAGTTCGCCATCGCGCGCGCGATCATCGACGCCATCAGTGACGACGGCTATATCACCGAGTCGCTCGAAGAGATCGCGAATACGCTGCGCCCCGAGGTCGAATGCGAAGCCGCCGAGGTCGAAGCTGCCTTGGCGGGCGTACAGGCGCTCGATCCGCCCGGCATAGGCGCGCGCTCGGTGGGCGAATGCATCGAGTTGCAGTTGCGCCAGCTCGACCCGGCCACCCCCGGATTCAATACCGCCATCGAGATCGCCCGCCACCACCTCGAGCTGGTCGCGGAGCGCGAGCTCTCACTGTTACGGCGCGAACTCCGTGCCACCGAGGAAGAGATCACCTGCGCCCTGGCGCTGGTACGGTCCTGTCATCCGCGTCCCGGCTCGACCGTGAGCACCGGCGCCGCCGAGTACGTAGTACCCGACGTTTTCGTACGACGCACCGACCACGGCTGGGCCGTTGAAATCAATTCCGCTACGCTGCCCCGCGTCCGCCTGAATAGCAGCTACGCGAGCCTGATCGGGCGCAATGCCAGCCACGCGACCATGCGGGCCCAATTACAGGAAGCCCGTTGGCTGCTCAAGAGCCTCGAGATCCGGCACGAGACCCTCATCAAGGTTGCCCGCTCCATTGTCGAGCGGCAGCAGGCGTTTCTCGAGCACGGCGATGAGCATATGAGGCCGATGATCCTCAAGGACATCGCCGAAGCCGTGAGCATGCACGAGTCGACCATCTCGCGCGTGACCTCAGGCAAGTACATGCACACGCCCCGCGGCGTCTTCGAGCTGCGTTATTTCTTTTCCAGCCAGGTCGAGGGTGCGGATGGATCCGGCACCTCATCGACGGCCATCCGAGCCAAAATCAAAAAACTCGTCAAGGAGGAAGACGCGGAAAGCCCCCTCAGCGATGGCCGTATCGCCGAACTCCTGTCCGGAGAAGGCATACCGGTCGCACGCCGCACGGTCGCGAAGTACCGTGAGGCCATGGGCATCGCGCCCTCCAACGAGCGCAAGCGAGCAGGATCTAAGCAGATGTAGAGAGTACGGGCCCAACCCCAAGGGGGGCGGCCTAACGTCAGTCCACACTCGTCACGCAAGAGGAGACGACTATGCAGCTCAACGTCACCGGCCATCATGTCGAGGTCACTGAGTCAATGCGGGGTTATGTGGAAAAGAAACTCGAGCGCATCGGCAGGCACTACGATCAGGTGCTGGATGTGCACTGCATATTGACGGTGGAGAAGCTGCGACAAAAGGCCGAAGCGACGCTGCACGTGAGCGGTACCGCCATCCACGCGGACGCGACCGACGCGAATATGTATGCCGCCATCGATCTGCTCACCGACAAGCTGGATCGATGCCTGAAAAAACACAAAGAGAAGACCTGCGATCATCACGCGGCGGAAGCCCGCCGCGTCGTGCGCGCCTAGCGCACAGACTTGGGGCAACCAGAACGTTGCCCCACCCAACCAGGGGTGCGACGCATGCGTCGCACGGGTGCGTGATCCTGCGGCGGGGCCGCCAACCCCGCCCGGGTTCTCTTATTCACCACGGGCCGCTTGCGGCGGTGCCGTTGGGTGGATAACCATAGGGCGTGCGCATCCTCATTCTCAGCGGCCTATCCGGTTCCGGAAAGAGCGTGGCTCTGCACATGCTCGAGGACCTCGGCTTTTATTGTATCGACAATATTCCGGCGGCCCTGCTGAAGCCCTTCATTTCCTACACGGTGCGCAGCCCCGAATCGACGTACGAGCGCACCGCTATCGGCCTCGACGCGCGCAACACACCGGCTGAGATCGCCTCGGTACCCAAGCTCATCGACGAGCTGCGTCGCAGTGGCATCCAGTGTGAAGTGGTGTTTCTGATCGCCAACGACGAGGAGTTGCTGCGCCGGTTTGCGGAAACCCGCCGCAAACATCCGATGAGTCGCAATAACATCGATCTGCGTGAGGCCATGGCTTTGGAGCGGCAACTCCTCGAGCCGATCGTCTACTCCGCGGACCTCGTCATAGATACGTCGAAGATGGGGGTGCACGCGCTACGTGACATCATCCATAAACGCGTCGAACAGCGCGCCGCAGGCCGCCTTTCCATCACCTTCGAATCCTTCGGCTTCAAGTACGGCCTACCGGGCGACGCCGACTTCGTTTTTGACGCTCGCTCGCTGCCGAACCCGTACTGGGAGCCCGGCCTGCGCAACCTCACCGGTCGGGACCCCGAGGTCGCCCGGTTCCTGGAGGCGAACACGAATGTCGCGACCCTGATCGCCGACATCGAGCGCTTCATCCGGGCCCGCATCCCCGAGTACCAGGCGAGCAACCGCGGCTACCTGACGGTCGCGGTCGGCTGTACGGGGGGGCAACACCGCTCGGTCTACATCGTCGAGCGGCTCGCGGAATTGTTCGGCAAAGACTTCACGAACATCACCGCCCGACACAGCTCTATGTTGCCTGTGCAACACCAGGCGACGTCAACACCGGCGGCAGCTTCTCACCACTCATGAACGCCATGATGGCGGCGCGCGCCTGCATCGCATCTCGATAACCGAGCTCGATCAGAGCCCGTGTATACCCGGTCTCGAAGGTCAGATAGCTGGCCAGCTGGTAGCCCGACGCGTCACGTCCGCCAATAACACGCAACAGCGCGCGCAGCCCGCCCGGAATGTCATTGGTGTGACGGGACGCGATCTCGCGAGGATCGACGCTCGGCGCCAGCATCAGTGTCTCGACGTGCTGGATATCGCGAGCCTCGGGGGCGGAGGACGCGGCGAGCTGGTTCATTTGCTCGAGTTGCTCGAGATCGCCATAGATCTGGTCGGTGAACAAGGTATCGAGCATGTAACCGAAGATCTCGCCCGGCGAAGGCATGGAGATATGGGTTCGATTGGGCGCCACGCCCGCATCACGCCGCGCGCGCACACCGATCACCAGCAGTCGATCGGCGCCGAGATGGATGGCGGGACTCAGCGGATTCAACTGGCGCATGGCGCCGTCGCCGAAATATTCATCGCCCAGCCGCACGGGCGGAAACAACATCGGGATCGCCGAGCTCGCCAACAGATGATCGAGAGTCACTTCGGCGCGCCGCCCGAGGCGCTGTACGCGGGACCAGTCCTTGATGGATTCGATGCCGTCATAGAACGCAACGGAATTACCGGTTACATAGCTCGTGGCACAGAGCGCGAAGGCGCGCAAATGGCCGCGCGCGATACTGCGACGGATACCGGCGCAGTCGACATGCACACTCAACAGCTCGCGCAACGGCGAGTTGTCGAGCATCGCCTTGGGAGGTGACAGCAGGACACCACCCGAGGCCAGCGCCAACACCCAATGCAAACCCGCGCGCAACATGTGCACGGGATCGACATGAAATACCTGGGCTGAATGAAAGTTGGCCCAGACACGCTCCAGGCCCAGAACCGCCCGGCGCCACTGGTGAGCCTCGGCGGCGAGCACGGCCGCCGCGATTCCGCCGGCCGAAGTACCGACGATGACCTGGAAAGGATTGCGTGCCCGCGGGAGCATTTCCGTCAGAGCGAGCAGCACGCCAACCTGGTACGCCGAGCGTGAGCCGCCGCCGGTGAGCACCAGCCCGACCGTCTGACGGGCGGGTCGCCTGCGTTGTGGTTCGGCGGAGCCGTCCATCAGGCAGACATCGGCGCGGCGCGTGTCATCGGCCGCCGCAGCTCCTTGATCGCGCGATCCAAGCCCTCCAGGGTGACGGGAAACATGCGATCACCGATCAGCTCGCGCGTGATCTTCACCGATGAGGTGTAATCCCAGCGATCCACCGGCTCGGGATTCAACCAGACGAGACGTGGAAATCTCGCGCACAGACGTTGCATCCAGACGGCACCCGCTTCCTTGTTCCAATGATCCACACTGCCGCCGGGTTGGACGATCTCATACGGGCTCATGGTGGCGTCGCCAACGAGAATGACGCGATAGTCATTCGTGTAAGTGCGCAACACCTGCGTGGTCGGCATCAGCGACGACGACCGCAGCCGGTTGTCCTGCCACAGGTTCTCGTAGAGGAAGTTGTGGAAGTAGTAGTGCACCAGGTGTTTGAATTCGCTGCGCGCGGCCGAGAACAGCTCATCGCAGATCCGGACGTGATCGTCCATCGAGCCGCCGACATCGAGAAAGAGCAACACCTTCACGGCGTTGCGACGCTCGGCCATGAGCTTTAGATCCAGAAGTCCTGCATTACGCGCGGTGGCATCGATCGTGCCGTCGAGGTCCAACAGATCGGGCGCTCCCTCGCGCGCAAACTTGCGCAGCTTGCGCAAAGCCATCTTCATGTTGCGCGTGCCGAGCTCGACCGTATCGTCGAAGTTGCGGTACTCGCGCTGGTCCCACACCTTCACCGCACGACGGTGTCGTGAGCCCTGTTGCCCGATCCGGATGCCCTCGGGGTTGTAGCCATTGGCGCCGAAGGGTGAAGTACCGCCGGTGCCGATCCACTTGTTTCCGCCCTGGTGTCGTTCCTTCTGTTCGCGCAGGCGCTCGCGCAACGTCTCGAGCAGTTTGTTCCAGCCACCGAGCGCTTCGATCTTGCGCTTCTCCTCCTCCGACAGCGTGCGCTCGCCGAGCGCCTGCAACCATTCCGCCGGCACTTGCGCGACCAACTGCTCGAACAGTTTCTCGGCGCCCTCGAACGTTTCCGCGAACACCCGATCGAAGCGATCGAAGTGGCGCTCGTCCTTCACGAGACACATTCGCGCCAGGTAGTAGAAGTCCTGTGCCGATACCCAGGCGACGCGCTCACGCGACCGAGCGGTCAGCGAGGGAATCCCCAGCGGGGACAGTGCTTCCAGCAGGGTCAGGAATTCGGTGACGGTGGCCGGCACACCGCTCTGGCGCAACTCGAAAAAGAAGTTCACCAGCATGGGAGGAATCAGCGCGAGCGGCGGTTGAGAAACACCAACTGCTCGAACAGGTGCACATCCTGCTCGTTCTTGAGCAGCGCGCCGTGCAGGATCGGAATGGTCTTCTTCGGATCGGCGCCGCGCAGGATAGCGGGATCGATGTCCTCGGCCAGCAGCAACTTGATCCAGTCGAGCAGTTCGGAGGTGGAGGGCTTCTTCTTCAGGCCCGGCGTCTCACGCACCTCGAAGAACACCGACAGGGCTTCCGACAGCAACTCCTTTTTCAGCCCCGGGAAATGCACATCGACGATCGAGCGCAGGGTGGCGGCGTCCGGGAAGCGGATGTAGTGGAAGAAACAGCGGCGCAGGAAGGCGTCCGGCAACTCCTTCTCATTGTTGCTGGTGATGAGAATGATCGGACGATGGCGCGCCTGGATGAGCTCGCGCGTCTCGTAGACGAAAAACTCCATCCGATCGAGTTCTCGCAGCAGATCGTTCGGAAACTCGATGTCCGCCTTGTCGATCTCATCAATGAGCAGCACAGGCCGCACTTCCGCTTCGAACGCCTCCCACAGCCGCCCCTTCACGATGTAGTTGCGGATGTCATGCACGCGAGCATCGCCCAGCTGCGAATCCCGCAGGCGCGAAACCGCGTCGTATTCGTAGAGCCCCTGCTGCGCTTTGCTGGTCGATTTGATGTGCCACTCGTACAGAGGGCAGCCGAGCGAGCGGGCGATTTCCTGGGCGAGCTGCGTCTTGCCAGTACCCGGCTCGCCCTTGATGAGGAGAGGCCGCGCCAACGTGATCGCGGCATTGACCGCCATCATGAGGTCTTCGGTGGCGATATAGCGTTCGGTGCCGGTAAAGCGCGCGTTCATGGGCTCGAGTCTAATCCGGCTGCAGGGTGAGTGTGTGCTCGGTATTCCCGGGCAGGAAGGGCAGCGGCTGCCCGTGCGCCCATTCGAGAAAACCGGCCCGATAGTAGGGCGACAGGGGGTGCCCGCTCTGGCCGCCCGGCATGTGGAAGTAGCCCTGGTCCTCGTGGCCCGGGGAAACACCGAAACGCTCGGAAGCCCCGAACGCGCCATCCTGCACCCGCGGCATGTCGTGATCGCCCGGCAACTCGATCACGGGCATGTCCAACAAGGGCGCCAGGAACGGCAGTCCGTGGGATATCGGGTGCTGGATGCGCACGACCTTGCGGGAGCCCCAGTTGCAATGGTCCAGCCCGGGACCGCAGCTCTTGTCGAAGTCAGCGATGGTGGCATCCAGTGTGGCCAACAAAAAATCACGCCAGCTGGGGTAGTCCGCCGCGAGCATATGCATCGGCTGCTCGTGCACCAGCTGCCACAGGGGCGCCTCGAACTGCGAGGGCAGGATGGGGCTGTCCTGGGGCGGAATCTGCATGGCGCGCGCGATCATTGCCCACACCGCCTGTTCCACGCGGGAGTGATAGCCGCGCACCAGGCGATAGGCGACCGAATCGACGGAGGCCCGTCCCTGCCAACCCTCCAGTTGCTTCTTGAATTCAGCCCGCCGCGGATGATTGCGCACACTGTCGTCGTCGATCAGCTGCAACAGAAAATCGTGCCAGCGTGTGAGGAAGATCGCGTGGTCATCGAGTTGGATTCGCAGCATGTCCGCGGGGGTCGCGGGGCCGTCGATCGCGGCCAGATCGTCGCGGATCTGCCGTGCCCGGGCGCCGAGGTCATATTCGGAACCGAGCGAGGCGAGATCCCCACCGATCGCCGCTTCCTGCCGCTCGTCGTCGGTCACGCGCGCGTTGGCGGTCCAGATGCGGCCCGACGCAGGGTCGACGATACGCGGATGAGTTTCGGCGGTGGTCCAGGGCGAGTGTCCATTCGAACGCTCGGCGCCGATGTCTGTTGGAATCCGCCCGTAGATGGTCCAGCCAATGTGACCCTCGCGGTCGCCCACTACAAAGTTCTGGTGCGGAATACCCATACCCGGCGCGAGCGCGATAGCCTCATCGACGGAGGTCGCGTGCTCGAGACTGATGAGATTCATATTCGTAGCGCTCGGCAACATGGCGAGCCATGATCCGAACCAACACATCTGCCGCTCCGGCTCCGCGTGCAACAAGGTGCCGGCGGCACCCGTTCTGACTTCCTCCACGACCGGCGGCGCGCCTTTCACACGGATCTCCTCGCGCTCCACCGATAACGGCACGACACCCGAGGCCGTATGCAGCTCGTTCTCGCCAACGGAAGTGCAGGGAACGAGCTCCACGTTCAGCCAGTCGCCATAGCTGTTGGTAAAGCCCCAGGCGATATGACCATTCGACCCGGCGACGAGCAGCGGCGCTCCAGGCAACGTGACGCCGGTAAGATCCAACGCGGGCTCGGAGGCGGTGCCGATAGTGCGCAAACGGGTGTGATACCAGAGGGTCGGGACGCGTTGCCCGAGATGCATGTCGCTCGCGACGAGCGCCGCACCGGTGGTAGTCAGGCGACCAGCGACTGCCCAGTTATTGCTGCCGGCGTCGTGAAGGCCGTCGCCCGCGGCGGTGCCGAATGGATAGACGAAAGCACGCGGACTAACCGTAGCATCGAGGCTGGCGAGACTCGCCGGCACGCTGTAGGCCGACGCGGTCGCTGCACCGTGCCCTGCTGTCGCCGCCGTCGCCGCGCGCACATCCAACACATCCGGTCCCGGAATTCCCGCCGCCGGCGGCACGATATCCGAAGCCGTCGCCGCCGCTCCACCCGGCCCGGCCACCACGCCATCCGGCGCATCCCACTCGGTCCTCGCCGGATAAAAGAATCGCAGTCCGCACTTCCAACCCGCATCGCACTCTTTCCCGCCGATGCGCGCATTGATCTCACGCCGCAGCAGCTCACGCTGCAGCCCGTTGGCCTGCAAATCCCACCACATGGAATGCTCGACCAGAATCGTGTCCTCGGGCCGCCACTCGACCGGAGGCGCGCCGAGGACCCAGTATTCCCAGGGTCGGCTGCGCAGTTCCGACAAACCGCCGTTCACGCCGCGCGCGTAGGCTTCAAGGACAGCGCGTTGCTCCGGGGGTGCGGCTTCGATCACGGCGCGGGCGACTTTACGGAAATGAAACAGGCGGGTCTGTTTGTCCTGCTCGACCGCCGCCGCGCCAAACAATTCGGACAGCTCGCCCGCCGCCAGCCGCCGCGACAGATCCATCTCGAAAAAGCGATCCTGCCCGTGAACGAAGCCCGTGGCGTAGGCGAGGTCGACGCGATTAGCAGCGGTCAGCGTGGTTACACCGAGCCGATCCCGCTCAATTTTTACGGGCGCCGTGAGACCCGTGGCCACAAAGGTTCCATCGAGCTTTGGCAACGACGCTCGCAGCACACCATGCACGATGGCAAGCGGCAGCAGGACCAGTACCGCAATGGCTACGATAATGTAGTGTTTGAGCCGCAACGGGCTGCCTCGACGCCTAGGTCGCCAACGCGACCTTGAGAATCTGCATCGAGTTCGTGCCTCCCGTGGCGCCCGACAGCTCGCCCTTCGTCAGGATCACGAGGTCATTGCTCTTCACCAGCTGCAGCTCCAACAGGCGCGTGAAAATCGCCCGATAGAGGTCTTCGGTAGAGTCATTCTTGGTGACATCGAAAATAACCGGATACACGCCACGGTAAATCGTTACGCGGCGGCGCGTCGGCTCGTGGCGAGTGAATGCATACACGGGGATATCCGAGCGGATACGTGACATCCACAGCGGAGTGGCGCCCGTCTCGGTCAGCGCAACGATCGCCCGTACCTTCATGTGGTTGGCCGTGTACATGACGGCCATCGCGATCGCTTCCTCGGTGCCCTTGAACTGCCCCTCGACGCGATGACGTGAGCGCGCATGGGTCAGTTGATATTTCTCCGCGCCCTGGATGACTTCGGACATCGCTTGCACGACTTTCACGGGGTACCGGCCCGCTGCCGTCTCCGCCGAGAGCATCACCGCGTCGGTGCCGTCCATGACCGCATTGGCCACGTCGCTCACCTCGGCCCGGGTCGGCGCCGGATTCTGGATCATGGACTCCATCATCTGCGTCGCCGTGATCACCACGCGATTGCGGGCGCGGCTCTGGTGGATGATGGTCTTCTGCAAACCGGTGAGCTCGGCGTACCCCATCTCCACGCCCAGGTCACCGCGCGCAACCATAACCACGTCCGTGGCATCGATGATTCCCTGCAGGTTGGTGATCGCTTCGTGGCGCTCGATCTTGGCCACGATTCGCGCATCGCCGCCCGCCTCACGAACGAGTGCGCGCGCCTGCTCGATATCGGACGCGTCGCGCGCAAACGATACCGCAAGGTAATCAACTTCCTCCTGCGCGCCGAACTTGATGTCCTCCCGATCTCTATCGGAGAGCGCGGGCGCCGAAATACCGCCGCCCTGGCGATTGACGCCCTTGCGGTCGGAAAGCTCGCCGGCCACTCGCACGCGGGTGTCGATTTTCGTACCGCTGACCCTATCGACATCGAGCACGATCTGGCCATCGTTCAACAGCAGCACGTCACCTGCGGTGACGTCTTTCGGCAGATCCTTGTAAGCGACGCCTACGGCGTCGATCGTGCCCGCTTTTGGGTCGAGCGCCGTGTCGAGCGTGAAGGGCTGCCCCTCCTTCAACATGACCTTCCCCTCGCGGAAGCCCTCGATGCGGATCTTCGGTCCGCCGAGGTCGAGGAGAATGCCAACGCATCGGTCGGAAATCCGTGCGGCCTCGCGCACCAGGGCGAGGCGGCGCCGGCGATCGTCGACGGTGCCGTGAGAGGCGTTGAGCCGCACCACGTCGATGCCCTCACGCATCATTCCGACCATCACGCTCAAGTCATCGGTCGCCGGCCCTACGGTGGCAACAATTTTCGTACGTCTCAGCATAAATTTATTTCCATGCGCCGCGCGCAGGTGTTACAGGCGCCCTTCTATCTACGGGATATATCACCCGCGCGCCCGATCTTCTAGCGCGACGACCGCTGGGAGGGGCTTACCCTCCACGAACTCGAGGAACGCGCCACCGCCGGTTGAGATGTACGAGATACCGTCCTCGATACCGTATTTCTCGATGGCGGCCAGGGTGTCGCCGCCGCCGGCCAGCGAAAAGGCCTTGCTGCGCGCGATGGCCTGCGCGATCACACGCGTGCCTTCACCAAACTGCTCAAACTCGAACACACCAACGGGTCCGTTCCAGATAATGGTTCCCGCCGACGTCAGGCTCTCGCCACAGCGGTCCGCGGAATCCGGACCGATGTCGAGAATCATCTCATCGGGACGTACATCGTGGATGGACCTTACGTCCGCATGTGCGGTCGCGGCGAACTCTTTCGCGACCACCACGTCGGTTGGCAACGGGATTTCCGTGCCGCGCGCCCGCGCCTTGTCGATGAGCCGCCGCGCGACATCGAGCATTTCCGCCTCGTGCAGCGACTTCCCGACACCTACGCCAGTAGCCGCGAGGAAGGTGTTGGCAATGCCACCCCCCACGATGAGCCTGTCAACCTTCTCGAGCAGCGATTCGAGAATCGTCAGTTTGGTGGAGACTTTTGAGCCGCCGACAATCGCGACCAACGGCCGCGCCGGCTTCTCGAGCGCGCGCTCGAGCGCTTCGAGCTCACCCACCAGCAACGGACCCGCACAGGCGACATTCGCGAAGCGTGCCACGCCGTGGGTGCTCGCCTCCGCGCGATGAGCCGTGCCGAACGCGTCCATCACGAACACGTCGCACAGCGCCGCCATCTTGCGCGCCAGGTCTTCACCATCCTTCTTCTCGCCTTTGTTGAAACGGACGTTCTCGCACAGAACCGCGCTGCCCGCCGGGCAATCGACCCCGTCGAGCCAATCCTTACGCAGCGGCACCGGTTTGCCGAGCAGTTCCGACAACCTCACGGCCACCGGTTGCAACGACAGCGATTCGTCGTACTTTCCCTCTTCGGGTCGCCCGAGGTGCGAGAGGATGAACACCTTCGCGTGCTGGTCGAGTGCGTAGCGAATGGTCGGGAGCGCCGCGCGAATCCGCGCGTCGCTCGTGACCGCCCCGCCCTGCACTGGCACGTTGAGATCTTCCCTGATGAGGACCCGCTTGTTACGCAGGTCCGTGTCCGTCATCCGCAGGACTTTCATGGCACTTTCGACCACGCGAGCGTGGTGTCGAGCATGCGGTTCGAGAAGCCCCACTCGTTGTCGTACCAGGAGAAAACCTTCACGAGGGTGCCCTCGATGACCTTTGTCAGCGACCCATCGAAGATCGACGAATGGGGGTCGTGATTGAAGTCGCTCGATACGAGCGGCTCCTCGGTGTAGGCGAGCACGCCCTTGAGATTCGCGGAGGCGGCTGCCGCGCGCATCAGCTTGTTGATTTCCTCCACAGACGTGGCGCGCTTTGCCGAGAAGGTGAGATCGACGAGCGACACGTTGATGGTCGGAACGCGAATCGAAAGGCCATCGAGCTTACCCTTCAACTCCGGCATAACGAGCCCCACAGCGGCGGCGGCGCCCGTCTTCGTCGGAATCTGCGACATCGTCGCGGAGCGCGCGCGCCGCAGGTCGGAATGATAAACGTCGGTCAACACCTGGTCGTTGGTGTAGGAATGAATGGTCGTCATGAGGCCGGCAACGATACCGATCTCGTCATGCAGCACCTTGGCGACGGGGACCAGACAGTTCGTGGTACACGAGGCGTTGGAGATGACGGTGAAGCCGCTCTTCAACACGTTGTGGTTCACACCGTAGACGATAGTGGCGTCAACATCGTCGCCGCCTGGCGCCGAGATGACGACCCTTTTCGCCCCACCCTTGATGTGAGCGCTTGCTTTCGCCTTGGACGTGAACAGGCCCGTGCTCTCGAGCACGTACTCGACTCCGAGATCGCCCCAGGGCAGCTTCGACGGGTCCCGCTCGGCGAGCACGCGAATGCGATCGCCGTTCACGACCATGGAATCGCCGTCGACTTTCACCTCGCCGTCAAATCTCCCGTGCGCCGTGTCATAACGTGTCAGGTGAGCGTTGGTCTTGGCGTCGCCCAAGTCATTGAGCGCCACGATCTGGATCTCCCCCGTGCGCTTCCCCTCGTACAGCGCGCGTAAAACGTTGCGTCCGATACGGCCGTAACCGTTGATACCGACCTTGATTGCCATGACCTCTATTCCTCTCCAGTCGTTAATTCGGGAACTTGAGCAGTTCGCTTATGTGTCGAGCGATATTATCGGCCGTGAAGCCGAAGTGTGGATACACGTCCGAAAACTTCCCTGAGGCACCGAAGCGGTCGATGCCGAGCACCTGGCCGTCCATGCCCACGTAACGCCACCAGGAGGGCGTAGCGCCCGCCTCGACGGCCAGCCGCTTACGCACCCCCCGGGGCAGAACGCCCTCCCTGTAAGCCTCATCCTGGGCATCGAAAGCCTCGGTCGAGGGCATCGAGACCAGGCGTACGCGCCGACCGTCTGAATTCAGCTTGTTGACCGCCTCCGCGGCGATTCCGACCTCGGAGCCGGTGGCGATCACGATGCATTCCGGCGTGCCGCTGCTATCGATGAGCGTATAGCCGCCCCGGCGGATATTTGCGACCTGCTGGGAGGTGCGCGGCTGCTGCGGCAAGGGTTGCCGCGTGAGAATGAGTGCCGTCGGGCCGTGACGCTCGATTCCTGCGATCCAGGCGACCGCCGATTCCGCCGCATCACAGGGCCGCCACAGGCTCATGTTCGGAATCGCACGCAGGGCGGTGAGATGCTCGACGGGTTGGTGCGTCGGGCCGTCCTCACCGAGGCCGATCGAGTCGTGTGTGTAAACGAGCACGACTCGCGCGCTCATCAGACACGCCAGCCGGATCGCGTTACGCGCGTAGTCGGAAAATACGAGGAATGTGCCCCCGTAGGGTATGAATCCGCCATGCAGGGCGATGCCATTCATCATGGCCGTCATGCCGAACTCGCGCACCCCGTAGTGCATGTAGTTGCCGCTCGCATCCTCGGCGGTGATGGTGCGGGCACCTTTGAACATCGTGTTGTTGGAGGGAGTCAGGTCGGCGGAGCCGCCGAAGATCTCGCTCAACGCGGGACCGATCAGATTCAACACGGCCTGCGAGGACTGCCGGGTGGCCTGGGGCGCGGTCTGTTTGAGCAGGGTGTCGAGTGTCTGCGCGGCCGTGTCTTTCCAGCTCTGCGCCAGCTCGCCCCGCGCACGGCGATCGAATTCCCGGGCGAGCTCCGGATGCGCCGTCCGATAGCGGCCGAAGAGCTCACGCCACGAAGCCTCGGCCGCGGCACCCGGCCGGCGGTGATCCCAAGCAGCGCGCAGCGCGTCAGGCACGACAAAAGGCTCATAGGGCCAGTTCAGCATCTTGCGCGCGGCGGCCACTTCGTCCGCACCGAGCGCCTCACCGTGAGTGGCAGAGGTTCCCTGTTTATTCGGCGCGCCCCAACCGATGATGGTTTTGCAACAAATCAGAGACGGACGGGTCGTCTCGGCGCGGGCAGCCTGGATCGCAGCCAGTAACGCCTCCGGATCATGACCATCGACGTTCGGGACAACGTGCCAGTGATAGCCCTCAAATCGCTTGGCCGTGTCGTCGGCAAACCAGCCCTGGACTTTGCCGTCGATGGAGATGCCGTTGTCGTCGTAAAAAACGATGAGCTTGCCCAGCCCATGGCGGCCCGCGAAGGAACACGCCTCGTGCGAGATGCCCTCCATGAGGCACCCGTCGCCGGCAAACGCATAGGTGAAATGATCGACGATTTCCAACCCCGGACGATTGAACTGCGCGGCGAGCATCTTTTCCGCAAGCGCCATGCCGACCGCGTTGGCGAGTCCCTGCCCGAGCGGCCCGGTGGTCGTCTCGATGCCGAGCGCCGGCTCGTGCTCCGGATGACCCGCCGTACGGCTGCCGAACTGCCGGAAATTCTTGATCTCCTCGAGACCGAGCGGGTACCCCGTCAGATACAGGAGCGAGTACAGCAGCATCGAACCGTGACCGTTCGAAAGCACGAACCGGTCGCGGTCGACCCAGAGGGGATTGCCAGGATTGTGCTTGAGAAAGTCGCCCCACAGAACTTGCGCAATGTCGGCCATGCCCATGGGCATGCCCGGATGACCCGAATTGGCGCGCTGTACGGCGTCCATGGAGAGTGCGCGGAGGGTATTGGCGAGCTCGCGGCGTGTAGTCATGCGTTTCTTGGGGATTTTAGGTGGCGGGGGCGTTTCAGGCGTTGGGCGCCTGTGCGCAAGAGCCGCGCATTTTCCACTAGACGCCGGGGATGCTCAATGTCGCGTTATGCTCGATGTTCCAAACGGCACGACTTAATCGCGAGCGACTCGCGTGGGCCGGTTCACATTATGCGACTACCGAGCGCGTACTGCGTCATGCCCTCGGTTTTGGAGTCCCATCAAGCGACCCAGTTCACTGCAGCAGACCCTGGGCCTTCGGTTACGATTTCCGCTGCCGAAGACTTCAGATCCGAAGGAACCGAGGTCAGTCCGAGGTGGTCCTTTTTAGCGACGGTCTGCCGCAGGCTTACAATGGACAAGAGTGTATTGCGTCTCGTTCACTTCACCGACCCGCACCTTTATGGCAGCGAGACGGAATCACTTCGTGGGATAGCAACGCTACCCGCGCTTACGGCGACGCTTGCCCTGGCGCAGGCGCGCGATTGGCCACCCCACGCACTGCTGGTAACTGGCGACATCGTGCAGGACGACCCTGCCGGTTACGCGCACTTCAACCGTCTGTTCAACTCCCTGGGTATGCCGGTCCTCTGCCTTCCCGGCAACCACGACGAGCCCGCGGCCATGCGCCGCGAGCTGAGCCGCGCCCCCTTCGTGGTCGGGGGTTTCTTTGACCTGGGGAACTGGCGAATAGTACTGCTCGACAGCAGCATCCCGGGTTCCGCAAGCGGTCGGCTCAGCCCACAAACCCTGGCGGAATTGGAGGAGGCGCTGGCCACCGCGGGCAACCGCCATTGCATGGTCTGCCTGCATCACCATCCGGTCGCCATGGACAGCCGCTGGCTCGACCGCGTGGGCCTGGAGAATTCAGCGGAATTTTTGCAAACCATCGACCGGCACCGTAACGTCAAAGCAATCGTCTGGGGCCACGTGCACCAGAACTTCGAGGGACTACGCAAGGGAGTGCGCCTGTTGGCCACACCGTCCACCTGCGCGCAATTTCTGCCCCATGCGGCAGATTTCGCGGTAGACCGGCAGCCGCCGGCTTATCGTACGTTGGAGCTTCGCCCGGACGGCTCGCTGATTACGGAGGTTGTGTGGGTCGAAAAACGTGCCGCCGATTCCTTACGCTCGGTCTCCTCGGCTGCCTGACAGCGGCTCACGCGGCTAGTCCGGTCTGGGCTATCCACGGCGACCATAACACCGTCTATCTCGCGGGCTCTGTCCACCTTCTGAAGGCGGGCGACTCCGCGCTTCCGACTGCATTCGATCGCGCGTACGCGGGCTCGCGCTCGCTGGTGATGGAGCTCGATCTCGGGAAAGTCGACCCGATGGCGGCGGCTGGTTGGATGGCCGAGCACGGCATGCTTCCGGAAGGCAGCAATCTAAAGAAGGCGATCGGCGATACGCGCTATCAGAAGGTGAGCACCGAAGCCACGCGCCTCGGCGTGCCCATGGCGATGGTGGATCAGTTCGCGCCGTGGGTGTTGGGACTGCAGCTCATGGAGTTGCAGTACGCTAAGGACGGCTTCGATTCGGAGTCGGGTGTCGAGCAGCAGCTCGAGCACCGCGCCCAGGCGGACGGCAAACCCACCGCGGGGCTGGAAACCTTGGAGGAGCAGCTAGGTTTCTTCGAGGCGCTCTCGCCCGAGCAGCAGGCGAAGTTTCTCGACCTCGTCGTGAACGACCTGCACGACGTCGGCAGCGACACCCAGGCCGTCGTCACCGCGTGGCGCGCCGGCGATGCCGCCAAACTGGCGGCGCTGCTCAGCGATGAATACAAGCAGTTCCCGGCGCTCTACCAGTCTCTCGTCACCAATCGCAACAAGCACTGGGAGCCGCAGATCCAGAAGCTGTTACACGACAAGGATAACTACTTTGTGGTGGTGGGGGCGTTGCACCTGGTCGGCGACGGGGGGTTGCTGGAGTTGCTGCGGAAGGACGGGTTCAAGGTGGAGCAGTTGAACTAGAGACGTGGGTGCGGCCCGCATAGAACCACCACAGCCCTACCCCCATCAAGACCGTCCACCCCAACACCAGCCAGCCCACGAAGCCATCGAACTGGCTCAGCAGGAAACGCAGCGGGGACGCGTTCACCGGCGTCGTCAGCTCATGCGCCACCAACATCACCCACACCCACCCCGCGTGCAGGCCGAGGCCCGCGGCGATGTTGCCAGTCGTCGCGCGGATAATTGCCAGCACGGCTCCAACGGCGGCCAGGCATAGAAACGCGTCCGCGATACCGAGCGGGTCCGAGAACGCATGTAGCGTTCCGGCCAGGAGATCAACACCGCCCCACGCCGTGACGTGGTCCGCCGGGATGCGAACCTTCCCGAAAAAGTGACTCGCCGAGTACAGGACCGAGGTCAGGATCACGGCGGTGCGCGTGCCCGACTCGCGCTGAATCGCGGTGAACATGGCACCACGGATAAACGTCTCCTCGATGAGCGCGACGGCCAACCCGCTCAGCAGACGCGCTCCGACGAGTTTCGCCAAGGGGGCCACGCCGAACACGGCGTCACTACGCCATTCCAACAGGCCGAGCGCGGCCATGATCCCCACTACGCACAACATGGTCGCCACGCCCAGCACGAGCCCGAGGCCCCACTCGCGCAGAAACTTACGCCGCGGCGCTCCGTATCCCAGGCTCGCCCGGTCCGCCAGCCCGAGCCGGCGCGACACCAGCAGGAAACCCACTAGCAGGCCCACCATTCCGATGCGCTCGCCAATGCGATGAAACGGGAAATCGAAATGAGGATGTAACAGCAGCCACGCGGGATACGCGAACACCGCGACCACGGCGAAGGCTACGAGAAACAGACCTAGAAACCAGGCAAAGGCGCGCATGCGCAGCGGACTCCTGAGAAAGCGTCATCCGTTAAAGCGTTGGATGCTAGCTGAATACCCGAGCGGCGTCGCCGTAGGCCGTCCGTATCGCGCGCTCGCGTGGGACCACGGTGCCCCTTTCACGCCCAGGCAAATCTGCACAAACGCGGAACCTCTTGCTCTAGCGAGTGCAGGTGCGCGCGGCCGAGAATGAGCGCGCGTCTTCACAACCAAGGATGGAATTCCATGAAGGAACAGCGGGCCCGCCACATTCTTCAAGCACTCGTCCAGGGCGTCGATCCCCTGACCGGCGAGGAACTGCCTCCCGGTACGATTCTGCAGCACGCCGATATTCTGCGAGCGCTGCTAGCAGGCGTCTCGGCATTGGAGCAGACAGCCGCTCGCGCACAGCGACGAGCGCAACTTCCCAATAACGTGGGTCGCGCGTGGCGCGACGAAGAGGAGAACACGCTAGTTGCGGCATTCAAGTCCGGAGACCCGTTACCGGACATCGCCGCACGACACGGACGCACCGTGCGCGCGATTGAAGCACGGCTCGAGAAGCTCGGGCTTCTCACGGCCGAGGAACGAAGTACGAACGATAGCTTCGTGGGCCCCACAACAAGAGGTGCCAGCCGGTCGCAACCTCCGTAAGCTTGCGCGGATGTCACACAACCCGGCAGCGCCGGCCCGGCAACCGATCGTCATCTGGTTCGGCCGGGTCGGCGACATGATTCTCCTGAGCACGCTGCTCGATATTCTTCACCGGCGCTACGGAAGTCCGTGCCGTCTCGTGGGAGCGGGTGCATTTACCGAGGAGATCTATCGGACTCACCGTGACGTCTCGCAAGTGAACTGCATACGCCGCTACACGCCGTTCCTGTTCGATGCGGCGTGGTGGCGCGCGCTACGGGCGCTGCGTCGGAATCGCGCCGACCCCGTTTACGTGTGCGAGACCGACCCCCGCAAGCTCACCAGAATCCGCCGACTGTTGACATTGAGTGGCACCGATCCGGCCCGCTGCCTCTTCATCACCGAGGAAGCGAGCTGCCGCGAAGTGCATTGGGTCGACCGGCTGGTGAGCTTTGGGCGCCTGACACCTCCAGCGTTGCGCGAGAGCGATTATCCGTGGCCGACGGCGCCGCCTCCGCTATGCGCGCCGCGTCTCGAAGTATCGGCCACGGCACGCGCGGATTGCGACGCGTGGATCACCGCGCAGGGGTGGTCGGGCCGACCACTCATCCTGGTGCAGCCGGGCAATCGCCGGACGATGCGCGGAAGCAAGCTCAAGGTCTCCCCTCTCGATGACAAGGCATGGCCGATCGAGCGCTGGGCCGAACTCCTGAGGAACGTCCGCTCGCACATGCCCGAAGCGGCGATCGTGTTATGTGGGGCGCCGCGGGAGACGCTGCTGCTAGGTTGGATACACGCGGCGGCGAATCTGCCGAAGTCGGTGTTCACGGCAGAACTGCCGATGGAGCGGTTACTAGCGTTGTGTGCGTCGGCGCACAGCATGATCTCCGTGGACACCGGACCCGCTCACGCCGCGGCGGCGCTAGGCTTACCGCTCGTGGTGATGTTCGGAGGGCAGCCGCAGGCGCAGTGGCTGCCACGAAGCTCGTCAGGCTCGCCGGCCATCGGCATTGGAGGGCCACCGACATTCAAGCGCCTGGATGAGATTCCGATGAGCAAGGTGCTCGAAACGTGGCTGACGCTGCTGGAACAAACAAAGACCTGACCACAGGCGATGGCGCGCCCGGCCCGAGCCAGCAGCGCCCGGCCCGAGCCAGCAGCGCCCGACCCGAGCCAACAGCGCCGGCCCGAGCCAACGTCGCCCGACCCGAGCCCACGACGCGCCGAGCAGGCGCCATGCTCACCCCGCGCCGAACGGCGCCCAATCACCCCGCCAACAGCCTCCGCCACTGTTCCGCGATCACCGCCAGCCGGAAGCGCGGATCCGGGCCAACGCTCGGCCGCCCACCAGCCCGCCATGCGCGAATCCGCTCCGTATAGACATCGAACATTCCCAAGGACTCGGCAAACCGCGCCGGACCGGCGCGCCAACCGGGCGACACATTGTGGAGGAGCGTCTCGTACACCCGGGAGGCCGTCGTAACAGGCAGGGTCTGGCTACGATCGCCGAGAACCTCGAGAGCGGCACCGCAGTCATGCGTCAACACCGGCGTGCCAATGGCGTTCGACTCCGCAAACACAAGGCCGAAAGTCTCAGGGATGACAAAGTTCGGAATGAATGTACACAGGGCCGTCCGCACTTGCGCGAGCATAAGGGCGTGCGGCTGCGGCCCGAGATACTCGACACCGTCGATGAGGACCGATTTGCGGATCTTGTAGCCGGGGTTGCCCACCACGAGCCGCAGGTCCGGCATCTTCCGCCGCATCGCGCGAAACGCATCCAGCGTGAACTTCAGCCCCTTGTTGGGTGAAGAAAAGAACACGAGCTTGCTCGTTTCAACCGGTGAGCCGTCGGGTAGCAGCGCATCGTCGATCGGATTGTAGATGGTTTGGGTCCGCAGGTCCCCGATCCGCATGGTGCGCAGCGCGGCCTCGACCCCACGCCGCTGCGTGTCCGAAACGCAGACAATCGTCACGGCCATCTCCCGCATCAGATCAGCTGTCGAGGCGAGCCAGCCGGCGCGTTTCGAGCCCGGTCTGAGTTGATCATGTAGCCACAGGTAGACACGCGCGTTCGGATAGAGATCGCGCACCCGGGAGAGCGCGCGCGAGTCGCGATTGATGACCACACTCGTGATTTCGGGAGTCTTCTGCGGCGGCCGGTAGCGGCCATAGGCCTCGGTGCGGTTGTGCTGAACGACCAACGCTTCGAGTGCGTCGGCAACGCGGGTCACTGTCGCTTCCGTCCCACCCATAGCCTGCCGCAGCAACGTCCTGGTGTCGTAGGGCTGCTTACAAACTGGATCGAAGAACAGGGTCGCGCTCATTGGGAGTATTCTAAAGCTCCTGAGCAGATAAATGAGCACTGCGCGTGACGAGTCGGAGCGGGTTGTCGGCCTGCATCATCACCTACAACGAAGCCGATCGGATCGAGGCGTGTTTGCAATCCGTAAGCTTCTGCGACGAGATCATTGTCGTGGACTCTCACTCTACGGACGCCACACGTGAGCTGGCCACGCGGCTCGGCGCACGCGTGATTGAACGCGACTGGCCCGGATATCGGTCGCAGAAGCAGTTTGCCGTGGAGAGCGCTAGCAACGACTGGGTATTGTGTCTCGACGCCGACGAGCGTGTGAGCGACAAATTGCGCGGTGAGATCGAAGCGCTCCGCACAGCGGACTTTCCGCGCTTCGCCGGCTGGTGGGTACCGCGGATCACGGACTACTTCGGCCGCTTCCTGCGTCATGGCAACGCTTACCCCGACCGGCTCATCCGTCTCTTCGACCGCCGTCGCGGCGGCTGGACCGGCTACGAGATCCATGAAAACACGCGAGTAACCGGGCCCGTCGGCAAACTCCACGGCGACCTGGAACATTACTCGTACCGCAGTCTCACCGATCATCACCTGCGGATGGCGCGCTATGCCGATCTCATGGCGCAAGCACTTTACGACCGGGGCAAGCGCTGTGGCCTGGCGAAGGTGTTGATCAATCCGCAGTGGCGATTCTTCCGCGGTTACTGCCTGCGACTCGGCTTTCTGGATGGCTGGCGGGGACTGGTGTTCGCGCTCGTCGAAGCCAACTACGTCCGACGCAAGTATCTGGGGCTCTACATGCGCAGCCGGGGCTTACCCGGCTGACGACTCACCTGGAGGCCAGTCCTCAGGTATCGACCGGTGCGCGCGGCACACCCCATATATCCTGGGCGTAACGCAGAAAGTTACGTCCCAATATCTTTTCGATGCGGCCCGTCGTATAGCCGCGCTGCTGCAAGCGGTCGGCGAGCTCGCGAAACTGCTGGACGCCGCGCAAGTTGACCACGAACGGAAAGGAATCCGGGCGCTCGCCGGTGGCGCTGATTCCGGCGGCACGCCGCGCGGCGATCTCAGCCGCGAGATGTGTTTTGTAGGCTTCCAGGTCGTCGATGGCGGTCACCGGACCGTCAGTTCCGATGCCGACATGATCTTCACCGCAGACGTCCACCGCGTGCTCGATGTGGGCCACCACGTCATCAGCCGTGGCGTGGCTCGTTGGATTCAGGAACGGCATGAAGTAGATGCCGACGAATCCGCCCCGCGTGGCAACCAGCCGCAACTCCTCGTCCGTCTTGTTACGAGGCACGTCGTTGAGCGCGCGGCAACCGGTGTGGTTGATGGAGATCGGCTGTTTCGAAGCGCGCGCCGCATCGAGGCAGGTTTTCTGGCCGCTGTGGGAAAGATCGACCATGACGTGGTTGGCGTTGAGTCGCTCCACCAACTCGTGTCCCAAGGGAGTGAGCCCACGGTTCCCGGGCGCTATCGAGCCATCGCCCAACAGGTTCGCCGGGTTGTAGGTGAGCTGAATGACGCGCACGCCGAGGTTGGCGAAGATATCGACGCGTTCTGGCTTCGTGCCAAGCATCGCCGCGTTCTGGAAGCCATAGATCACACCGATCTTGTGTTGGCCTCGGGCGAGTAGAATATCCGAGGCGTTGTAGACCTTCAGCAGGCGGCTGGAATTCTTACGCAGCAGCGCGTCCCACTGCCCGATCTCGGAGACAGAGTATTCGAACGGCTCCATGTCTCCGGATACGTAGCCCAGTGTGATGTTGATGGCATTCAGGCCAGACGCTACGGCGTCGCCGATCGCGCGCTCGTTGAGCGCGAGCGGCTGCACACCCTGCACGGCCGCCTGTGGGCCCGACGGGTCCTTCGCGCCGGGAGCGGGATTCGGGTCCTCGAGATCGCCGAGCGCGTTGATGATGAGTACGTTGGACCAGGTGCCCGGAGCAGGTGGGGCTGCAGCGGACGCAACACCAGCGGCAGCCCCTATCGTCAATGACAGGAATTCGCGTCGTTCAAGCTTCATCAATTCGATACGCGCCGGACGATCTGGTTCAGGCGCGCCAGGCGGGCGAGCGGCTCATCCAGCTCCAGCAGCCCGACCTTGTCCGCCGCGCTGACGGGCAGGATTTCGGCGAGCCGGGAGCCCACCCACAAGGCATCCGCGAAATTCCCCGGCATACTGGCGTACGGCTCGCCCAGTTCCGGCAGCACCTTTCGCAACAGATCGCCCAGGTGATGGTATTCATCCGGCAGATCGAGAGTCACCTCGGTCGGCAGATATTCGACGTCGCCGACATTGAGCCCGTCGGGCCGCTGCCAGAGCTTCAGTACGCGGAACTTGCGCTCGCCCTTGCACGTGATACCGAGCAGGCCATCAGGCAATTTGCTGAAGTCCACGATGCGCGCGGTGGTGCCGAGCTCGGCCGCCTCGACGACGCCACCAACCTCCGGACCCGACCGGATCGGCACGACGCCAAATGGGCTCGCCTCCCGCATGCACCGGCCGACCATATCGACATAACGGGTCTCGAAAATCCGCAACGGCAGCAGACCATCGGGGAATAACACCGTATTCAAAGGAAACAGCGGCAATTCCACGGTTGCGCTCACGGGTCCTGGGCCTCGCCATTGCCGGTGCCCTTGCGGGCGCTCCGTCCCAATTCCGCCAGCAGCTTGCCGTGCAAGCCGCCGAAACCGCCGTTACTCATGATCAGCACATGGTCCCCGGAGCGCGCCGTCTGCGCCAGTTGGCTCGCGAGCAGATCAATATCATGACTCGCATGTCCGCGGGGGCCAAGCGCCGCGACCACCGCATCGGTATTCCAACCGATGTCAGCCGGCGCGTACAGCCAAACTTCGTCAGCACCGGATAGCGATGTGGCCAACGTGTCCTTGTGGACGCCCATGCGCATCGTATTCGAGCGCGGCTCCAACACGGCGATGATTCGAGCCCGGCCAACACGGCGACGCAGTCCATCCACGGTCGTCGTAATGGCGGTCGGATGGTGCGCGAAGTCGTCATATACCCGCACGCCGCTGACTTCGCCCCGTACCTGCATGCGGCGCGCGATTCCCTGGAAGGACTCCAAAGCGTCGATCGCGTGCTCAACGGTAACCCCGGCGTGACGCGCCGCCGCGATGGCAGCAAGCGCGTTCTCCATGTTGTGAGCCCCGATCAGCGACCACTGTACGGTGCCGCGTGGCTTGCCCGCCTCGAGCACTTCGAATCGCGAGTAGTCAGCGACGCTACCCACCGGTTTCGCGGTCCACAACGTGTCCTGGCCACCGTCGCGCGCGAATCCCTCCAACGGCGTCCAACAGCCCATCTCCAGGGTCTCGCGTAAGCGCTCGTCGCCTGAATTCCAGACGATACGGCCACCACCCGGCACGATGCGCACGAGGTGATGAAACTGCCGTTGGATGGAGGCAACGTCGGGATAGATGTCCGCGTGGTCGTACTCGAGGTTATTGAGGATCGCGGTACGGGGCCGGTAGTGCACGAACTTCGCCCGCTTGTCGAAGAACGCGGTGTCGTACTCGTCAGCCTCGATCACGAAGAACGGCTCGCGGCCGAGCCGCGCGCTGGTATCGAAGTTGGCGGGCACACCGCCGATCAGAAATCCTGGTGCCAGCCCCGCGTGCTCCAGAATCCAGGCCAGCAGTGAGGAGGTGGTCGTTTTGCCATGGGTGCCGGCCACTGCCAGGACCCAGCGATCCTTGAGCACCTCGCGGGCCAGCCATTCGGGGCCCGACATATAGGGAAGGCCACGCTCGAGTAGCGCCTCGACGACGGGGTAGCCCCGTGTCATGACGTTGCCGACCACCACGATGTCGGGGGCCGGATCGAGCTGCCCGGCCTCGAATCCCTGGATCACGTCGATCCCGAGAGATTCGAGCTGGGTGCTCATGGGGGGGTAGACGTTCCGGTCGGAGCCGGTGACGCGATGACCGGCCGCGCGCGCGATGGCGGCGATCCCGCCCATGAAAGTACCGCTGATTCCCAGGATGTGAACGTGCATATTTTCAGGTAGTGCTGACGGGGAACAGGCCGAGCAGGACGAGCTGCTCGGCGAGGAATTGCATGATGACGAGCGCGACGCTCGCCAGGTTCGACCATTCGAGCGCGGCTTTCACGACGTGGCTGTTGGCGGCGATCAACCAGATGAACAGCATCAGCCACATGAGAGCGACCGGCAGCTGCCAGGTCTGATCGTGCTGGAAGCGCAGCACCAGCCACTCGGAAATGACGAGCGGCGGCGACAGCACGGTCTGGAACCCGATTACGGCCGTGGTCGTTTGCAGATTGCGTTCCGAGCGGCCGGCGACCCGCAACAGCACGAAATACCAGGCAAACGTGAAGACGATATCGATGGCGGGGTGCTCTTCCCAGCCCTTGATGGGCGGCATCAGCCCGCTCACCACGAGGTTCACCGCGAGATACCCGATCATGGTCAGGGTCAGCAGCAACAGGGAGGCCGGCAGGTCCTGTGGCCCGCGGCGTAGCAGTGCAATCTGGGTAAAGAGCTGAATGAGCTCCTTCATGGCTTTCGGTACTGTCGCTCGACTCGCATAATGTGCGCGCCCGATTGTACAGGTCATCCCGAAAGCCGTTGCAGCCCGTAGTCACGACATCAGCCGCTCTTGCCGAGCTTGGCGCGCACCTCGAAACCCTCGAGGCCGTTGGCCTGGACACCGAATTCCTGCGGGAGCGGACCTATCGCGCCGAGTTGTGCCTCGTGCAGGTGTCGGACGCCAGCGACGCAAGCTGCGTCGATCCACTGGCGCTGACCGATCTCGCGCCGCTGGCTCGCGCCCTCACCGCGCCGGGTGTCATCAAGGTCATGCACGCCTCGCGGCAGGATCTCGAGGTGCTGCTTCCCGTCACCGGCCTGGTGCGCCCGGTGTTTGATACACAGATTGCCGCGGCCCTTGCCGGCCTGCCGGCACAGGTCGGCTATGGCGAGCTGGTGCGCCGCCTGGTCGGACACGAGCTGGCTAAAACGCACACCCGCACGGACTGGTCACGGCGCCCGTTATCGCCCGAGCAGATCGAATACGCGCTGGACGACGTGCGCTACCTGTTGCCTCTGAAGTCGCTGCTCGAGGATCAGCTGCAAAAGCTCGGGCGATTGCAGTGGCTTGCCGAGGAGCTCGACGCGTTAGATGACACGCGCGGTTTCACCACGGAACCGGATCAGGCATGGCAACGAGTCAAGGGCTTACGTGGCCTTGACGATCAGCGCCAACGGCTGGCGCAACAACTCGCGGCCTGGCGCGAGCGGCGCGCCATCGACCGTAACCGGCCGCGCGGCTGGATTCTGGACGACACGGCCTTGCGGGAGATCGTCCTGCGGGTGCCGAGGTCCGTGCAGGCACTGACTGGCATCGCGGAAGTTCCGGCCGGTGTGGCGAAACATTGCGGTGACGAGTTGCTCGCCTGTGTGCAGGCGGCGGAAATTGAGGATCCACCCCCCGCCCTGCAGGGGCGGATGCGTCCGGATCCTTTGAAAACCGCGCTGGTGAAAAAGCTGGGCGTGCTCAACCAGGCCATCGCGGCCGATCTCGGCCTGAGTCCGGAGGTTCTGGCGACCCGCCGGGACCTGGAGCAACTCGCTGATGGACGTCAGGATGTGGCCGTCCTGAAGGGGTGGCGCCGGGGCGTCATCGGTGACCGCATGTTGGCGGCACTTTGAACTCGTATGACGAGCACGGTCCACTTCCTTAGGGGTTGGGGTATCCCGGGGGGTACTGTGCTTGCTATGGTGCGGTGTTATGGATGAACCTATACAGCAGCTGCGGGCTTTGCTCGCCAGTGAGCGCACCGCTCGAATCGAAGCTGAGCGGAGCGGGCGGTTGAAGGACGAATTCCTCGAAGCGCTCGGTCACGAACTGCGCGCGCCGCTGAATGCCATCCTGGGTTGGTCGCGGCTCATGGAGCTCGGCCGCCTCGGAGAGGCTGAAACTCGCTCGGGCGGACAGACCATCGCACGCAACGCGCGCTTGTTAGCGCACATCGTGGACGACCTTCTCGACCTCAGCGCGGTCTCCACCGGCAAAATCCGCGTGGATCCCGAGGAAACGGATGTCTGTCAGATCGTCGAAGCGGCGCTGGACATCCTCCAACCGTCGGCCGGTGGCAAGGGCGTCATCCTCGAAAAGCACCTGGCGACGCCGGAGTGCCTGGTGTTCGGTGATCCGCAACGATTACAACAGGTTGTGTGGCACCTGCTCAGCAACGCCATCAAATTCACACCGCGCGGCGGCCGCGCGAAGGTGACCGTCCGACCCGTGGGAGGCCAGTGCCAGATTGTCGTAAGCGACACCGGTGCGGGCATCGCGGACGAGTTGCTTCCGTATGTGTTCGATCGCTTCTGGCGCGCGGAGGCCCCGGACGAGCACCGCTACTCCGGCCTCGGGCTCGGCTTGTCGCTGGCGAAGCGACTCGTCGAACTCCATGGAGGAACTGTCGCTGCAACCAGTGCCGGGTTGAATTGCGGTGCCACTTTCACAGTGTTGCTGCCACGAGTCGCCCCACGCGCCAGTGAAGACACCGAGTCGTCGGCAGATCATGGAGCGCGGGAGCACGTCGCAGCAGCGAGTGCGCTCGCGCACCAGGTCGATCTGACGGGCTTGAGAGTTCTAGTGGTGGATGACGAGCCGGACACCCTGGAACTGCTGCGACGCGTCCTGGGCGATAGCCAGGCACAGGTCGCCGCCGCACCCTCAGTGGAAGCCGCATTGGCGACGCTGGGCGCGTTCAGTCCCCACGTGTTGATTTCGGATGTCAGCATGCCGGGACGCGACGGCTATGAGCTGATCCGCGCGGTGCGCTCTACCACCGGACCTGAAGACCTGCCGGCCGCCGCCTTGACGGCCTACTCGCGGCCCGAAGACGCCGCGAGAGCTCGGGAGGCCGGTTTCCAGATGCACCTGTCGAAGCCAGTCGAGCCCTACGAGCTGGTGAGGGTCGTGGCGCGCCTCGCGGGGCGCGATATAGCGGTCGCCACCCCTGAGGTTGCGGACGCCGAGCCGGCGTTCGGGCAGTAGCGTCGCGGGCCTACGCGTTGGCGGCACGCAGATGCGCGCGCCGCAGCCCTGGGTTCCTTAGCGCTTGCCGCCGCGACCTTTCGCGCCCTTCCGACTGCCCTTCTTCACAGCAGCCTTCTTCGATGCGGTTTTCTTGCCCGCAGACTTCTTCGCCGACGACTTCTTCGCAGCGCCGTTCTTAGCAGCGCCCTTCTTCGCGACGGCCTTCTTTATCGGGGCCTTTATCGGGGCCTTTTTCACTGCTGATTTCTTAGCCGGAGCTTTTTTGACGGGCGCTTTCTTCGCGGCCGACTTCCTGCCGGAAGCCTTTTTCGCAGCTGCCTTCGCTCGGGGAGTCGCCTTAGCCACGGCGGCAGCCTTCCGCTTCCCGCCCGACGACCCCGAGCCCCCCAGCGCCTCCTCCAGGCGCTCAGTCACCTCGTCGAGCTCACCCTCGGCGTCGATCGCACGCAGGATGTCCTGCTCGCGGTAAAACTCGATCAGCGGCTTGGTCTTCTCGTCGTAAACCTTCAGCCGTTCGGCGACCGTGGCCTCGTTGTCGTCCGGGCGCTGAAATAACTGGTGGGAACCGCCAGTCTTGGGGCAGGTCTCGCTCTCGGCCTGCCCCGGCGGGCAGGTGAGGAGGTTAAACACCCGTCCGCAGTTAGAGCAGGTGCGGCGTCCGGCTATGCGGCGCGTGAGCTCGCCATAGTCCACGTCCATCTGCACCACGGTATCCAGCGGCTTTCCCAGCTCGCCGAGCAGGGTGTCGAGGGCCTTCGCCTGCGCAATGTTGCGCGGAAAGCCGTCGAGGATGAACCCGGGCTGCGCGTCAGGCTCGCCCAACCGCTCACGGATCATGCCGAGGACAATGTCGTCATCGACGAGCTGGCCGGCATCCATGGTGGCTCTCACTTTGCGACCCAGCTCGGTGTCCTTGGTGCGCGCGGCACGCAGCAAATCTCCAGTGGAAATCTGGGGAATGCCGTGACGCTCGACGAGACGCTGAGACTGGGTGCCCTTGCCGGAGCCGGGCGCCCCCAATAAGACGATACGCATAGTTTTTTAAGAGACCGTCCCTACCCCGAAAGGTTGGCCACGTTACCGGCCGCCCCATAAGAGGTCAAACGGCGCAGTTCCCGTGCATCCCGGACCACCCCCAGCTGCGCCATTAACAGGGCACAACCCCCTACCGGCTGCGTTATTCTTGCCCGCCCCGAGCTGGAGTCCGTCTCCCGGCCGTCAACAACACGCGCAAGACCATGAAGAAGCCTGCCAAGAAAAACGCCTTCTACGCCCAGTCGGGCGGTGTATCCGCCGTCATCAACGCCTCCGCTGCCGGTGTCATCGAGACCGCGATGAAGCAATCGAAGTACATCGGCAAGGTCTATGCCGGCCGCCACGGCATCATCGGCGCCCTCACGGAGGATCTCATCGACGTGAGCAAGGAAAGCGCCGCAACCATCCGCGGCCTGCGCTACACGCCCGCGGGCGCCTTCGGCTCGGCACGCTTCAAGCTCAAGGGCCTCGAGCAGAACCGCGCCGAATACGAGCGCCTCATCGAGGTCTTCAGGGCGCACGACATTGGATATTTCTTCTACAACGGCGGCAACGACTCCATGGATACCGCCCTCAAGGTCTCGCAGATCGGCGAGTCCCTTGGCTATCCGATCACCTGCGTCGGCGTGCCGAAGACGGTCGACAACGACCTGCCGCACACCGATTGCTGCCCCGGATTCGGCTCGGTCGCGAAATACGTAGCGGTCTCCACGCGCGAGGCGGCGCTCGACGTCGCCTCCATGGCCCGCACGTCGACCAAGGTCTTTGTGATGGAGGTGATGGGCCGGCACGCGGGCTGGATCGCCGCCGCCGGAGGTCTCGCCGGCAGCAAACCCGGCGACGCGCCGCAAATCATCCTGTTTCCCGAAATCCCGTTCGAGCAGCAGAAGTTTCTCGACAAGGTAAAGCAGTCCGTCACCGATTACGGCTACTGCGTCGTCGTGGTGTCGGAGGGAGCGGCAACCGCGGACGGTAAGTTCCTGGCCGACGCCGGCACAAAAGATGCTTTCGGCCATACCCAACTCGGCGGCGTCGCACCAGTCGTAGCCAACATGGTGCGCGAGGCGCACGGCTATAAATATCACTGGGCCGTGGCGGACTACCTGCAGCGTTCCGCGCGCCACATCGCATCGCAAGTCGATTCCGACCAGGCGTACGCGGTGGGCAAGGCGGCCGTCGAGCTCGCCGTGAAAGGCGTCAACGCTGTCATGCCGACGATCGTCCGCAAGGCCTCCAAACCATACAAGTGGACCATCGGCCACATACCGCTCGCGGAAGTGGCCAACAAGGAAAAGAAAGTCCCGCGTGAATACATCACCGCCGACGGCTTCGGTATAACGACGCCGTGCCGCCGCTACCTGCAGCCGCTGATCGCCGGCGAAGCGTATCCGCCGTACCGCGACGGCCTGCCGGACTATGTGAAGATCAAGGGTGCGCCGGTGCGGAAAAAAGTAAAAACCGATTTCAAGCTGTAGCACCGGCGGGTGTGGGCTTGGAGGTCAGGCTTTGGAAAACACTTTTAGCGTGGCCATTCGCTGGCGGGTTGCATTGCTTTTTTTTCGTCATGTTATAGTGCCCCGCCTTTTTCAGCGGCCGGACGCGCGGTAACGCACGTCCGAGACCGACGACGAACTCGAATTCTTTGTTGATTGTAGTTACGAATTCTTAAACGTAGTCAGGTTGAGGGGAGGTTCGCTGATGACTGATCCCACCATGTGGTTGTGGCTGGCGATCGCTGCCGGTGTTCTGGCCGTGCTCTACGGCATTGTCTCGATGATGTCGATTCTGCGCCTGCCCGCGGGCAATGCCCGTATGCAGGAGATCGCGGCGGCCATTCAGGCCGGCGCCAAGGCCTATCTCAATCGCCAATACACCACGATCCTCATTGTCGGCATCGTGTTGCTCCTGGCGATCGGCTTCTCCCCCATCGGGTGGCCGACAGCCGGCGGCTTCGCCATCGGCGCCGTCCTGTCGGGACTCACCGGCTACATCGGGATGAACATCTCGGTGCGAGCCAACGTGCGGACCGCAGAGGCCGCGACACGCGGACTCAACGCCGCGCTGTCGGTTGCATTTCGAGGAGGGGCGATCACGGGCATGCTCGTTGTTGGCCTCGGCCTCATCGGAGTCGCGGGTTACTTCTCGCTACTGCGGCAGATTCCCTCGATCGGATTCGACGGCGCGCTGCATGCACTCGTCGGACTCGCCTTCGGCGGCTCGCTCATCTCGATCTTCGCGCGACTGGGCGGCGGCATTTTCACGAAGGGCGCCGATGTTGGCGCCGACCTCGTCGGCAAAGTCGAGGCGGGCATTCCGGAAGACGACCCGCGCAACCCGGCGGTGATCGCGGACAACGTCGGCGACAATGTTGGTGACTGCGCGGGTATGGCAGCCGATCTCTTCGAGACCTACGCCGTCACGCTCGTGGCCACCATGGTGTTGGGTGGGTTGTTGTTCGCGAACCAGGGCGAGTCGGCCTCCCTGCATGCGGTGATCTATCCGCTCGCGCTCGGCGCCGCATCGATCGTGTCGTCCATCATCGGGACGTTCTTCGTGTCGATCGGCAAAGGCGGCGGCAAGATCATGAACGCACTCTACAAGGGTGTGATCGTATCGGGCATCGTGTCGGCCGTCGCTTTCTACTTCATCACCCACCAACTCATGCCGGCCCAGGCCGGCGCGTTGTTCGGGTGCTCGCTCATCGGCCTCGGACTCACGGCGGCCATGATCGTGATCACCGAGTACTACACCGCAACCGAGTACAGCCCGGTACGCAAGATCGCTGCCGCATCACAAACGGGTCATGCCACGAACATGATCGCGGGCCTCGGGCTCTCGATGAAGGCGACGGCGCTGCCGGTGCTGGCGGTATGTATCGCCATCTGGGGCGCCTACCAACTCGGGCAGGAGTACGGCATCGGCCTGTACGGCATCGCCACCGCGGCGACGGCCATGCTGTCGATGACGGGCATGATCGTGGCGCTCGACGCCTACGGTCCGATCACCGACAACGCCGGCGGCATCGCGGAGATGGCCGGGCTACCGAAAGCGGTGCGTGACATCACCGATCCGCTCGATGCGGTAGGCAACACCACGAAGGCGGTCACGAAAGGCTATGCGATCGGCTCAGCCGGCCTGGCCGCCCTGGTGCTGTTCGCCGACTACACCCACAACCTCGAGGCGGTCGGCAAGCTCGTGGAGTTCTCGCTCTCGGATCCGGCCGTGATCATCGGACTCTTCATCGGCGGGCTGGTGCCGTATCTTTTCGCCGCGATGGCGATGGAGGCGGTCGGCCGCGCGGCGGGCTCCGTGGTGAACGAAGTCCGGCGTCAGTTCCGTGAGATCAAGGGAATCATGGAGGGTACCGCCAAACCGGATTACTCCCGCGCGGTGGACCTGCTCACGAAGGCGGCTATCGGCGAGATGATCATCCCGTCCCTGTTGCCCATCCTGGTGCCGATCGTGCTCGTATTCGCGCTGAACGCCGCCATGGGGCCGGGTGCGGGGATCAAGGCGCTCGGCGGACTGCTGATCGGAACGATCATCACCGGGCTGTTCGTGGCGATCTCCATGACCACCGGCGGCGGCGCCTGGGACAACGCCAAAAAGTACATCGAGGAAGGCAACTTCGGTGGCAAGGGCTCTGACGCCCATAAGGCGGCCGTCACCGGCGACACCGTGGGGGATCCTTACAAGGACACGGCGGGTCCGGCCATCAACCCGCTCATCAAGATCATCAATATCGTGGCGCTGTTGCTGGTACCTCTGCTGTAGCCACCACTTTGGCCCTGGGCGCCATCCATCCCTAGATTGGGTGGATGGCGCTCAACAGCCTATGCAACACCAACGGCGAAGCCGGCTTCACCAGGTGATGGTCGATGCTGGCCTCGCGAGAGCGGCGCCGGTCGGCTTCATGGCCGAGGCCGGTCAACGCGATGATGGTCGTGGACGTCCCTTCCGGCATGGAGCGGATCCGCGCCGCCGCCTCCAGGCCGCTGAGCTCCGGCATGCTGATGTCCATAAACACTACAGTCGGCCGTACCTGGCGGAACTTGTCCAAGGCCTCGCGCGGACCGTAGGCGGTGTGCACGTCGTGACCCATCAGCGACAGCATGAATGCCACGGCATCGGCCGAATCCGCCTGGTCGTCGACGACCAATACCTTGAGCGGAACCTCGGCGTGAGGCACGTCTTCCATCTTTGTTTCCCCTGCTTCCCACACGGTTCTAGCTAAAGCCATAAGACCCGGAGTAGCAAGATTTGTGCGAGGTACGGGAACACGTTTGGCGTGCGAAATCCCGCTTATGTCAAACAAACCCAAGGTCTCGAGACCTTAGCCGCACCGCTTGTGGCGAATTACGCTCGGCCGGCGCGGGATTCGGTCAGGACAGCGCTGACGAGACGATTGAGGCGGGCGCAATAGCTGGCGACCGGGCCGTTGGCCTCGGCTTGTTTCCCGACCAGCGCGCTGGAGATCTCGGTCAGCCGGCGCTCGATACGCTCGTCCACGGTCATCGAGCGGCAGATCAGAGCGCTGACGCACGCGTTGATTTCGGCATCGAGAGTTCGGGCATCACTGCCGGCTATCTCAACGCCGGCCAACTCGCTGGGACAACCCGCGGCCAGATGCTCACGCCATAAGCTGGAAAGCTGCATACGCTGAGTATGGCCCCCTCTCACATGTCAGGGTTTGAACCCGGCGCCCTTCTTACCATGCCCGTAACGGGCTTGCACTGCCGGCGCGTACCGCGAAACGACTGTTGGTTGTTGGAGTTTTACCCACGAGGCGCGCCGCCGGCACCTCGAGCCGCGCGGAACTCATTGATCCGACACGCTTATTCGGTGGATTGAAAGCTGTTGTTTGGTGGCTGCGGAGGGACAACGCGCGGATGGTAAGGAATTGTCAGGCAGCGCGTGGCGCCCTCAGGCCGGCCCCGGGCCATACGGCTTGTAGGACTTCTCTTCGACGAGTCGCGAGCCGAGCTGGAGATTGATGCGCTTCTTGATGGCGGCGCGCTCGTCGTTGGAAACATAGACGGCGCGTGCCAGATCGATGAACTCACGATCGAAGGTCTGTTTCGCCTCCTTGTCGCGGATGAGATCCTCGACATCCCAGAGTCGCTCATTCACCTCCTGCAGGGCGCGCTCATCACGCGCTACATCGAACGCGGCGCACCCGGAGTCCCGCCAGGTTTTCTCGAGCAGATCGAGCTCGAGACGCACGTTCGCGACCTTGCCGGCGTCGACAATGCGGGCGACCTTGATACGCAGGATGGTGATCTTGTCGAGCAGCTCGCCCGGGGAGATGGCTACGAGGAGGTCTTTCATGTGCGCCATCGTAACAATTCATCGAGCTTGCCGGTGACCTGGTCGACCCCGATGAGATCCATCACACCCCGCTGCTCGATCTTCTCCGTCCAGGGGAGCTTCTCCGGAGTGCGGCCGCGGTAACGGCGGGCGGCTTGCGCATACGCGTCGACACACCACAGGCGTGAAAGATACGGACCGCTGCGCGCGGGATTCGTGGCGGCGTAGAGCCCAACGACCGGTGTGCCGACCATCGTGGCCATATGCGCGGGACCGGAGTCCGGGGTGACCAGCGCGCTCGCGCGCCCGAGCAACGCCAACAGCTCCGGCAGCGTGTCGCGGCCGATCTGGTTGATGATCGTCGCGTTCGCGGCCTTTTCGATCGCGGCGCCCGTCTCCACCTCCAAAGTGCTGGGTCCACCACAAAGAATGACGCGCATGTGATGGCGCCGCACCGCATAGTCGGCCACCGCGGCATAGCGCTCGGGTCGCCAGTTGCGCAGCGTGTGACTCGAGCAGGGACTGATAATCAACGTGGGTTGCGCGTCGGGAATGAGCCGGTCAGCGTAGGCGCGGGCATTCTCCGGAAGCGGGATATTCCACTCCACCAGCCGGTCCTTGATGCCGAGCGCCGCCAGGAAGCCAAAAAAACTGTCGAGCACATGCTCACGCGTACGCGCGGCGACGCGTGCATTCGTAAACATCCACTGCAGATCACGCGCCCGCGCGCGATCGAACCCCAGTTTCACCGTGGCTGATACATTGCGCGCGACCAGACTCGCCCGCAGAGCAAGTTGCATGTGAAGCAGGACATCGAACTGGCGGCCGCGCAGCTGTTCCCGCAGAGCGTGACGCGCTCCGAAGCCGGCGCGCTTGTCTACGGTGATAAACTCCACGCCGTCGACGAGACTCATGAGACGCGCTTCAGCCTTGCCTATGATCCAAGTCAACTGTGTTGCCGGCCAGGCGTGCTGTAACGTGCGAATGATTGGTACGACGTGGCACGTATCGCCCAGCGCCGATAGTCTCAGGATGCAGACAGAGCGTGGCGGTTGGGCGAGAGGCAGCAGCATGATTGGCGAGACGACTCGATGAGCGGACGTTGGCCGCTCGGCTCCGAAGTGAAGCACAGCGCCCTGGGGGGCGGTGCCATGCTATATGACGCCTCACGGGTGAGCAATTTCGCGCCGGCCTGGTTCGATCCGACCTACTGGCAGTCCCGCGGCGAGCTCGAAGGCATCGCGCAAGGCCGGGGTGCCACTCACTACTTCAAAACCGCCGGGAAAAGCCTGGTATTGCGTCACTACCGGCGTGGCGGCCTCGTGCGGCACCTGTCGGCAGACAAGTACTTCTGGCGGGGTGAAGACAACACGCGGCCGTTCACGGAGTGGCAGCTCACCTATCGCCTGCACCGCGCGGGATTGCCCGTTCCGGCGCCGATCGCCTGCCGTTACGTCCACAACGGCATGACGTATAGGGGCGATCTCATCACCGAGCGACTTCCGACGGTGGGATCGGTGGCGGAGTGCCTGCGGAAAGGCGCACTCTCCATTCTCACCTGGATACTGATCGGACGCTGTGTGAGGAGATTTCACGACCTCGGCGTTTGTCACGCGGATCTGAATGCGCACAATGTGCTGTTGAGCGAAGAGACCGTGTACCTGATCGATTTTGACCGCTGCGAACTGCGCAAAGCAGTGGGCTTCTGGCGCGACGAGAACCTGGTGCGCCTGCGGCGGTCGCTCGAGAAGACCACCTACGCCCTGCCGCGCGATCGGTTTACGGAAGCGGATTGGCACGGCCTGCTCGACGGCTACCGCCAGTTCTCGGGCGAACAGCCGCTGACCCAGTCCTGACTGCACCCGTTTGCGTTACCTCTACAGTCTTCTCACCTACATCGCGGCACCGCTGTTCAGCGTGGTGCTGTTGTTTCGTGGGCTGGGAGACCGCACCTACTGGCACAATTTCCGCGAGCGCTTCGGGTTCGGCGCGACGCCGGCGGCGCCGTGCATCTGGGTGCATGCGGTGTCGGTTGGCGAAGTGCAGGCGTCCGCCGCGCTGGTCAACACCCTGCGTGAGCGTTATCCGGACATTCCGATTGTCGTCACGACTTTCACGCCCACCGGCGCCGGCCGTGCGCGCGCCCTCTTCAAAGACAGGGCGCAGGTCCGCTACCTCCCCTTCGATCTGCCGGGCGCTGTGCGGCGCTTCTTCAAGCGCATCCAGCCGCGAATCGCGGTGATCCTCGAGACCGAGTTGTGGCCGAATCTCTATTACCAGTGTGGCCGCCGGCGTGTGCCGCTCGTGTTGGCCAGCGCACGCCTGTCAGCCCGCTCCGTCGACCGCTATCGGCGCCTGGGCGCTCTTTTCAGAGAGACTCTTGCGCAGGGTGTCGTCATCGCCGCGCAAGGCGAGGCTGACGCGAATCGCTTCCGCGCACTAGGCTCCGATCCCGGCAACACCCATGTGACCGGCAATCTGAAGTTCGACTTCTCGGTGCCCGCCGACATCGCGGAGCGGGGGCGCGCCCTGCGTGCTTATTACGCGGGCAGCCGGCCGGTATGGATCGCCGGCAGCACGCACGACGGTGGTGAGGAAGAGGCGCTCATCGAGGCGCAGAAACTCGTCCGCGCCCGTCAGCCGGGCGCCCTGCTGGTCATGGCACCCCGGCACCCCAACCGGTTTGGAGAGGTTGCGGCGCAATTGGTGAGTCGGGGCGTGCGCTTCGTGCGCCGCTCGCAAGTGCCTGCCGCTGGCGCGATCGGTGAAGCGGAAATTCTGCTGCTCGACTCCCTCGGCGAGTTGCTCGACTTCTACGCGGCCGGCGATGTTGCATTCGTGGGCGGCAGTCTCGTGCCCATCGGCGGACATAACCTGCTGGAGCCGGCGGCGCTGGGTCTGCCGATACTGACCGGTCCCAACACTTCCAACAGCGCGGATGTGGCGCGTCTCCTCATCGAGCGCGGCGCCGCGGAGGTAGTGAAGAATCCGCAGGAACTCGCCGACAGGGTGACTGCCCTGCTGGCGGATCCTGCTGCTCGCGCTCGCATGGGCGTACAGGGGCGCGCAGTGGTGGATGCCAACAAAGGCGCTCTGCAGAAGCTCCTCGGACTCGTCGTACCGCTGATCGACGGCTGAGCCGCGGGCCACTCAGGCACAGGCACTCCGTCCCGTCTAACAGGCTCCTACGGCGTGCGCGGCTGCCGGCCCGCCGGCTGCGGGGTTCCGGGTGGCGGCAACACCGACTTGGGAGTGACCGGTGCGGTCGTCGAATCCGGCGGCAACTTCGGTGTCAGGCTCTCGGGGGTTTCAACCGGGGGTGACGTCGGCGCCGATACACCCAACCAGCCGTTGATTTGAGCCAACTGCGCGCGGTCGAGGTTGCCGGCCGCGAGCCGCAACTGGATGAGACTCACGATGAAGTCATAGCGGCTTCCGGAATAGTCCGTCTGCGCCTGCACGAGAGCACGGCGCCCGTTGAGGACGTCTACCGCGGTCCGCGTACCCACTTCGTAGCCCGCCTCGGTGGCAGTCAAAGCCGTCTGGCTGGATTCGAGTGCCTGCCGGAGCGCCTGCACGCGGGCGATTCCGCTGATGACGCCCAGGTAGGCGTCGCGCGCCTGGCGTTCCGTCGCGCGCGAGGACTGCACGACCTGCTCCTTGGCGGCAATCCAAAGATACTGACTCTGACGCACTTTCGATTGTGTCAGTCCACCGCTGAAAATAGGTATGGTGAGCTGGAGAGAGATCGATCGGTCGTTGATCCGGCTGCCGAAATTGTCTACTGGCTGACCGCTGTAGATGTAGTTGCCGTCTTGGTTGGTATAAGAGCGGCCGCCTACCAGGTCGAGCGTGGGCAGATGGCCTCCGAAGGCAACTTTCACATTGTCGCGAGCGATGTCAGCGGCCAGGCGGCTCGACACCAGCGATAGATTCTGGTCGAGCGAGATGTTGACCCAACGTTCCTCGTCGGAAGGCTCGGGCATGTTGAGTGGCATGTCGGTGCCTGGCTTGGAGAGCGAATCGTACTTCTCGCCGGTGATCTCCTGTAGCTGATCCTCCGAAGTGGCCAGCGTCCGTTTCGCGGCGATGACGGCGGCGGATGCCGTATCGCGCGCCGCCTTCGCTTCCTGCACGTCGGTGATGGCGATGAGACCAACGTCGTACCGCTTTTCCGCCTGGTCGAGCTGGTGAGCGATCGCCTGCAGGGACGCCTGCTGAGCTTCGAGGTTGTCCTGCGCCGCCAGGACGTTGAAGTAGGCCTGCGATACGCGAAAGATCAGGTTCTGCTCGGCGGCGGCGTAAGTCGCCTCGGCCTGGGCCACCTGGCTGTTGGATTCTTTGAGTGTCATCCAGTTCTGCCAGGAGAACAGGTTCTGACGCAGGTTGAGCGCCCACTGTTTCTCACTGGTGCCAGCCGTAAAGGGTAGCGGCGCCACGTACAACTGGCCGGCGGGAGTGACTTGGAGCTGATCCTGGTTGCCGCCATTGTGGTCGCGAGTGTAGGCCGCCGTGCCCGAGATCTGGGGTAGCAAGGCCGCCAGCGCCTGAGGCCGCGATTCACGCGAAGCCAGCCGATTCGCATCGGCACCCCGCAGCTGCGGGTCGTTTCGCAGAGCGTCCTCGTAAACGCCAACCAGGTCCTTGGCGGTCGTGTTGCCAGCGAGCACAAGTCCCAGAACGACGAGGCTCAAGCCGCGCACGAGTTGGTGGCTCCGCCCACGATGCGGACGCGGCAGCCCGCAGGATTCGCTCGTCCCCCCCGGGACCGGCTCAACATGGTTCATTCTATTCCCTTCACATTCAACGCGTTATAGACGAGCCCAGGCGCCGTGCAACCCTCACCCGGGCGCGGCGACACCGCCGGAGCCTGTGAGCCAGGCACCGGCCACTGCGCGGTTGGAGGCCGGATCCGCCTCTAGGGTTGGAACCTGAGGACGACTAGAACCTGAACTCCGGTAAACGTTGCGCGTTCACCAGCGGGTCGATGACCGTCTCGAACAGGCTTCCGTACGACCAGCTCCCCTCGCCCGTACGACGGATGACGCGAGCATCCATGACGGGCCCTTCACCAGTAACCACGAACAGCCTGCCGCCGATTTCGAGCTGCCGCTCGAAGCGCTCGTCGTAAATCGGCAGGGAGCCTGTGATAGCGATTGCATCGTAACGGGCACCCGTGTCGAGCTGCATGGCGTCGGCCGTTACGACCTCGACGTCGCGCATTCCGAGGGCATCCAGGTTCCGGCGCGCCATTTCGGCCAGCGCAGGGAAAATCTCCAGCGAGCGTACGCGCGCGGCCGCTGTGCGGAGACACGCGGTAATGAAGCCGGATCCTGCTCCAATTTCGAGCACGCTTTCCTTACCGGTGAGCTCAAGGGCCTGCAACAGGCGTCCGGCAACACTCGGGCGCAACATGTGCTGACCATGAGGCAGAGGGATCTCCGCGTCGGCGTAGGCGCGGAAGCGCTGCTGTTCGGGCGCGAATTGTTCGCGTGGGACTTTGCGAAAAATATTCAGCACGCGCTCGTCCAGCACGTCCCAGGCGCGTACCTGCTGCTCAATCATCTGTTCGCGGGATTCGGCCGTCAGCATCGTCGTAGCACTCCGAATTGGACTTATTGCATCTCGTTGAAAACGCCTGAGACGTTAAGGGTTTTCCGGCGGCCTGCCAAGCAGCGTTGCGACGAGATATGGTCAAATGCAGGCAAAGCGACGGGGCGTGCTCAGTTATGCTGTACAGGCATCGCGTCCGAGACAACAAAATGAATTACAGTGGTCTCGGGTTGCGCCCATAAGCTGAAGGCTTAAGAACTAGATGTCGATCGTCGGGCTGTTGTGCCTCCTCTTCGCGCTCGTCGCCACGCTGCTTTTCGTGCTGTATTGGCTGCAACGGCGCGAGTTGGCCAGCGTTGGTGAGCTTTCGCAGCAGTTGCAGCGAATCGCCATCGGCGGCCGGCTGGATGGACGCCTCGATCTACCGACCGACAGGGCCGAAGTCTCGGCGCTGGTCACTGCTGTCAACCACCTGTTGACCCGGGCAACTTCACCGGGCGAGCGTGATGGCGCGCGCGCCTCGCCAAAGATGTTCGCTGACCTCGGCGACCGCATCCACGAGGCGGTGCTGGTCCACCGCGATGTCATTCTGTATGCCAACCGTCAGTTCGCGAGCTTCGTCGGTGTCGACCGGATCGAACTCGTCGGGCGGCGCCTGGGCGACCTGGTTCCGCCGGAGTATGCCGAGCTGGTGAATGAGAACATACGGCGGCGTTTGGCCGGGGAAGAAGCCGCCGCGCGCTACGAGATCGAGATGATCGGACTGCAGGGCCAGGTGAGCCGGCTCGAAATCACCTCCGGGCTCGTCGACTACGAAGGTGCGGATGCGCTGTTGATCACCGGCGTTGAAATCATTCCGACACAAACCGTACGCGCGCTGCGGCTGGAGACGAGCGCCGAGCCTTCGCCCCATCTGCTGGCACTCAACTCACTCGCCGAAGCCATCATCACGACCGATGCGGAAGGCCGCATCACCTACATGAATCGCGCGGCCGAGCTCCTGTCCGGCGGCGTCGCGGAACAGGTGGCGGGCAAGCCTCTCGAAGATGTCATCGGCCTCGTCGATGAGACCGACCGGCGCCTGCTGGCCGACCCGGTGAAACAGGCGTTGACCAGCGGCGCGCCGGTGAACCTGAGCCGCCGTGCCCTGTTGGTTTCGCGCGCCAACGGCAGCGAGCGCTCCATCGAATTGTCAGCTTCGCCGATCCGCAACGAGGCGACGGAGCTGGTCGGTGCCGTGGTGCTGCTCCACGATGTCACGGAATTGCGCGGGCTTGCCCGCCAGATGTCCTACCAGGCGACGCATGACGCGCTTACCGGCCTGGTGAACCGCCGCGAGTTCGAGCGGCGCCTCGAGGAATCGATCGAGAGCGGCCAGCGCGGCGACGGACAACACGTGCTGTGTTATCTCGACCTCGACCGCTTCAAGGTTGTGAATGACACCAGCGGCCATCTCGCAGGCGACAGCATGTTGCGCGAGGTGGCGAAGGTCCTGCGCGATGCCGTCCGCGACAGCGACACAGTCGGGCGCCTGGGTGGCGACGAGTTCGGCATGCTCCTCATAGGATGTCCGCTCGAGAAAGCCCGTCAGATCGCGGACGACGTCTGTCGCGCCGTCGGCGATTACCGTTTCGTCTGGAAGGACAAGATATTCAACATCGGGGTCTCGATCGGCCTCGTCGAGATTTCCCGCGAGAGTGGTGCCCTGGAGGAGTTGCTGGCTGCGGCCGACTCCGCCTGTTATGTCGCGAAGAAACAGGGCTCGGGCCGCGTCGTCGTCTATTCGGCGCGCGACGAGGCGCTGGCGCGCCACACTGGCGAGATCCAGTGGCTGCAGCGGTTGCAGAGCGCGCTCAAAGACAACAGGTTCCAGCTCTACCACCAACCGATCGTCCCGGCCTACGGCGTGGACGGCGGCGGGCCCGCTATGGAGGTGCTGGTTCGCCTGCAGGACGAGGCGGGTCACGAGGTGCCGCCGTCAGAATTCGTGAAGGCCGCGGAGCGTTACCGGCTGATGGGGCTCGTCGATCGCTGGGTCGTGCAGACCACGCTCGCCGCGCTCGGCCGTGGCGCGATTCCCGTCCCGTCGAACCGCAGTGTGGCGATCAATATTTCCGGACAAACATTGAGCGACATGCAGTTCCTCGAGTTCGTCGTGGAGTGTCTGGACAGCACGGGCGTCAATCCACAGCAGGTCTGTTTCGAGATCACCGAGAACGCGGTGGTGGCCAACCTCGATCATGCGCGCCGCTTCGTGGGCGTGTTGCATGGAATGGGCTGTCAGTTCGCGCTCGACGATTTCGGCTCGGGGGTAGGCTCGTTCTCCAACCTCAAGAACCTGCCCATGGACTACCTGAAGATCGACGGGTCGTTCATGCGCAACCTGGAGAAGGATTCGGTGAACCAGGCCATGGTCACCGCAATGATCAAGCTCGCGCGCACCCTGAACTTCAAAGTCATCGCCGAGCAGATCGAGGACATCGCTACGCTCGATACGGCGCGCCGCATGGGCGTCGACTACGTACAGGGGTATGCCGTGGGCAGGCCGCAGTTGCTATCCCTAGCGGCCTGAAAGCGCCTCTGGCGCTGGCGGCAGCCGGTTGCGCCCCGCCGACGACTCCCTAACGCCGGAGCGTGTACTCCGCCCCGCAATACGGGCACTTCGCCCAACCGGTGGTCTCGACCGGCAGATACACGCGCGGATGCGAATTCCACAGATACATCTGCGGCATGGGGCAGGACAGCGGGAGGTCCTCGGCCGTGATTTCGTACTGGTTCTGCGCGTTCGGCTGAATGAGCGGCTGGGTCGTCGCGGCCATGGGAAAACTTTCGGAACGGTTTAGGGATGAGGGTGATTATACGCCCATCGCCTCGTTCCATATGTGAGTCACCGCGGCCCGCTCGACCACGAATTCGGTGTCCGGAACGATCGCCGCGGCACCCGCGAGTGAGAGGTGGTGGGACCGCCCTCGGAATGCCCGGTAAGCCGCCGTGAGCACATCGACGGTCGCCTGCGGCACCAGGTCGGCCGATGCGACGGACTCGAGCTGCCGAATGGTGTCCGAGAAGAGAACCACGGGCGGGTAGTCTTTCGCCCATAGCAGCGCCCAGTACTGCGCCAGGAACTCGATATCGGCAACGCCCCCGGCGTCCTGCTTGATATCGAAACGGCCCGCGGCGCCCTTCGAGAGCTCCTTGCGCATGCGTTCGCGCATATTGCGCACCTCGGTGCGGAGGCTCTCACGTTTCACGTGGTTGGCGAGCGCGTCCAGGCGAATGCTCTCGAAGTCCGCGCGCAGCCGCGACGCCCCGGCGACGGCGCGTGCGTGCAGCAGCGCCTGGTGCTCCCATGTCCAGGCCTCGCGCTGCTGATACTCGGTGAAGGCGTTGATGCTGGTTACGAGCAGACCTCCCTTGCCGCTCGGGCGCAGCCTCACATCGACTTCGTAGAGACGGCCGGCAGCGGAATGCATCGTCAGCAGGTGCATGATCCGCTGCGCGAGCCGCACGAAGAAAAGCTGGTTGTCGATTGGCGGAGCCGCCCCAGGCCGCGCGCTCTGCGTCTCCTGTCGCTCGCCGTACGAGTCATGCAGGAATACGAGATCGAGATCCGACGAGTAGCCGAGCTCCATTCCGCCAAGCTTGCCGTAGCCCACCACACAGATGCTCACGGGCCTACGACTGGCACCCTCACCGCACATCGGCACACCGAATTGCGCGGAAATCTGCCGCCAACCGAGCTCAACCGCGTGCTCGATGATGATCTCCGCGATCTCGGTGAGCCGGTCGCTCACACGCATCACCGGTATCCGCCCGGTGAGATCGGCCACGGCCACTCGGAAGATGGCAACACGTTGGAAATGACGCAGCGCTTCGACCTGACGCTCGGGTTCGTCGTCATTCAGTTGCTCGAGTCGCGAGCGCGCCTCGTCTTCGAGACTCGCGCGACTGGGCAACTCGGCCAGACGCTCGTCAATGAGCTCGTCGAGAAGCAACGGATGGGAGGCAATCTGCTGAGTTAGGAAATCCCCGTGCCCGCACAGTTCGACCAGCCGCTCACGAGCGGCGGCGTTTTCGTGCAGTAGCGCGAAATAGGTCGAGCGTTGACCGATGGCTTCGATGACTCGGAGCACCCGTCGCAACACTTGAAGTTGCGTCTCGGCGGCGGGTGTCACGGTCACCGGTACGCCGGCCGCCGGTATGCCTGCCACGGGTCCGTCAGCCGGCGCGGGCGCCTGGTCGGCAGGGCTGACGCGGGCAACGTCAGCCAGCAACGGCGGTAATAACGCCTGCAGTCGCTTGCGACCCGGCTCATCCAACTTGCGAACGAGTGCGGATGAGCGAAGCTCCAAAAGCAGGCGCGCCGCCTCGTCGCTGGCGGCGAAACCCGCTCGCGCGAGCGATTCGGCGAGAGCCGCGGTCTCGGCCTGCGTATCCCAGAACCTCCCGAGATCGATCTTGACGGCGCCACTGTCGCGCTCCGTGTTACCGAACACGACGAGGCGAAAGTGACGGCTCACGATCTCGCGATACCGATTCAACTCTGCGACCAGGGCCGTCCAGTCGGGCGCCCCCATTGCGAGCGCAATGCGCTCCCGCGCGAGCGAATCATCCGGCAATTGGTGAACCTGCGCGTCACCGATCATCTGCAGACGGTTTTCCAGGCGCCGCAGAAACACATACGCCGCGCGCAATTCATCCGCCATCCCCCGCGGCAGGCGTTTCCACGTGCCGAGCAGTGCCAGCGCAGCTAACAATGACGGCGTCTGCAGGCGCCGGTCCTGCCCGCCGCGGATGATCTGGAAGGCCTGCACTATGAACTCAATCTCGCGAATGCCGCCCGGACCCAACTTGACGTGGTCCGCGAGCTCGCGTCGCTCGACTTCGCGTTCGATCAACACCTTCATTTCTCGCAGGCTCTCGAACACTCCGTAGTCGAGATAGCGGCGATAGACAAAGGGGCGCACGGCGGAGCCATAGAGGTCAGCGTAAGCTTCCGGGGCCGTGACCGCGCGCGCCTTCACGTAGGCATAACGCTCCCATTCGCGTCCGTGACGAGGAAGATAGTCCTCGAACGAGGCGAAGCTCGCCACCAGCGGGCCGCTGTCCCCGAAAGGGCGCAGGCGCAGATCGACACGCAACACCGCTCCCTCATGGGTCGGCGCTTCCAACAGTCGAATCACCGCCTGCGCGAGGCGCGTAAAGAACTCCTCGTTCGCGATGCTACGCGCGCCATCAGTTTCGCCATGCTCGGGAAATAACAGCACCAGGTCGACGTCAGACGAGAAATTCAACTCGCCGCCGCCCAACTTACCCATCGCCAGAACGACGAGCGGCTGCACCGTGCCGTCAGCCGAACGCGGCTCACCATAGCGGATGACGAGGCTACGCCGTGCATACTGCACCGCCACGTTGATCACCGCGTCCGCGAAAGCGGATAGGTCGCTCAAGGTTTCGGGGAGTTCAGCCCACCCGGCGAGGTCTCGCCACGCGATTCGTACCATCTCGTGACGACGCCAACGCCGTAACTCGGAGAGTGCCTCCGCCTCGGACAGGTTTAATAGCGCCGGGGCACGTGTAGCAAATTCGGCGGGTGCGAGCCTCCGTTGGAGGTCCGCCCGCTCGATAAGGGCGGCGAGGAGCATCGCGTCTCGCGCACAGGCCTGCGCGACAAAGTCGCTACCGGCAAATACGAGTGGGAGCGATTCGCGTACGGCGGCGGTAGCGGACTCGAGAGCGGCGGCGGCAGCCGCATTTGCCTGCAGCGCGTCCGTCGCGCGCTGCAGTGAGGCAGTCAGCTCACCGCTTGCGATGAACCCCGGGAGCAACGCGCCCCCCGTCAGTTCCAGACATTGCCGCCAAGATCATGGAAGGACGAATTATCGAGGCGGCGACTGATGCCCTTGAACTTCGAGGACGAAGCGTAGACCTGCGCGCCTTCGGAGGCATCGATGGACGCGGAATCGCCTTCTATCTGGCTGTTGTCGATGTGCACGTTCGCGTGCCGGGCCGAGACGCCAACGCCTTTCGCGGTGATGTGGCTGTTGGTGATGTGAATTTCACAGCCATCCTCGGCCGCCACCGCATCGCCGTCGAATTCCAGATTCCGATTGTCGATCTGCAGGAGGCGATCGCCCTGGCAGATGATGGGGTCATGCCGGCGCTCGATCGCCGAGCTCGTCGTGGACGATCGCTCACGTTCGGTTCGGGCGGCTACAGGGGCGCTCTTCGAAGCGGCCTTGATGGCATAGCCGGGGCCGGATTCGAGCACACGGCCGCCGGGAGTGATCGAGGCGACATCGCTGTTGGGATTCGGCACTTCAGAGCGGGGAGCAGGGTCGCCCCGAAAGCCAGTGCGCGGCGCCGACGTCGCGGCACCGTCCTGATCAGGGGCCGGCTCTTGCTGGCTGCGAGACATCGTGTTGTTGGCGGATGCCGAAGCAGCTGGTGCGGCGGCAGGCGCGCGCGCTCCCGGCGAACCCGCTTGCGACGAATCTGACGTGGCTGACGCCTCGACTCCGGCAGTCGCGGCCGGCATGGTCGCCGCACCTGCGGGCGTCCCCGCCAGTGACACGGGCGCTCCGGGAGGACCGGCGATAACCTGATCGGCGCGGACGGTGCGCAAGTCACCAGTTTCTTTGATGCGCACGGTGAACGTGTTCGTCGCCGGATCGACTGCGACGATCTCGACGCGGTCATTGCGCTCCAGCGCCGCCCGAGCCCAACTCATCTCGTCAGAGCCGCCCCCAAGGCCGAGCTTGCCGCAGGCGGCGATGCCAAACAGAGCGACGGCCGCTAGGGCTATGACCCCGAGTGGCGCGCGCCGCTGCGCACGCCCGTATGTAACATAAGCCGCCATGGTGACATCTCCTTCCCGCGCGTTAGTGCACAACATAAACCCGGGGGGAGCCGGGCGCACGGACTTTATCGAAGCCACTGCGGTGACTGCTCCCCTTTGTGGACCGCCTGTCAGATGACACTCAGTTGCTGAGAAGCACCGCCAGCCGGCGGGCAGTGAGTGCGTTTGTCGCACTATCGTATTGACCGGCGGCAGCGATGACATCGACGGTCGGGGCGGTCGTCATGGTCATGGTGGTAGTGGAGGTTGCGGCCAGCTCCGTCGTCAGTTGGGTGACGAAAGCGGCAAACGTATTGAAATTCTCGGTCTTCAGCTTCCCGGCGTGACCTATCGTAAAGACAACGTCCATGGATGCAGTGTCGGGAACGATGCTCGGCGCCATGGCCACCTTCGTGAGATCCACGAGCTCGGGACCGATTTGGATGAAGTGCAGATTTCCGACATTCGCCAGGTTCAGCTGCAGCGACGTGCTTGTCGCGGTCAGACCGGTAAAGGCGGTGGCGGATCCCGCGTGTCCCCAACCGACGACAAGATCAGCTGCGACGGCCGCGAAGTTCTCGAGCGATTCCGCAGCGAAGTCCGGCGGCGCCTTACCAAACGGTGTTACGAATCCGAAGGCCCGCGCCGGCGCGTTCGCGACCAGGCCCGTCTGACTCAACGCGCCGGTATTCACCACGTACGCCGTCGCGACGGCATCCGCCGCTGTATTCGTTCCGGTGCCGGCGAACGTAAACACACTGGGCGGCAGGCCATCGAGGGACTGCAGATTGAGCGTCAGGCTTCCGGTCGCCATGGTGGCCACCGTGCCCCACAGCGGCGTGATGTCCAACTGCACCTGACCGGCGGTCGCGTCGAGGATTAAGGCACCGTTCGCTCCCTGGGTGGCCATGCCGAACGCATCGATATGTTGGCCAACCGAGATGTTGGCGGCGGTAAAAGCCCCCATCTGCCCTTCTTCGGTCACGGATGTATTCGCGCCGACATTGACTGTGGCGTCCATGTGCTCGAAGCCGAACCAGCCGTCCGGTTTCGTCCACGTGGCACTACGAACCGTGAGCGCGTTCGCCGAGCGAGCGATGACGGTACCGGAGAGGTGGTCCTTGGAAGCGCTCTCCAAACTCGTGCCCGCCAGGATGTTGGTCGCAGTGAACGTGGGCATGGTGCCGGTCTGCAATGACCCGAATGCCGCGACCATCGTATTCGCCGGCAGAGCCGCAAGGGCAGTCAGCCCAGCCATACCGACGAAGGCCGTGCCGTTGATCTGATAAGTAGTGGTCGCGGCGACTTGCGCCGTTACCTGGCCGGCCGTCGTGGTCTGCACCGCGAACGGCTGCACGTTCAGGACGAAGTCGTTTTGCGCGGCATTCACACTCGCGAGTTGCCCACGAACACGCACTTGTTTGGTGTCGGAGGGCACGACGGTCGCGACGAGCGTCGGAGCTACCTGCACGGTCATGGCCGTGAGGTTCACCATGTTGGATGCCGCAAGATTGAAATCGAACGCCAGCCGGCCGGTGTCCCCGGGCGTGATGATGAGACGGTTGGTGTTATCGAGCTGCACCGTAACGGTCAGAGTGCCGGTCAACGCGGTTCCCTTGGCATCCACCGGAGACAGCGTCACGGGATTGCCCATCGCGTCTGCGGCGGTAATCTGCGCATTCGCGAAGTTGAGCGTGAGTTGCGCGCTCACGTAATCGGCGGCCGGAATCTGGCCAGCGCTCAGGATCTCGGTGAGATTCACGAGCTTCGTGAAGTCCACCGGCGTCGGAGCGGGCAATGTTTCGACGGACGCACCGCTAGCGGTCTGCAGTTGCAACGAGGTCAGCGTCACGATGTAGCTGAGGAAATCGCCCGCCGCATCGGTCATCGTCACCATTGACCCGCCACAGCTTCCGCTGCAGGACATCACGGTCGCCGTGCCCCCGGCCGTACCGCCCATAGTCCCGGTCACCCCGGTCGTCGACCGGCCACCCGCCTTGGTAGTCAGCTCATTAGCACCCGAGCCCCCACAAGCAGCCACCAGGAGCGCGGCACAACATCCGACAATCAACTGCAAGCCACGCGAATGCTTACGAAGTCTGGGGAACAGTGAGTTACTCATGAAAAAGTCCTCGAGCCGAATCTTGACGCGAGCGACCGTACGGACTTAACAGCGTTCCCGCAAACCGTCGTCCCCCAACGACGTCTCTCTTTCACGAACGAGAAGCGAGTGTCGCAATGCAAGAACACTTGCCGCCAACACCCGTGAATCGCACGGCCACAACTATCGCGTAACAGCAACAGCTGCAACTGGCCTGCTATTCGCGGGCTCGGCCGCGTGCCCCTAAGCATCAGTAGGCTGGCCCGCCGAAAAAGCCGCAGGCTTTTTTGGCCAAATAAAAAAAAGCCCCGCACTAGGCGGGGCTCGAGGTGTTGCGCGGAATAGGGGGTCTTGTTCCGCGTCTTTGGGAGCCGTGCTATGCAGGGTGCACAGCGCCAACTCCTAAACCAATGTCGAAAGAATACCGAACGTTTATGACAGATTCGATACCTCTTTCGAGGGGTGTCGGAAGCGCCTCTTTGGCGACTTCCGACTTATCCTCAATTACATGTCCATTCCGCCCATGCCACCCGGGGGCATGCCGCCACCGTGGCCATGCTCTTCGTCCTTCGGAGCTTCGGCGATCATGACTTCGGTCGTCAGCAACAGACCCGACACCGAGGCGGCGTTCTGCAGAGCAAGACGCGTGACCTTGGTCGGATCCAGGATGCCCTGCTCGATGAGGTCGCCAAACTCGCCCGTGGCGGCGTTGTAGCCGAACGAGCCTTTGCCTTCCTTCACACGATTCAGGATGACAGCGGCGTCCTCACCGGCGTTCTCGACGATCTGACGCAGCGGCTCTTCGACCGCGCGCGCCAGGATCTTCACGCCAACAGCCTGGTCTTCGTTCTTCGTCTCGAGCTTGTCGAGCACCTTCATAACACGGACCAGAGCAACACCGCCGCCCGGGACCACGCCTTCCTCAACGGCCGCACGGGTCGCGTGCAGAGCGTCTTCGACGCGGGCCTTCTTCTCTTTCATCTCGATTTCGGTGGCCGCACCAACCTTGATCACGGCGACGCCGCCGGAGAGCTTCGCAACGCGCTCCTGCAGTTTCTCCTTGTCGTAGTCGGAGGTCGCTTCCTCCGCCTGCTGGCGGATGGACTCGACACGAGCCTTGATGTCACTCGCCTTGCCGGCGCCGTCGATGATCGTGGTGTTCTCTTTCTCCACGACAATCTTCTTCGCTTCGCCGAGATCGTTCAGCGTCGCCTTCTCGAGCGACAGACCGACTTCGTCGGAGATGACCGTGCCGCCGGTGAGGACCGCGATGTCCTGCAACATGGCTTTACGACGATCGCCGAAGCCCGGGGCCTTGACGGAGGCAACCTTGAGGATGCCGCGGATGTTGTTGACGACGAGAGTCGCCAGGGCCTCACCCTCGAGATCTTCCGCAATGACCAGCAACGGACGGCCGGCCTTCGCGACGCCCTCGAGCAGGGGCAGCATCTCGCGGATGTTGGAAATCTTCTTGTCACAGAGGAGGATCAGCGGCTTTTCGAGCTCCGCCGTCTGATTCTGCTGGTTGTTGATGAAGTACGGCGAGAGGTAGCCGCGGTCGAACTGCATGCCTTCGACGACTTCGAGCTCGTTGTCGAGACCCGAGCCTTCCTCAACGGTGATCACGCCTTCCTTGCCGACCTTTTCCATCGCATCGGCAATCGTCTTGCCGATCGACTCGTCGCTGTTCGCGGAAATCGTGCCAACCTGCGCAATGTTCTTGGAGTCCTTGCAGGGCTTGGAGAGCTTCTTCAGCTCCTCGACCAGGGCAATGACGCCCTTGTCGATACCGCGCTTGACGTCCATCGGGTTGCGGCCCGAGGAAACGGCCTTGAGGCCCTCACGGATGATCGCCTGCGCGAGCACGGTGGCGGTGGTGGTGCCGTCGCCAGCCTCGTCGGAGGTGTTGGAAGCGACTTCCTTCACCATCTGGGCGCCCATGTTCTCGAACTTGTCTTTGAGCTCCACTTCCTTCGCGACGGACACGCCGTCCTTGGTGATCGTGGGAGCGCCGAAGCTCTTCTCGAGCACGGCATTGCGGCCCTTGGGGCCGAGGGTTGCCTTGACGGCATTAGCGAGGATGTTCACGCCGCGGAACATGCGGGCGCGTGCATCGTCGCTGAAACGGACTTCTTTGGCTGCCATTGTCGTGAATCCTCGCTTATTTGCCTTCGATCACGGCCATAACGTCTTCCTCACGCATGACCACCAAATCTTCGCCGTCGACCTTCACTTCTGTGCCGCTGTACTTGCCGAACAGAATTTTGTCGCCGATTTTCACATCGAGAGCACGGACCTGGCCGTCTTCGAGAATTTTGCCTTTACCGACCGCTACGATCTTTCCCTGTACGGGCTTTTCGGCCGCGGTATCGGGAATCAAGATTCCGCCCGGAGAGGTACGTTCCTCATCCAGACGTTTCACGATGACGCGGTCATGAAGAGGACGAATCTTCATGGGGAAGCTCCTTGAGAACAAATTGAGTTGTAATGGATTGCTTGGTGCTAACGCCGGGCAGGGGCTTATTAGCACTCCCCCGGCGTGGCTGCTAATTTTAGGCAGCGACCTCCCGAATTCAAGCCGAACAGCAACTATTTTTGGAATTGCGATGCAGCAGGCCAGTGTCCGACACCTGGTCGGGAACGCACCCCGGCGAACCGGAACGGCCATAGGACGTCCAAAACCCCGGTCTTTTGCTGCAGGGGACCGTGAAATGCGGCCCAAATCACTTCATTCGTCCCGGGTACCGGAAATCATTCCATTGCCTATACTCGCCTCTTCGAGAGGCACGTCCCCACGAGGAGCCCGGACCACGCTCCCCAGTTGCCGCGGATGGCCATCCTATGACATCGACCATGATTAAACATATTGCGATTGGATTTCGGCTCACCGCCCTCGTTCTGCTGGGCGCGGGAGCGGGTCAGTTAGCTGCCGCGGCGGTGTCCGCGACCAGCGCTGACGCTTCATCGACGTCCTCCCTGACCTCGAAGGGGATCGACGCGGTGCTGGGAGCCTCAAAGGCGAAGTCCGGTGGCGACGAGTTCCTGCCGCCCGACGAAGCGTTCCGCTTCGATGCTATCCCGGACGGCCCCGACCATGTGCGCCTCATCTGGCAGATCGCCGACGGGTACTACCTTTATCGCACGCGCGTAAAAGCCGCGACCACCAGCGACAAGGCGCAACTGGGCGCCCTCGAGATGCCGACCGGCGAGACGAAGTCAGATGAGTACTTCGGAAAGCAGGAGATCTACCATCACGAGCTCGTCGCGGGCGTGCCCGTCGCGCGCGCTTCGGCTGCCGAACTCGCGTTACCCCTGCAGGTGACCTACCAGGGATGCGCCACCGCGGGGTTGTGCTATCCGCCGATCACTAAGGAAATAATGGTGAGCCTGCCGTCCGGAAACGGAGGCGCGGGTGCCGCAGGCAGCATGAGCAGCACAGTCGGCGCTGGCACTGTCAGCAGCACAGCCGGCGGCAGCAACAGCGCGGCGAGCGTCGCCAGTGCGAGCGCCCTCTCGAGTGCGGGGACCTCCGCCGGCATCGCATCCAGCGCCGCCGACGCAACGGGCTACGTCTCCGAGCAAGACCGTTTCGCCACCCTCATCAAGTCGGGCAATACCTTCCTGATGCTCGGCGGCTTCTTCCTCGCGGGCCTGGTGCTGGCCTTTACGCCCTGTGTGTTGCCGATGGTCCCCATCCTTTCCGGGATCATCGCGGGCCAGGGTAAGAATGTGACGACCGGCCGCGCGTTCGCGCTGTCGCTCACCTACGTGTTGGGAATGGCCTTCACCTACACAATCGCGGGCGCGCTATGCGCAGCGGCGGGCAAACAGGTGCAAACGGTCTTTCAGCAGCCGTGGATTCTCGCGCTGTTTGCCGCCTTGTTCATCGTGCTGGCCCTCTCGATGTTTGGCCTTTTCACCATTCAAATGCCCGCGGCAATCCAGACAAGGGTCGCCGACGTCAGTAATAAGCAGGCCGCAGGAACTTTCGGCGGCGTGGCCCTGATGGGCGTCTTGTCGGCGCTCATTGTCACCACTTGTGTTGGACCGGCGCTCGTCGGGGCGCTCATTGTAATCGGTCAGACAGGGCAGATTGCGCGAGGCGCGGCCGCCCTTTTCGCGATGAGCATCGGCATGGGCACGCCACTGCTGGTCGTCGGGGCCTCGGCCGGGAAACTGCTGCCGAAAGCCGGCGCATGGATGGATACGGTCAAGAAGCTCTTCGGCGTGATGATGCTGGCGGTAGCCGCCTGGATGTTGGCTCGTATCATCCCCGAGCGCCTATCTCTGGTGCTGTGGGCGATTCCGGCCCTGGTCTGTGCGTGGCTCCTTTTGACTGAGATCCGTAAGCGCTCCGCTGCGACCTGGGTGGTGCGCTTCGTTGGAGCGGCCGCTGGTGTGTATGGCCTGGCACTGATCACGGGATCGGCGCTGGGGGGCACCGACCCACTCTCGCCGTTCGCATCGCGCACAGCCCACCAGCACGAACTGCCTTTCCGCACGATCAAGTCGGTGGCCGACCTCCAGCGGGAAATCACGCTGGCGCAGACGGAAGGACGCACCGTGCTGGTCGACTTCTCCGCCAAGTGGTGTGTCTCCTGTAAGGAGATGGAGAAGTACACGTTCACGGACTCGGCGGTGAAAACGGCTCTGGATCGCACCGTGCTCTTGCGCGCGGACGTGACCGAAAACGACGCCGACGATCAGGCGCTCTTGAAGCACATGGGAATCATCGGGCCGCCGACCATCGCCTTCTACGGACTCAACGGCCAGGAGCGCGCCAATTACCGAGTCGTGGGCTTCATGAAGGCTGACGAGTTCGCCTCGCACGCGCGGGAAGCGCTCGGGGGATGACCGCGGACAAAAATGCGTCCCAACCGCCTGCGATAGCGAAGGTCATTCTTGCCATTGCCCTACTGAGTGCCGCCGGCGCGGGCGGCTTCGTGGCCTATCGCCTGTCGGCAACGCACTCCTCGACCCTGACCCCGGTTCAGTACCCGGGCACGGTGCGCTCAAAGCCGTCCGTGGGTGAATCGGACGGGTCCGCGCCTCCGAGTGCGAAGAGGATCCCCGATGTGCTGCCCGACGTCACGATGCCAGACGGCAGCGGAACCCCACACAAGCTCTCCGAGTGGAAGGGTCGGCCGCTGATGGTGAATTTCTGGGCGACCTGGTGCGATCCCTGCCGGCGCGAAATACCGTTATTGAAGAGTCTGCGCCACGAACGCTCGGGAGAATCGCTGGAAGTGGTCGGCATCGCGGTCGATTTCAAGGATGCCGTACTGGATTACACACGTAAGATCGGCATCGATTATCCTGTACTCATCGGCGAAAAGGACGGCATGGCGGCCATCGACGCCTTTGGCATGGATACGGTCTTCCCGTTTACCGTGTTCGCCGACCGGCAGGGACGGATCTTCACCGTCAAAGTCGGCGAGTTGGGTCGTGATGAGGCGAAGATCATTCTCGACGGTCTCCGGGACGTCGACTCGGGTGGAGTCGATCTGAAGACCGCCCAGCAGCAGATCGCGACCAAGATGGCGCGGCTCGAGGCAGCGCACTAGCGGGAGACCTCGGCGGCAGCGCGGTTTGGAATTCCGCGTTCTTGAGCGTTCTTCGTATATCGAATCAATAAGTACCCCAATCGCCTCGAATTAGGTTACATTCGCGACCGTTTTCCACGCGCCCGCCGGGCGCCGATCGGCATGCGGAATGACCAAATGGCTCGAGTGCTGTTGCTGAACGGCCCGAATCTGAACCTGCTCGGCAGTCGTGAACCCGGCATCTACGGAGCGGAGACGCTGGAGTCCATCGAGAAACGCGCCATCGAGGTAGCCCGTGAAACAGGGCACGAGCTGAGCGCGTTCCAGAGCAATGCGGAGCACGAGCTCATCGAGCACATCCAGCGGGCACCGGCGGACGGGATCGGCTTTCTCATTTTCAATCCCGCCGCCTTCACGCATACGAGCGTGGCGCTACGGGACGCTATCGCGGCCGTACGGCTGCCATTCATCGAAGTGCACCTCTCGAATACTCACGCCCGTGAGCCGTTCCGGCGGCACTCCTATTTCTCGGACATCGCAGTCGGCGTGATCGCCGGCCTCGGCGCCTTCGGCTACGAGCTGGCGGTGCGCGCTGCGGCGCGCCACCTCGCAGCACGTCCTTAATCCCATTCTTCGACCTTTTGAGGGGAGCATTCCCGGCATGGATATTCGAAAAATCAAGAAACTCATCGAGCTGCTGGAAGAGTCCGGCATTGCTGAGATCGAGATCAAAGAGGGCGAAGAAGCAGTCCGCATCAGCCGGATGCCCCCCGCGGGCAGCGCGCCGATGTATCCGCAGTACACGCACATGCCGATGGCCATGGCTCCTCAGATCGAGGCGCCCGCGAAGGCCGCGCCCGCCATCGAGGGACCGGCCGCCAAGCCGAAACCGAACGAGCATGTGATCACGGCCCCGATGGTGGGCACCTTCTATGCCTCGCCCTCACCAGGCGCGAAGGCGTTCATCGAGATCGGCGACGAGATCAAGGTAGGCCAGGTCCTGTGCATCATTGAAGCCATGAAAATGATGAACCAGATCGAAGCCGACAAGGGCGGCAAGGTCACCTCGATCATGGCCCGCAATGGCGACCCGGTCGAATTCGGCCAGCCGCTGTTCGTAGTCGAATAAGCGCCTTGGCTATGCTCGAGAAGATCGTTATCGCCAACCGCGGCGAGATCGCGCTGCGAATCCTGCGCGCCTGCCGCGAGTTGGGCATCAAGACCGTCGCCGTGCACTCCACGGCCGACTACAGCCTCAAACACGTGTTGCTCGCGGACGAGTCCGTTTGCATCGGTCCGCCGCCATCGAACGCCAGTTATCTCAACATGCCGGCGATCATCAGCGCCGCGGAAGTCACAGACTCGGTCGGGATCCATCCGGGTTACGGCTTCCTGTCCGAGAACGCGGATTTCGCTGAGCGCGTTGAAAAGAGTGGCTTCGTGTTCGTCGGCCCGAAGGCGGAGACCATCCGCACCATGGGCGACAAGGTCTCGGCCATCCGCGTCATGAAATCTCACGGCGTGCCGTGCGTGCCTGGATCCGATGGACCGTTGGGTGATGACCCGGATGAGAATCTGCGCATCGCGCGCGACATCGGCTATCCGATCATCATCAAGGCATCGGGTGGCGGCGGTGGCCGCGGCATGCGTGTCGTGCACAGCGAAGCGTCGCTTTTGAACGCGGTCGGCATCACACGAGCTGAGGCGCGTGCGGCATTCGGCAATGATGCTGTCTACATGGAGAAGTTCCTCGAACGACCGCGGCACATCGAATTCCAGGTGCTCGCCGATGGGCAAGGCAACGTCATCCATCTCGGCGAGCGCGACTGCTCCATGCAACGGCGCCACCAGAAGGTTGTTGAGGAAGCGCCGGCCCCAGGTATCACTGCGCGCCAGCGCCGGATCATGGGCGATCGCTGCATCGAGGCCTGCCGCGCGGTCGGCTATCGCAGTGCCGGGACACTGGAGTTTCTCTACCAGGACAACGAGTTCTACTTCATAGAGATGAACACTCGTATCCAGGTGGAGCATCCGGTCACGGAGCTCATCACGGGTATCGATCTCGTGAAGGCGCAGTTGCTCATCGCCAGCGGTGAGCGCCTCCCTTACGTGCAGAGCGACGTGCAGATCCGCGGTCACGCGATCGAATGCCGTATCAATGCCGAGGACGCAAAGACGTTCATGCCCTCACCGGGCCCGATCCGCCTCTGGCATGCGCCGGGCGGGCCGGGAGTGCGCGTCGACAGCCACATCTACTCGGGTTACAACGTGCCGCCGAACTATGACTCCCTCATCGGCAAGATCATCGCGCACGGCGACACGCGGGAAACCGCAATCGCGCGTATGAAAAACGCCCTGGCGGAGATGGTGATCGAGGGCATCCGCACGAACGTCGCGCTCCACCAGGAGATTTTCAACCACGCGGCATTCCAGAAGGGTGGCACCGACATTCACTACCTGGAACGCCGCCTGGGATTGCGGTAGGTCGCAAGGGACGGGGTCACTGCGGGATTCAGGCTCCCTACGCGCGCAATTGCGCGCTCATGAGCGGCAAAGGTATGGGACAGTCCGTCAGGTTCCTCGAACTTTCATTCGAGTTGGGTCCGCTCGACCCTGAAGCGGCAGAGGCGGCGTGCTTCACGTGCGGGGCGAATTCGGTGACCTTCGTCGACTCGCGGGACGATCCGATTCTCGAGCCGTTGCCGGGGGAGTTTCGGCTATGGCCCGCAACGAGGATGCAAGCGTTGTTCGTGAGTGCCGAAACCGAGCATTTGGCACAGTTGTTGAGCGAAGCGCTCGGCATCCCCACAGCCCTCATCCACGCCCGGGTCGTCGAGGACCGCGCTTGGGAGCGTGAATGGCTGAAGGATTTTCATGCCATGCGCTTCGGCGAGCGGCTGTGGATATGTCCGAACCACGAGCAGGTGGCCGATCCCAACGCCGTGGTCGTGAAAATGGACCCGGGTCTGGCGTTTGGCACGGGCACGCATCCAACAACCGCGCTGTGCCTCGAGTGGCTCGACCGAAGCCCCATGGCGGGGGCGCGGGTTATCGATTATGGATGTGGCTCAGGGATATTGGCTGTGGCGAGCGTCAAGCTGGGTGCTGCGGACGCACATTGTTTCGATATTGACCCGCAGGCGCTCATCGCCACGCGGGATAACGCGGAATCCAACGGCGTCAGCGCGCACGTCCTGCTTCACGGCTCGACGGAATCGCTACCCGAGGGAGTGGACGTCCTCCTGTCGAACATCCTTTCCGGGCCACTATGCGAACTGGCGCCGCGGTTTGCGGCCCTAGTACGCCCCGGCGGGGACTTGGTCCTGGCGGGGCTCATGGAGAGCGAGGTATCCGACGTGACACGTGCTTATAACGCATGCTTTGATATACGCCCTTTCGGACAGCGCGAGGGTTGGGTCGGCCTTTCCGGACGGCGTCACTGACGGCGGCTGACTAGCGCTAATGTTTACGGTCTGCCCCAAGTGCGCCCTGACACTCGTCGTTACCGCGACGGATCTGCGCGTGGCGCAAGGTTATGTTCGCTGCGGACGCTGCTCTAACGTCTTCAACGCGCTTGCCCGACTCTCCGAGGATCGGAACGCCGCCGCCGCCGCAGCGGCGTCTCAAGGCGTACCGCCTTCGTCCACCGGCGTGCACCCCCGACCGCAACCCACCGCGGTTCCGGCGCCCCCATCCCCACCGCCTCTAACGCCCGCGCGCCCCCCGCTGGCAACCGGGTCGTTTACCTACACCCGACCGCCAGAGTCGGCGGCACCAGCGGCACGACCGCCGCAGCAGCCGAGCGCCCCTCCGGCGCGTACACAGCAGCCTAGCCCTCCGCCGACGCGGGCACCTCTTGGGGCCGCACCCTCCGCTCCTGCGTCACCGGCGCAGCGGTCGCCAGTTCCACCCGCCCGAGGGCCGCAGTCCGCGGCACCTCCGCGGCCACAGCAACCCCCGGCGTCGCCGCCTCCGTCCCAGCCAGCGCCGCCGCTACAAATTGACGATGACGACGCGATCCCGGAAGACGCGCTGGAGTTCAATCCCGACTCGGCAGACGCCAACCAGGTCTTCGTGGAGCCACCGCCGAATCCGGAGTGGACGGCTGCGACGGGCAGCTTCAAGGCGATCGTCCTAAAAAGTGAGGAAGTGTTCCCCGCGAGTCCCGGCAACCGGCCCGGATCGATGGCACCCGGCGTACCGGACCCGCGCTCAATGGGATTGAGCAGCGCCTTCAGCGACGACGAATTCGAGCTCGATGCCGATTTCCTCTCCTCGACAACCGAGATGCGCAAACTCAAGGTAGGCCTGGGTGACGCGGATGCCGGCACGGTCCGTAAGCCCAACGCACCGGCCGCACCCACGATTCCGACGCCGTCGGCACCGCAAGCGCCGCCGTCCGCCTTCGCACTACATGCGCCCCTGGCCCCCTCCGCGCCTCAAGCCCAACAAGCCCCTTCGGCGAGACTCGCGCCACGAGGCCCGCTCCCGGAGGCGCCACCGCAACAGCAGTTGCACTCACCACCTGCCGAGCCTCCATCGCAACCGCGCTCACCCTTCGCCGAGATCCAGTCGCAACTGCGCCCATCGCCCGCGGAAACGCCATCACGAGCACCAGCCAAAGCGCCTCAGCCGGAGCCGGACGAGGAAGAGGCATTCTTCGAGCCGCAAGTTGTTTCCCGGCCGCCACCGCGAGCGACGATCAAAGCGTTCGGACTCGACGCGGTGGTGGAACCGCCGCCCGGGCGACTCGCCGCACTGGCGCGCTCCCGAGTCGCGCCCGGGGCCATCGAGTTGGAACCGCCGCCGTCCGCCAGGACGACGTTGCTCAATTCGGCAACACTGTGGAGCGCTGGAGCTGGCGCTCTGGTCATTCTTCTCGCCGCACAGATCGTGAACCACTATCGCAACGACCTGGCCGCGACGGCGCAATTCAACAAGCCGATCACCGCGCTCTATGCGGCGCTCGGCGTGCATCTCACACCACGGTGGGATCTGCGTGCTTATGACGTACGCCAACTCGGCGCCTCTGTTGAGTCGGGCAGCGCCGGCCAGATCATGGTTCGGGCCAGCGTCAAGAATGGCGCGCACCAGCCGCAACCCATGCCGCTGTTGCGAGTGACCTTGCAGGATCGCTTCGGCAACCGGATTGCCGCGCGTGATGTTCCGCCGGGAAGTTACCTACCCCGTGCCACAGCTGACACAGCATTTCTGCCAGCAGGTCAACGCATCGACGCCGAGATGGCCTTCGTGGATCCGGGCTCCAACGCCGTTGGCTTCGAGATCGATGCCTGCCTGCCCGCCCCTGCCGGCGGGATAGCTTGCGCGAACGATCCCACCTCGCGTTGATGAACAGCCACTCTCACTAACGCGCGGCGCGGCTGCACTCATTCATCATGATTACTATCGGCCCGTACGTCCTGCCCTCCCCTGTTGTGCTCGCTCCGATGGCGGGCGTGACGGATCGTCCTTTCCGCATTTTGTGCCGTAAATTAGGCGCGGGACTTGCAGCGTCCGAAATGTTGACGTCGGACACACGTCTATGGAATACGCCTAAATCGCGGTTTCGCATGAGCCACGAGGGCGAGCCGGAGCCGCGCGTGGTGCAACTCGCAGGCGCCGATCCGCAAGCGGTCGCCGAAGCCGCGCGCCTCAATGTTGACCAAGGCGCACAGATCATTGACCTGAATATGGGTTGTCCGGCGAAAAAAGTTTGCGGCAAACTCTGCGGCTCGGCGCTTCTCCAGGACGAGTCACTCGTGGCGCGCATTCTCGAAACGGTTGTAGGCGCGGTGAGCGTGCCCGTGACGCTCAAGATCCGCACCGGTTGGGATCGTGAGCACCGCAATGGTGTGAGCATCGCTCGTATCGCAGAGAGCAGTGGAATTCAAGCACTTGCCGTGCACGGTCGCACGCGCGCGGATTTTTATGAGGGCGCCGCCGAGTACGAGACCATTCGCGCTATCAAATCCGCAATCAGAATTCCAGTCTTCGCGAACGGAGATATCAACGCGCCACAAAAGGCGCGCGAGGTACTTGATTTCACCGGTGCCGACGGAGTAATGATCGGCCGCGCGAGCCATGGTGCGCCATGGATCTTCCGCGATGTCAACGCGTTTCTCAGCGGCGGCCATCTCCACAATGAGCCCGGAAATTCTCACGCCGCACTCTCGCGCTCGGAGGTGCGTGATATTATCCTCGCGCATCTCGACTCCCTGTATGCCTTTTACGGCGAGGGAACCGGAGTCCGGATCGCGCGCAAACATCTCGGCTGGTATTGCGAACAGTGCTTTCCGGATTCGGCGCAGGTCCGCCGCGATCTCATGGGAGCTGCAAGCACGGCTGCACAGTTCGCGCTGGCAGGCAAACATTTCGACGAGTGGGCGGGCGAGGCCGCGCAGGCGGCCTGACGAGACGATTTTTTTTGGGGGCTTTCTCATGACAGCAAAAAAGAAGAGCAGCCGGGCTCGCGAAAGCGCCGTTGCGAGACTCAACGGCCGCGAGCTGCCGCTACGCGGTCATGCCGAGCGTGCACTGAGCGATTACTTCACGAGCCTGAACGGTCATCGTCCGGCACACCTCTATGATCTGGTGCTGCGCGAGGTTGAAGAGCCGCTGTTTCGCGTGGTGCTCGACTATGCGGAAGGAAATCAAAGCCGTGCGGCCGGTATCCTCGGAATCAATCGCGGTACCTTACGCAAGAAGTTGAAGCAATTCGGTCTGGGAGGTTGAGGCTCTCGGAGCCTCGCTACCGTCATGTTGTTGCCCGTACGCCGCGCGCTGCTATCCGTCTCTGACAAGACGGGACTGGTGGAGCTGGCGCGCTGGCTCGCTGGCCATGACGTAGAAATTCTCTCCACAGGCGGCACCGCACGTCTGCTGACGAGCGCGGGCCTCACGGTGCGCGAGGTCTCCAGCTACACGGGCTTTCCGGAGATCATGGATGGGCGTGTCAAAACGCTACATCCAAAGATTCACGGCGGTCTGCTCGGGCGCCGGGGAGTGGACGACGCGGTGATGGCGCTTCATCAGATCGCGCCTATCGACCTCCTGGTGGTCAATCTTTATCCATTTGCTGAAACTGTTTCACGCCCCAACTGCGGCTACGCCGAGGCCATCGAGCACATCGATATTGGCGGCCCCGCCATGTTGCGCGCCGCGGCCAAGAACCACGATTCCGTGTCGGTCGTCGTAGATCCGGCGGACTACGCCGCCTTGTTGGAAGAGCTGGCGGCGCATGACGGCCAGACCACGCTGGCACTGCGCTCCCGACTCGCCGCGAAGGTGTTTGCGCACACCGCACGCTATGACACGATGGTGGCGAGCTATCTGTCCGAGCGCCATCCGTTCGAAAGCGAGCGCTTTCCAACAACGCTGCCACTCGTTTTCGACAAGGTGCAGGAGCTGCGTTACGGTGAAAACCCGCACCAACACGCCGCTTTCTACAGGAGTCCTGCGCCACGCGGCGCGAGTGTTTCCACGGCGACGGTTCTGCAGGGCAAAGATCTGTCGTTCAACAACATCGCCGACGCCGACGCGGCTATCGAGTGCGTGAGGCAGTTCGGCGAACCCGCCTGCGTGATAGTGAAGCACGCGAATCCGTGTGGCGTAGCCGTGGCCGCTTCGCCTCTGGAAGCCTACGACCGTGCGTATCGCACCGATCCAACCTCGGCTTTCGGCGGCATCATCGCTTTCAACCGCGAGTTGGACGTGACGACGGCGGCGGCGATCATCGATCGTCAGTTCGTGGAGGTTCTCGCAGCGCCCGCCGTGTCTCCCGACGCGGCGCAGGCCCTCGCCGCGAAGCCGAACGTTCGCGTGTTGGTTCTGGGCGATCTGAGCCGCGCGCCGGCCGGCGAGCTCGAATACCGTAGCGTCACGGGCGGGTTGCTCATCCAAACACGCGATGCCGGCAGCGTCGACGCCAAGGACCTGAAGGTCGTCACTCGCCGCAAGCCAACACCCGCGGAGCTCGCCGACCTGCTGTTCGCCTGGCGCGTCTGCAAATTTGTAAAATCCAATGCTATCGTTTTCGCGCGCGACCGCGGCACGATCGGAGTGGGCGCGGGACAGATGAGTCGCGTCTACTCGACCCGGATTGCCGCCATGAAGGCGGCGGACGAAAGGCTCGAGGTCGAGGGCTCCGTCATGGCGTCCGACGCTTTCTTCCCGTTCCGGGACGGGCTCGATGTAGCCGCCGAGTATGGAATTCGCGCTGTCATCCACCCGGGTGGCTCGAAAAACGACGCCGAAGTCATTGCGGCCGCGGATGAGCATGGGCTCGCCATGGTGCTCACCGGCATGCGCCACTTTCGGCACTGATGAGAGTTCTGATCATCGGATCCGGGGGTCGCGAGCACGCGTTGGCGTGGAAGTGCGCGGCTTCAGCTCGCGTGACAGAGGTCATTGTGGCGCCGGGAAACGCCGGCACCGCCACCGAGCCGAAGGTACGGAATGCGAACGTTCCGGCAGAAGACATTCCCGCGCTGATAGCGCTGGCGCTCGCCGAAAAAGTAGCTCTGACCATAATCGGGCCCGAGGGGCCGTTGGTTGCCGGTATCGTGGACGAGTTCACAGCACGCGGCTTGAAATGCTTTGGGCCGACCAAAGCGCCCTCGCAGCTGGAAGGCTCCAAGGCGTTCACGAAGGAATTCCTGCGCCGGCACGGCATTCCAACGGCGCGATCCAGGACGTTCACTCGCGAGACTTTCGATCGAGCGTACGTGGAGCGCCAACGCCCGCCGATTGTTGTAAAGGCGAGCGGCCTCGCGGCTGGCAAAGGCGTGGTGATTGCCGAGTCGACAGCGGAGGCGCTCACCACTGTCGAGGCGATGTTCGCCGGGCGCTTCGGCGCCGCCGGCGAGGAAGTGGTGATCGAAGAGTTCCTTTCCGGGGAGGAAGCGAGCTTCATCGTCATGGCCGACGGAACTCACATCATCCCGTTCGCGACATCGCAGGATCATAAGCGTCGTGACGACGGCGATCGCGGACCTAACACGGGCGGCATGGGCGCCTACTCGCCCGCCCCCGTCGTAACTCCCTCGGTCCACGCGCGCATCATGCGCGAAGTGATCGAGCCGACAATCCGGGGACTCGCCGCCGACGGCATGCCCTACACCGGATTTCTCTACGCGGGAATCATGGTGGCCGCAGACGGCACCCCGAACGTCATTGAATTCAACTGCCGCTTCGGCGACCCGGAAGCGCAGCCCGTCCTCATGCGATTGAAGTCGGATCTGACAATGTTATGCGAGGCGGCGGTCGACGGACGTCTGCATGAAGTGACGGCCGAATGGGATTCTCGCGCCGCCCTCGGCGTCGTTCTTGCGGCAGAGGGATATCCAGACACGGTACGCAAGGGCGACGTCATCGAGGGCCTCGAGCGTTCGGCACGGCTCCCGGGCAAAGTCTTTCAGGCCGGCACACGCCTGGAAGCCGGGGAGGTACTAACCAACGGCGGGCGCGTCCTGTGCGCGGTTGGACTCGGCGAGACCGTCGCGGCGGCCCAGCGTGAGGCCTACGCGCTGGTCGAGCCGATCCGTTGGACTGGAATGCAGTACCGCCATGACATCGGTTACCGCGCCGTGGCGCGCGAGCGCTCGTGACGCCCTGGGACTTCGGCGCACCTCACATCGTGACGCTCGAGGTGTTGGCTTCGGACATCGATGCTTACGACCACGTCAACAATTCTGTGTATCTAGCGTGGTTTGACCAGGCGGCGTGGTCTCACTCCGAGACCTTAGGCCTGAGCCTACACCAATGTGTAACCCTGCGGCGGGGGATGGCAGCTCACCGGACGGAGATTGACTATCTTCGGGCCGCCCTGCTGGGGGACCGGGTGTTGGTCGGAACGTGGATCGTCAACACTGACGCGAAACTACGCGTTGAGCGTCGATTTCAGGTGCGCCGCGCCGCGGACGGTGAGACACTCGCGCGAGCTCGTACCGATTATGTATGTATCAATCTGGACTCCGGGCGGGCGGCACGCATGCCCGATACCTTTCAACGCTCTTACGTGATAACCAAAGGTTGATTGCTGCACGCCGACAGGTGTAAACCCTACACGTCTACACGTCATCGCAGTCTCACACTGCGGTCATAAAAACATCCGAGACTTCGGCATCTCAGGAACTTGGATGCGTCGGCATGTTCCCGGGGCGCATCCCGCAAATGGCACGACGGTTGCAGGGTTCATGAGTGAGAGGCACAGGGGAGAGGGACAATGATGACTGCCAGCCGCAAACCCGCCGATCGAATCCCGCCGTGGCTGGAGACGCAGTACTGCGCCTCTGTAGCGGCCACGCTACTGGCACGGAACGAATACTTCGAGTTGCTGGAAGACGCGATGATGCCGCCGGAGCGTCTCGTCCGCGCGCTCTCGAACTGGAAACAGCACGCGAATCAGACGCACGTCCTCGGCGGCCTCGTCGGCACCGCCTGAGGGCTCCTCCGCCGCTGATGCGTCAGAAGCTGATGCGGAAGAAGGCTTCCGGACCTTCGAGGCTGTCCGCGAACTTCCCGGGGAAGTTGCCGGTGTTCAAAGACAGCTTGGCGCGGAACGAGGAATAGCCAACACCCACCGAGAAGTTGGGTTTCCAGCGGTATTGCACATCCTCGTGGACATCAGCGAGCCAGCCATCGAAGTTGCTGATAGCAGCGTGGAAGTACTGCGCATACGCAGTCACCGACCAGCGGCGTGAAATCCGGAACGCGAAGTCGATTGGTATCGTCGGGAATGCCCCTGCTCCCGTAACGTCCTGCCGCTGCTGGTTGGCGTTGTTCTGCGCCTGGGCTTCCGCCTGCAGGAGATGCACTGCCAGGCCGGTACCGAGCTCGAAGCGGTCGTTGTGAAAAATAGAATACGTGTAGGTGATGCCGAAAATCCGCCAGTCGACATGAGTCGACAACAGGGCGCCGACCGGGAAAGTCTCGTTGCCGAATTTGATCGTCTCGGCCAGTTGGTGGGTGGCCGTACGGTCCACGTCGAGAAAGTCGACGCGCACCTTGTTGCGATTCTTGAGGCGGAACATCATCTCGAACCGCCCCTGGTTGAGGCGGCTCTGCAGGCCGAGGTCGCGCTCGCCGCTAAGAGAGGTGCCGACAATCCCTGGAGCGGCGTTGTGCTGATTGATCTGCAGGTCGGTTTTTACGTGGGGCGCGTAGTAAATACCCCGGACGTAGAAACGGTCCGTGATCGGGCTCGGCGTGACCGGATGCTTGGGGGGCGGCAGGGGGGCCCCGGAGTTCGGGTCGCGATCCGCGAAAGCCGGGGCGGCAGAGAGGGCAAAGAGGACTGCCGCGGCGGGCGCGAGCCGGATTCGCATGCGACTTTTTGACTCCAGGCCAATGGGTGCGCGCGAATCTTACTGATTCGCGAGGCCAATGTACCAGCGTCGCAGAGACGCGACTGTTAACTGGTCCAAGGCCCCGGTCGTATTAGAACCGGGTCGTGTGGGGAACCGGGGCCCCGTGGGGCCCCGGGTGCGTCGTTAGCGCTTCATGGCCTCGAAGAATTCACCATTCGACTTGGTGTCCTTCATCTTGTCGAGCAGGAACTCGATGGCTGCCAGCTCATCCATGGGATGCAGCAGCTTACGCAGGATCCAGATCTTGGCGAGCTCGCCGTGGTCGGTGATGAGCTCTTCCTTACGCGTGCCGGAGCGGTTGATATTGACCGCCGGGAAGACACGCTTTTCGGAAATGCGCCGATCGAGGTGAATTTCGCTGTTGCCAGTGCCCTTGAACTCCTCATAGATGACATCGTCCATCTTGGAGCCGGTGTCGATGAGGGCCGTGGCAAGAATCGTGAGGCTGCCGCCTTCCTCGATGTTACGGGCCGCACCGAAGAAACGCTTCGGCCGCTGCAACGCGTTGGCGTCGACACCACCGGTCAGCACCTTGCCCGACGAGGGCACCACGGTGTTGTAGGCGCGCGCGAGGCGAGTGATGGAGTCGAGGAGGATGACGACATCCTTCTTGTGCTCAACCAGACGCTTCGCCTTCTCGATCACCATCTCGGCCACCTGCACATGGCGTGCGGCGGGCTCGTCGAAGGTGCTCGAGACAACCTCTCCCTTCACCGTACGCTGCATCTCCGTGACTTCCTCGGGCCGCTCGTCGATGAGCAACACGATGAGGATGACTTCGGGATGATTGTTGGTGATGGCGGTCGCGATGTTCTGCAACAGCATCGTCTTGCCGGCTTTCGGCGGAGAGACGATGAGGCCGCGCTGGCCCTTGCCGATGGGCGACACGAGGTCGATGGTCCGGGCCGTCAGATCCTCGGTGGAGCCGTTGCCGCGCTCGAGCTTCAAGCGGCGCGTCGGGTGGAACGGCGTCAGGTTCTCGAACAGAACCTTGCTGCGCGAGCTGTCGGGCGAGTCGTAGTTGATCTCACCGACCTTCAACAGCGCGAAATAACGCTCCCCGTCCTTCGGCGGCCGGATGAGCCCGGAGATCGTGTCGCCGGTACGCAGGTTGAAGCGGCGGATCTGGCTCGGACTGACATAGATGTCGTCCGGACCCGCGAGGTAGGAGCCGTCGGCGGAGCGCAGGAAGCCGAAGCCATCCTGCAGGATCTCCAGCACGCCGTCGCCGTAGATGTTTTCCCCGTTCCTGGCATGCGCCTTGAGGATCGAGAAAATGATGTCCTGTTTACGGGAGCGGGCGAGGTTGTCCAGACCCATCGACTCGGCGAGCTTCACCAGGTCGTGGATCGGTTTCAACTTCAGCTCGGTGAGGTTCATCGAGCTGCGGGACTGGGTGAGTTCCGCGGGGCTTATGATTTCCGAGTCGTCGGCGTCGAACGCCTCCGGCTCATGCATCATGTCGTCGGGCCGCCCCCCACCGTTGCCGTTTCCATTGTTGTTGCCGCCGCGGTTACCGTCACGATTACCGTGTCGCGGGCCCTTGTTGTTGTTGTTGGGCCGGTTACGACCCTGATTGCCGAGATAGCCTCTCACAAATTACTGTCCAGAAATGCTGATAGTTGAGATTTGGAGACCGCGCCGACCTTCTGAGCCTCGAGAGTGCCGTTCTTGAAAAGAATCAGCGTCGGGATGCCGCGAATGCCGTATTTGTGCGGGGTCTGTGGGTTTTCGTCGATGTTGAGCTTGGCGATTTTGACGCGGTCCTGATACTCGCCGGCGATCTCATCGAGGATCGGGGCGATCATTTTGCAAGGGCCACACCATTCGGCCCAGAAATCCAGCAGGACGGGTTTGTCGGACTTGAGGACGTCCTGTGCAAAATTGGCGTCCGTGGTGTGCACGATCTGCGGGTTACTCACGCGGTTCAACCTCCGTCGAATGCAGAGTGTGGAAAAGGTTGTTTTGTTCGGATAGAAGACTTAAAGACGTCATGCGGGGCGGCAGGGGGCAGCGAAAGCCATGCCAGAAACACCCGTCAAACGGTTACACTAACTCGTGAATGAGTATGAGCTCGAGCCTTAGGGATATGAATACTGGCTGGCAGGTGCGGGTACGAATTGCCCGCTGTCTTGAGCACTTTGTAGCGCTTCCGGACCTCTTTTGCAAGGCCCACCCACCCATTTCGAACAACACCATAGACGTATTTGATGACTGAACCACACTCTGATTCCCCTACATTCCAATCCTTTGGCCTCGCCCCCCTCGTTATGGAAGGTATCCGTGACGCGGGCTTTACCGTGTGCACGCCCATCCAAGCGCAAACGCTACCGATAGCGCTTGCCGGAAAGGACGTGGCCGGCCAGGCGCAGACCGGGACTGGCAAAACCGCCGCCTTCCTGGTGGCACTCTACCAATCGCTGCTGACGCGCCCATCTGGGCCGACCCGATCTAAGACGTCGGTTCGAGCGCTCATCGTGGCACCGACCCGCGAGCTCGCGGTGCAGATCCACCACGACGGTGAGATTCTCGGCCGCCATACGGGCCTCAAGCAGGCCGTAGTCTACGGCGGCGTCGACTACGAGAAGCAGCGGCGGCAGCTCGAGGAAGGCGTCGACGTGCTGATCGGCACGCCGGGACGACTCATCGACTACTTCAAGCAGCACGTTTTCGACCTGCGTCATGCGCAGGTACTCGTGCTCGACGAAGCGGATCGCATGTTCGATCTCGGCTTCATCGCTGATATCCGCTATCTCATGCGCCGCCTGCCACCGCCGGAAAAGCGGCAATCCATGCTGTTCTCGGCCACCCTCTCCCATCGGGTCCTGGAGCTCGCTTACGAGCACATGAACAATCCGGAGCTGGTGCGCATCGAGCCCGACAAGATGACCGTCGATCGCGTCCGGCAGATGATGTACTACCCCGCGATGGAGGAGAAAGTGCCGCTGCTCGTGGCGCTCCTGCGCCAATACGAGGCCCGCCGCACCATGATCTTCGTAAATACGAAGAGGGCGGCCGAGCGGCTCGAAAGCACGCTAAATGCCAACGGCTTCCACTCACAAGCCCTGTCCGGCGATGTACCGCAGAACAAGCGGCTGCGCTTCCTGCGCGACTTCCACAACGGGGACCTCGCGGTACTGATCGCTACCGACGTCGCTTCGCGTGGGCTGCACATTCCCGACGTGAGCCATGTCTTCAACTTCGACCTGCCGCAGGACGCTCCTGATTACGTCCATCGCATCGGCCGCACGGCTCGGGCTGGAGCCGAAGGCGACGCCATCAGCTTCGCCTGCGAGGAATACGCCGTATCTCTTCCGGAGATCGAGGACTACCTGGGTCACAAGATCCCGTCCACCTCGATATCACCGGACATGCTGGCGAAGGAGCTCGTGCAAGGGGCTCCCCCTGAGCGCCGTCCGTTTCGCCCTCATGCCGGTGGCGGTGGCGGTGGCGGAAGGCGGCCCGGCGGTGGCTCCGGTGGCGGCGGCCGACCGGGTCCTGGTGGACGTCGAGGCGGCGGCGGAAGTGGCGGCGGGCGCCCCCGGAAAGGCTCCCACGGGTGACTTAGCTAGACGACCTACAGCTCTAAACAACTGACCGCTTACACCAGCTCGTGCACCCCGTCGATCACAGCGACATCGACGTGGTCGCGAACGGTCTGAACGGAGTCTGGACGGCGAACGCCATAGATCCAGCGAATCCCCGCACGTTGCGCTGCACGCAACACGGGGGCGCTGTCGTCGGCGAACAGACTCCGCCTTAGGTCGAACGGCTCGACGGCCCGTACGGCGGCCCAGAACTCCGCCGTCTCCTTCGCCACGCCAAAATCATGCGACGTAAACGCTGCGTCGAAGTAGCGCAGAACCCCGGTTTTCTCGTCTTTTATCCGCAGCACCCGCGGATGACTGTTCGTCAGTAGAACGACCCGCTTTCCGGCCGCTCGCAGGCGCAGCAGGAAATTCTCAGCACCCGGTAGCCAGGCGATGCGCTCCGTGTTGGCCCGTTTGAGTGCCTCGATATCCAGGTCGAGCTCGCGACTCCAGTGATCGATGCAGTACCAGGGAAGCGTGCCCTCACAGGCGCGAAAGCGCGGGGCGAGCTCGGTTCGAGCGACGTCTACAGTCGTCGTACGCGCCGCCGCATAAGCAGCGGGGACGATCTCGAGCCAGAAATGATTGTCATACGCCAGATCCAGCAACGTCCCGTCCAGATCCAGCAGTACGGTATCTATATGGCCCCAATCGGGCTTTTCAACGGGAGTCGCAGACATGGGGGGGCAGCCAGGAACACGGGCGCGTATGATACCTCCCGTGGCGCCGTTGGAGCCGGTCCGCTAAGCTAGCGCCTGACGGCGGCCCCGATCGCCTGTCTGCGGCTGAACGCCGTAACCGGCCGTCGCTTATAAGACCATGGGAGACCGCAGGCGTTACCCGCCATGGCGGAAATCGAAGACAACGTCGACCGCGAGCTGTTCCGCAACGTAGAGAAATTGCGGGCGCTGCGCATTGAGCATCGTGATCTGGACGAGGTGATCTCTCGTCTGACGCTCGATATCCATTCCGATCAGCTTCAATTGAAGCGCCTCAAAAAGCGCAAGCTCATGCTGAAGGATCAGATCACACGCATGGAAAGCGAGCTGATCCCGGATCTCAACGCCTGATGGATAACGCCGACAGCGCCCTGAAGGGCGTATTCCTGAAGCTGACATCGCCGCAAATCCTGACCGAGGTCATCGCAATCGTCCTCGCCGGCCTGATTGCGCTCGCCGGCGCGCACTTCGTGCGGACGTGGCACCGGAATTACCTCACGAAGTCCTCGGCCGAGCGGGCGGACGTGTGGCAGCTCCGCGTGCTGGAGGGCACGGTGCTGTTGGCGCCGTTCCTCGTCGCGCTCATTGTGTTGCTCATCGTTCGCGCAACGTTCGCGATGCTCGGCACGGCGACGACCGCGGTCGACACGGCGCTGCAACTCACCACCGCCCTGGTGCTCGTGCGGCTCGGTGTGTACCTGCTTCGAGTGATGATGGGGCCGGACTCGTGGATGCGCACCTGGGAAAGCCGCATCACCTTCGTCCTCTGGCTCACGATAGGATTCTCGATGGTGGGCTGGCTCGACAAGGTCGAGACCACCCTGAATCGCATCAACCTCATCCCCGGCAAGACGCAGTTCAGTCTCTGGGCGCTGTTGAAAGGCCTGGTGATCGTCACGGCCTTCGTGGTGGTCTCGAGTCTCATTGCGCGCGCTTTCGAGCGCCGTGTCATGAAGCTCGATCAACTGGCCGTCGGGACCCGTATCGGCATCTCGAAGTTCACCTACTTCCTGCTGGTGGGCCTCGGCATCATGCTTGGCATCAACGCCGCGGGTGTTGATGTCACCACCTTGAACGTGTTGACCGGCGCGATCGGTCTCGGCTTGGGCTTCGGCCTGCAGTCCATCGCCAGCAACTTCGTCAGCGGGTTCGTACTGCTGATGGACAAGTCGATAAAACCCGGCGACGTCATCAGCTTCACCGGACATACCGGCACCAGCACCGAAAACTTCGGGTGGGTGCAGGAGCTACGCGGGCGTTATGTCGTCGTCCGCGACCGCGACGGCGTCGACACGCTGGTCCCGAACCAGAATCTCATTACGAACTCGGTCATCAACTGGAGCTACTCGGATCAGCGGGTGCGCATCCGGCTTCCGGTGATGGTGAGTTATGACGATGATCCTGAGATCGCTCTGAAACTGCTCTTCGAGGCGGTAGAGCATCACCCACGCATCCTTCGAGATCCACCGCCGGTGACGCGGCTCATGGCCTTCGAGGACTACGGCATGCGTATCGAGGTGCGTTTCTGGATCGCGGATCCGATGAATGGCGTCAACAACGTCCGCTCGGACGTGAACCGCGCCATCTGGAGAATTTTCCGTGACAACGGAGTGAAGATTCCGGTTGCGCAGCGGGAGCTGCGGATGCTCGAGAAGGCGCCAGCGATGACGCTTTCGCGCACTCCTCCGGGGACCTCCCCTGGGGCGGGGGACAAGCCGGGATCGATGGACCTCGACGACGGCGCGGACTGACGCGGGCGCGCGACGTCTATGGCTCTCGAGATCACCCCTGAAGTTACGATTCCCGATAGCGACCTGACGTACGCTTTTGTGCGGGCGTCGGGGCCGGGCGGTCAGAACGTCAACAAAGTCTCCTCTGCCGTACAACTGCGGTTCGACATGGAGGGCAGTACCGCGTTGTCGGAGCCGGTGAAGAATCGGTTACGGGTGCTGGCTGGGCGCCGACTGACGGACGACGGGGCGATCCTCATTATCGCGAGGAATCAGCGCTCGCAGGAGCATAATCGGCGCGAGGCGCTCGAGCGGCTCGCGGATCTCGTGGAACGGGCGCTCGTGGTTCCGAAGACGCGACGGGCGACGAAACCAACGCGTGCGTCGAAAGAGCGGCGGCTGGAAGGTAAGACCCGCAAGCAGCAGACGAAGAAGCAGCGCAGCCGGGTGAGATGGGACGACTGAGAGCGCACGTCGCTTGGCGGCGGGATCGCTGAGGGCGCAGGAAGGGCGCTGGTTTGCGCTGACGCGATCGGGCGGTAACTGGTCGCGCGGCGGATGCGGATTAGGGCGGCGTGGCGTCTTTGGGAGCTCGCAATGTATATGCCTGCGGTAATGGCGTTCCTGCATCACCTGTCCGCGTTCACAGTCGTGGGCGCGTTGGTCGCGGAGGTGGTGTTGTTCAAGCCGCCTCTGACCATTGCGCAGGCACGCAGACTCCAACGAACTGACAACCTCTTCGGCATCTCGGCCGGTGTGCTGCTCGTGATCGGGTTGCTGCGGGTTTTCTATTTCGAGAAGGGCGCGGGGTACTACTTCACCGACGCGTTCTTTCTTATGAAGCTGTTCGCCTTCCTGGCGGCGGCCGCCATTTCGATCTATCCCACGGTGTTGTTTCTGTCGTGGGGCAAAGCGTTGAAGCAAGGCGCGGTGCCGGAGATGTCGGCGACACAGGTGCGGCGTACGCGGATGTGCCTGATGCTGGAGATGACGGCGATTGTTGTGATTTTGTTTTGCGCGCCGTTCATGGCGCGTGGGTTTGGGTACTTCGGGGGGTAGGACCCCGACCGGCGCGTGGCTCAGGCCGGCGTGGCCCAAGCCAGCGGCGGCGCGTTGCGCCTCAACTGTGCGTTACTTGCAGGATGCTGTGGCGGAGTTGCTCGCTGAGCACGAACTGCGCGTCGGCGGCCACCCGCATGAGGACTTCATCGAATTCCAGCTTGCCGGTGCTCGAGTTGCGGATGACGTTGCGAGTGCGCAGGTGATCGATGAAGTTGCTGAACATCGTGCGGTCGAAGAATTCCGGTGAGTTCAGACCGTGGAGCAGCGCGATGCGCTGCGCGGTGAGCTGACAGCGCTCTTCGAGGGCGGCCTGCGTGATCTGGCCGCTGCCGGCCTTCACGAGCTGCGCGATGGCGAGATAGTAACGCTCGATGGTCTGAATCGTCGCCTGTGCCAACAGCGACAGTTGCATTGCTTTGATGGAGGTTGGCGGCGGTCGGCGCCATTCTTTCCGGTCGGCGTCCGTCTCGACGAGGCCGTACTGCTCGAGACACGTCAACACGCCGTTGACGATCGCCTGCAGCTCGCTTTCATCCCAGCGCAGAAACAGCTCCGCCGCGATATACGGATAGATGCGCCAGGCCAGTCTCTGGATATCCTCAGTGCGCACCCGCGCATTACTCGAAAACACGCAGGCGACCAGCGATGGCATCGCGAACAGGTGCAGGATGTTGTTGCGATAGTAGGTGGCGAGAATTGCGCTCTCGTCGCTCATTCTCACGATATCGCCGAGTCCGTGCGACTGCCGCGAAACGACTTTCATGGAGATGCCGTAGGTCAGGACTTCCGTGCTGGTCAACTCGGTGACGGTCACGCGGTCGCTGTAGGGAAACCCGAGTTGCAGCGCCCGGTAGAGATCGATCTGTCGCAGCAGGTCGGCCTCGGGGAGTGCCTGCCGCGGAGTCGCGAGGAGTGTCATGGCCAGCAACCCGATGGGCGTGACCGCCGCCGCGGAGTTGATGTTCCGCATGATCGCGACCGCGAGATCGCCGACCGCCTGGTTCACCCACGGAACGCGCGTGTCATCGTCGAACTTCAACGCGCGCCAGTTCGGATCATAACGGTCGAGAAGTTTCCCCAACGGAATGGGCTCGCCGAGATTGACGTGGACTTTGCCGAAGCGCTCTCGGAGCTTGCGGAAGGTTCGTACCAGTCCGAAAACACTTTCCTTCTCCTTCGGCCGTCCGGAAAGCTCACCGATGTAGGTGGGGCCCTCGACGATGCGCTCGTATCCAAAGTAGACCGGCACGAACACCACCGGGCGCGCGGGATCGCGCAGGAAGCTGCGGACAGTCATCGAGAGCATTCCCGTCTTCGGTTGCAGCAAGCGGCCGGTGCGGCTGCGGCCGCCTTCTATGAAGTACTCGATGGAGTGGCCGCGCGCCATGATCGCGGCGAGGTACTTCATGAAGACGACGGTGTACAGAGCGTTGCCGCGAAAGCTACGACGAATGAAGAAGGCGCCTCCCTTGCGCAGGAAGCGGCCGACGATCGGGAGGTTGAGGTTGATGCCGGCGGCGATGTGCGGGATGGCGAAGCCATTCACGTAAATCGCATACGACAGCAACAGATAATCCATGTGGCTGCGGTGGCACGGGACATAGACGATCTCGTTACCTTCCGTCGCCTGCTCGAGAGTCTCGACGTGGCCAAACTCAACGCCGTCGTAGAGCCGGTTCCACAGGCGCGACAACGAGCTTTCCATGAATCGGATGAAAGAATGCGAGTAGTTCGCCGCGATTTCTTCGGCGTAGCGCTTGGCGCGCAGAATAGCCTGGTGGCGGGTGAGCTTCTTCTCCCGCATTTCCTGCGCAACGACGGCGCGGACCGCGCGGGTTTTCAGGACGCTCGTGACAATCGTGCGGCGGTGGGAAAGATCCGGCCCGATGCGGGCGGCGCGATGCTTCGCGTACAGAGCGCGCAATGCGCGGGCGACCCGCCGCCCGCGGACCGCGACACCGATCTTCTCGCCGAGGAGGCTGCGTAGTGAGATCGGATCATCGAATTCGATGATGACGTCGCGCCCGTTGAAGAGCACTTGCATGAACCGCCGCGCGCGGCTGGTGAGTGCCCAATCCTCCACGAACAATAGACGGAACCAGGAGCGCTCCTTCTGTGGCGCGCGGCTCCAATAGACCGCCACCGGGACGAGGTCGATGTCTAATTGCGGATCGGCGCGCAGCGCTTCAATCATCTGGCGCAATTGCGGCGGCGGCCGGCGGTCGAGACGTTCGTCCCAGAACCCCCGCGGCCGACTGAGATAGAAAAACGAGCGCAGGTCCTTGGCCGTCTCGAGCAGCCGTTTGCGGGGCCTGCTGAGCTTCAATCGGACGCACGCGTCCTGCAGAACCGCGAGGTCCACGGAGCTGCGCTCCTCAATCACATAGCAGACAGGACTGTTCCGGGCGTGGAGTCGTTCGACCACGTCGTCCGGACGCACTTTGAATCTCACCCAGAGCCGTAACAGCCAGTTCATCGCGTCGTTTTCGTTGTGATGAGCATCGCAGCGAGCCCAGAGGTACCGCGAGCCGGCACGGCCACCTCACTCGAAGGCAATGGGCGGCAGGTCGAGCGCGATGAGAAAGTACTCGAAGAGGTATTGGATCACGCGGATCTGATTATGCAGGCGGTGATCGCTTTCGAGCAGGTGCAAAGCGGAATGATAACTTTGCGCGAATCGGACGCTGTGCTCATAAGGCACAACTTCGTCGCGCCAGCCGTGAACCACCGTCGCCGGACAATCGAGGACGCCCGGACGCAGCTCGGGCAACCCGTCCAGATAGAGCGCAGGAGCCATCAGGAACACTCCACGGGCGTGCAGGAGTGAAGCGGAAGCAACGGACACGTAGCCGCCCACGCTCGAGCCAACGAGCACAAGGTCGCCGGACAGCTCCTTACAAAAGTCCACGAGCTTCGCGATGCGCGCGCGGGGCTCGACTATGCCGCGGTAGTCGACCGAGTGGGTGTCGTAGCCCTCACTACGCGCGACTTCGGCGAGCGCCGAAATCTTGCGGCCCCAGGGGCCACTTTCCTGCCCATGAGAAAAGACTACGTGTCGGCCGGTCACGACCGCTTCCATAACCGGTTCCCCTGCGGCGTTGGGTGCGGAATGCATTCCATAGAATAATGCAGACCCGCGTGGCGCGGCGCTCAAATAGCTATTTTCGATTGCGAAAGGCGATCGAGAGGAAAATCGTGACTGGTTGGCAGTTCTGGATAGATCGAGGCGGCACTTTCACCGACGTTATTGGGCTGGCGCCGTCGGGGGAACTGCACATCCGGAAGGTGCTGTCGGTGCAGCCCGGGGGGCGGGATGCCGCGGATCCGGGGATTCGTGCGGCGCGAGAGATTTTGGGTGTGGCGGCGGAGGTGGGGGCGTTGGGGACGGCGGTGTCAGGGGTGGCGGCGTCGGGCACGGCATCACAGGTGACGGCATCAGGAGCGGTGGCGTCGGGGACGGCGGCGCGGGGGGCGGCGTCAGGAGTCGCGGCGCCGGGAATGACGGCGTCGGATGTGGCGGCGTTGGGGACAGAGGCGTCACGTGTGGCAGCGTCGGAGACGGCGGCGTCAGGCGTTAGGCTGGAGCGCGGGGTCGATTCTCCGGTCCGCGTGGACCAGGCAGGTCGCGCGGATCCGGCGGGTCGTGTCGACACAGTCAAAGTCGGAACGACCGTTGCGACCAACGCCCTGCTCGAGCGCAAAGGTGAGCCCGTTCTACTGGTGACGACAGTGGGGTTCGCGGACGGCCTGCGCATCGGGTATCAGAGTCGACCCGATCTTTTTGCGCGTCACATCGTACTGCCTGATCGACTCTATTCGATGGTGATCGAAGCGCTGGAGCGCGTCGACTCCGTCGGCACGGTCCTTACTCCTCTGGACACGGAACGCCTGCGGGCCGATCTGGAGCGTGCCCGGCTGGCGGGATTGCGATCGGTCGCGATCATCTTTCTGCATGGCTGGCGACATCAGCAGCACGAGCGCACGGCCGCGGCCATTGCGCGCGAGCTGGGGTTCGACGAAGTCTCGGTGTCGCACGAATTGTCACCGCTCGTTCGCTATGTCGCGCGCGGCGACACCACGGTGCTGAACGCCTACCTCGCTCCGCCATTGAGGCGCTACGTCAGCGGTCTACAGCGAGAGCTCCACAATCTCGATCCGCGCGGGCGTCTCGAGTTGATGCAGAGTAATGGCGGCCTGGCTGCCGTCGAAAGTTTTCACGCGGTGTCGAGCGTGTTGTCTGGACCCGCTGGCGGATTGATCGGCATGGGTTGGATCGGGCGCCGGCTCGGCGTGTCACGCCTGATTGGATTCGACATGGGCGGGACTTCTACCGATGTCTCTCTGATTGATGGTGAGCTGCCGCGACGCTTTGAACACGTTATTGCCGGAGTTCGGCTTCAGCAGCCGATGCTCGACGTGCACACGATCGCTGCCGGGGGTGGATCCATAGTCAGCTTTTCGGATGGGCGCTTCGCCGTGGGTCCAGCGTCGGCGGGTTCCGACCCCGGGCCAACGTGTTATGGACGAGGAGGACCGCTCACGCTCACCGACGTGCAGGTGCTGCTCGGCCGGCTGCGACCGGATACGTTGCCAGCGGTCTTTGGACGTGACGGGACGGCACGCATCGATGCGGACGCTGTTGCATCGGAGTTTGCGGCTCTGGTCGTTCGAGTTCGTGAGATGACGGGTCGAGAGCCGACGCCGGAGGCGCTGGCGGCGTCCTTTCTCGAAGTGGGTGTCGAAGCGATGGCTAACGCCATTCGTCAGGTGTCGACGCGACAAGGTCTCGACGCGGACGACTTCACGCTGTTCTGTTTTGGAGGGGCAGCGGGTCAACACGCTTGCAGCGTGGCGCGCGCGGCAGGCATGCGCAGAATCCTCGTCCATCCGCTTGCGAGTGTGCTGTCAGCATTTGGGATTGGGGTGGCGGACCGGTTGGCGGTGCGCCGTGCGAGTCTGCAGTTGCAACTTACCGAGGATGCGCTGGTGTCGGCGCAGGCGCGGCTCGCGGAGTTGGAGACGCAAGCGCGCAGGGAGTTGGCTGCGTTCGGCGAAGGCGCGCGCCACGGCTCGGGTGCGGCAGGGAGCGCTGGGGCCAACGCGGGTGCGGTGAGGATCGCCGGAGCGAACGCGGGTGTGGGTGCGGTCGGGAGCGCCGGGGCGATGTATGGTGTCGGCGAAAACGTGGACGCCGTGCGGGTCGAGCATTCGCTGGAACTCAGGGCTGGCGATAGCGAGACGAGTTTGTCGGTTCCGGTGGCGGAACTGGCGGACGTGCTCTCGGCCTTCTCCGCCGCTCACCTGCGGCGTTTTGGATTTGCGGCGAAGGGGCTGAGGATTGTGATCGATGCGGTGCGCGTGGAAGCACGCATGAGCTCGATCGATGCCGGCTCACTGCGTTTGCCGGAGGCACGCGCGCAAGGCGAATTGCCAGCAACTGCGCGTGCGTGGTTTGGCTCGTGGCAGGAGGTGCCGCTATTGTCGAGCGCGTCGCTCACCGAGGTTGTGCGAGGGCCCGCGCTCATTGTCGAGCCGAATTCGACGCTGGTTCTGGAGCCCGGCTGGCAGGCGCGGAGGCTCGCTGGCGGGGAGTTGATGTTGGAGGTGGACGGGAGTACCAACGCTCGCGCGTCGGCCAGAGCCGGCCTCGCGGCGGCCGATCTGACCGCGCGATCCGGGCACGCTGGCAGCGCAACGCCTGGCGACGCAAGCCCGGACGACGCCACCCTCCCGGCCCGTATCGAAATCTTCAACAACCTCTTCATGCACATCGCTGAGCAGATGGGCGAGGTGCTCAAGTCAACGGCGCAATCGGTCAACATCAAGGAGCGGCTCGACTACTCCTGTGCGCTGTTCGATGCTGACGGCGGGCTGGTGGCCAACGCGCCGCATATGCCGGTACACCTGGGGTCGATGGGCGCGAGCGTGCGCGCCGTCATTGACGCGAGGCGCGGGCAGATGCGGCCGGGGGACTCGTGGCTGATCAACAGCCCGTATCATGGTGGTACGCATTTGCCGGATATGACCGTGGTTGCGCCGGTGTTCCTCGACACGTCGGGCACCGATGCCGCGCCCGATTTCTTCGTCGCATCGCGTGCGCATCACGCCGATATTGGCGGTTCCACGCCGGGCTCGATGCCGCCGTTCAGCCGTACCATCGAGGAAGAAGGCGCCCTCTTCGAGCTCTTCCAACTCGTTACCGCCAACGAGTTTCACGAGCGCGAATTGCGTGAGGCCCTGGCGGCGGGACGCTACCCCGCTCGGAATCCCGACCAGAACGTCGCCGATCTTCGTGCGCAGCTCGCGGCCAACGCGCGGGGCATAGCGGAAATCGAACGCGCCGTGCAGCGGCACGGGCTCGGAACAGTGCGCGCTTACATGCGTCACGTGCAAAACAACGCCGCGGCCTGCATGAGGGAGGCAATCGAGAAGCTGCGTCCCGGCTCGTTCCGTTACGAGATGGATAGCGGCCAGGCAATCGTCGTCCGTATCGACATAGACCCGCACACGAGGCGGGTGCATGTCGATTTCACCGGCACTTCGCCGCAGGACCCACACAACTTCAATGCTCCACGCGCCGTCTGCATGGCAGCTGTGTTGTACGTGTTTCGTACCCTCATAGACCGGCCTATTCCGCTCAACGAAGGGTGCCTGGAGCCGCTGGAGATCACGATTCCGAGCGGCTCAATGCTGGACCCCGCGCCGCCAGCCGCGGTCGCCGCGGGGAACGTGGAAACCTCCCAGTGCATCGTCGACGCGCTGTATGGTGCGCTGGGCATGCTTGCTGCGTCGCAAGGCACGATGAACAACCTCACTTTCGGCGACCAGCGGCTGCAATATTACGAAACCATCGCCGGGGGCGCCGGCGCGGGCCCGGGGTTCGAAGGATGCGATGCAGTGCAGACTCACATGACCAACTCGCGACTCACCGATCCGGAGATTCTGGAAGCCAGGTTTCCGGTGCTGCTACGGGAGTTCTCGATCCGGCGCGGCTCCGGCGGCGCGGGTCGCTACGCGGGCGGTAATGGGAGCGTGCGGCGGATCGAATTTCGGGCGCCGCTGTCAGGTGCCCTGCTGGCCAATCACCGTCGTATCGCGCCCTTCGGGCTCGACGGTGGCGGGCCGGGTGAAGTCGGCAAAGGGCGACTGTTGCGCGCGGCGGGCGGAACGGAGGACATTGGCGGGACGGCGAGTTTCACAGTGGAGGCAGGTGACGTGTTGACGATACTGACACCGGGCGGCGGCGGGTTCGGCGACGGCGATGCGCAGGGCCGTGACTCGGGCACGGCGCGCGTCAGCATTGTCGCTGCCGCCGGTGCGCCGCGCGAAGGCGGGTCCGACGACCCCGATGCGCCGGGCGGCCGTTTGACATGAGCGCGCCAAACCCGATCAACCCCACCCTGGCCACCTGGCAGAAACGCTCGCAGTCACGCCTCGGCCGCTGGCTTTTCACACGGGCGTTGTGCCGGCGAGCGCCCTACTTTGCTTCTATCAACCCTTATTTTATCGAGCTGCGCCCCGCGCTTTGCATCGTGCACATCCCCTGGCGGCGCGGCACCAGCGGGCAGGGTAATACGGTTCACCCGCTGGCGATTGCGACTCTGTGCGAGTTGGCCGCGAGCACCGTGACGGAAGTAACCCTGCCGGCCATGATGCGTTGGCATTCGCGCGGCATGACGATCGAGTACCTCCGCCGGGCAGAGTCGGATGTCACCGCCACCGCCCGACTCGACAAGGCCGAATGGGGCGAAGTCCAGAACGTCGCGGTTCCGGTGAGCGCGGTCGACAGGAATGGGACGGAGGTCGTCCGGGCGGTCATTACGGTGCGCGTAGAATCGACTGGAACGAACGCCGCGCGCTGAGCATGCGACCGCAGCAACGGCACCGTCCCGGCAACACGCGTGCACACGCCACACTGGCGCCCGTCAAAACACCTTCCGCACCGAAAACAAAAACTCCCGCGGCCGGCCCGGCTGTCCGTCAACCTCGTCATAGGTCGAGAGTTGATTCCTCTCGGTCACGTAATACACCTTGCCGGCGAGGTTGGAGCCGGACAGGGAGACCTGCCAGCCTCCTTTGATGGCCTCCCAGGTGAGCCGCGCATTGAGGATTCCATAGCCGCCTTGCATGGAAATCAGCTCATTCTGCGGATCGTTGAAGACCTTCGACTGGTAGGTGTAGTCCAGGCGCGGTGTCAGAGACCCGAGGCTGCCTAGAGCGATCGCGTACTGAGCGCCCACATTGCCCTTCCAGGTGGGAGTCAGCGCCGGTACGTCCGAAAGCGTTGGACCGCCGGGGTTGGTGACGGAATTGTAGGCCGCTCCGCCGAGATTCAGGGTGCGGTAGTGCAGATAGCCCACCGAGCCATCAATGCTCAGGCCACGCACGGGCCGTGACTCTATCTCGAGCTCGATTCCCTTGATGCGCGCGTTGCCGACACTCTCCGTCAGAAATGCCGGGAAACCCGTGCCCGGGTCGACGGTGGCCACAGGTAACTGCAGCGCGCTGTAGTTGCTGACGAAACCCGCTACATTTGCACGTAGTCGGTGATCAAACCATTCGCTCTTCAAACCAACCTCGTAGGACGTCACCTTTTCCGGACCGAAGCTCGTCACCTGTGTACGCGTCAGAGGCCGCGGGTTGAAGCCGCCGGATTTGTAGCCCGTCGAGTACTGCGCGTAAGTCATGACGTCCGGCGACCATTGGTAGGACAACCCCACTTTAGGATCGACCCGCGACACACTGACGTTTCCTGTTGGCAGCGGAGGCGCGAAGCCGGCCAGGTAATTGCCGTGATTGGTCGGAAACAGTCCCGCGGGCACCAAGCCGACCAGGTTCGGCTCGTAACGGTAGAACGTGTAACGCTTGGTCTCGTGGGAATAGCGAGCCCCCAACTCGAGTCCAATGGCGCTGGTGATCTTGTAGTTGACGTGCGCGAAGACAGACTCGTCCTTGGAGGAAGCTGGATCCCCTGTCAGAAACAAGATGCCCCGGCCGCCGACGTTGCTCGAGTTATCGACAATACCGCTGTTGAAATCCTCGCCATCGAGGTAGTAGGCGCCGGTCGCCCAGTCGAGGGTGTTCTGCAGCGCACGGCCGCTGAACTGCAACTCCTCGCTGAACTGGTGATGTTTGAGGAAGTTGATCGGCAGATTGCCCGAGATCGGCGCGCCGGAAGTGTCCTCCGCGAACGCGCCGTGATAGCGACGATAGGCCGAAATAGACTTCGCGTGAACGCCGTCCCAAGGAGTATCCCAATCGACCGTCCCCGCCACGCCCCAGGAATTGAGGGTGCTCTTCGGGGACGCGGAGATCCCCGCGATAGGATCGGTGTAGGTGCCGTAAGTGGTGTAGGGACTGTTGGTGAGAAACCGCGAGTCCAGAGGGATACCGTATCGCGGAATGGTAGCTGCGATGCTATAGAGCGCCAGGGCGTTGGAGATCTGCGTACCGGGCACGTTTGGGATACCGGTGGGCCTGGGCGGCAATGCAAAGGCGATCATCTTGGTCGCGGGCTCCTCGCCGCGATCGTCAGTGAGGTCGGCCGAAAGATTCAGTTCCAGGGTATCACTGGGCAGGTAGCGCACGGCGATCCGCGCCACTTGCACATCGTCGCCACCGTAGGTGCCGATCTTGCAGCCGTTCCGGTTGGTCACGGGAGTGAGCCTCCCGGCGAGTGTTGGATTGGCGCAGGCAAAATCCAACACATTCATATAGCCGTCGCTGTGATTCGAGCCTGCAGAGACGCGCACGAATAACTGATTGGGAACCAGGGCGAAATCGTAGGCCCCGCGAAATCTCGCACGCTCGAAACTCCCGCCGCCGGCTTCGAGATAGCCGCTGCCGTCACCCGTGGGTTTCTTCGTGAAAATGCGCACCGCGCCGCCTTCGGTGTTCTTGCCGAACAACGTACCTTGCGGACCGCGGAGAATCTCGACGCTGTTGATGTCCGTAAGGTCGAATACCGAACCAAACACGGTGCCGAAATAGACGTCGTCAATATAGAAACCGACACCGGGCTCGAACGTGTATTTGAAATCGTTCTGACCGATGCCACGGATGGACACGAAGGCGGATTTGCCGAAGCCAGAGCCGGCCTGCTCGATGTTCACATTCGGGGCGGCGTGTGCGACATCGGCTACATTGATGTAGCCGCGAGCGTCGATCTGATCGGCGGAAACAGCCGTGATGGAGATAGGCGCGGCTTGTAGATTCTCGCTCTTGAAGCGCGCCGTGACGACAACTTCGGCAAGCCCTTCGCCCGCGGTGGGGGCATCGAGATCAGCGGAGCGAGCGACCTCCGCAGCACCCAACAAACACGACAACAACAAGATGGCACGACCGGATCCGTTCGCCATGTCTCCCCCCCTCGGCGCCGCGGACGTTCCCCCCCTGGCGCCATGCCCTTGTCTACAATCCTAACCGCGCCCCAATCTCAACCGCGCAGTATCGAAGTCTCGATCTCCCACTCGACCCGATGCTTCGAGGTCGTCGCGCGATTCACCGACACCGGCCGAACGCGGCTGGCGCCCGCCTGGTGCGTCACCAGCCACGTATCGAATTCACCGGGCTTGCTGGTCGCAAAGCCGAACAACAGATTGAACTTGCCCTCGGCAACCAGCGCCGGACGATTCACACGCTCATCACCGATGACGAAATGACTTTCGTCGGGAGAAGTTCCGATGAACGCCCCCTGGTCGGCGAGCGCGTCGAGAAAGCTCTCCGCCTGCGTCCGCGCCCGTTCCCAGGTCGCAGGACCGTTGTGCTCGAGCACCACCCAACGCGTGCCCTGCTCGATGCTGGCGGCAATGAACAGCGCGAGTCGGCGGGCGGCCAGATATTTCCAGTCCGAGATGCCGCAACCCCCGGCTGCCAACGTCCGTGGGCTTATGGAGGCGCGCACGCTCGAGCGGACTGATAGTAGGGTGTTCACGCCAGCTTGCGCCAGGCGGACTCGATCCGCATCCGACACGGGGACAGCCGGACGCAGTCCGGGCCGCAGAATGGCCTCGTCGCTTTCGGTAGCCGCCCAGACGGGCCACGTCTCATCGGAGCGCGCGACCATTCCAGCGGCAGCCCCGCAGGAGGCGAACGTTTCTACCCGACCACGCAGCCGATCAAACGCCTGCACCCGCGGGAAGAACATCACGGCGCTATCGCTACGAAACGGCCAGATGCGCAAGGAATCGAGCGCCGTCCGCGCGGACAGCCACGCCGAAGGAGGATCGACGAGCAACAGAGCCTGCCGCTCGCGGCAGAACTTCGCGGCGACGAGCAAGGAGCTCAGTCCCAGGTCACCGTCCCGCGTGAGTGGAGGAATGCACAGCAAGTTGAAACGGGAGACGCCATTCAGCGCAAACAACCCGGTTCCCTCGATCGCGGACCCGATGACGTCGTAATCGGTGAGCGGGCCGCCATCATCGCCGTCCGGATTCGACACCGCATAGCCAATCGCGGCGCCGCCGTATCCGCTCGCGGACCGGTCGGGACGGCGGGCGGGCGCCGGCCCGGTGACGCGCACGAGGCGCGACTCCAGCAACACGTCGATCACGAATCGTCCCGAGTCCGGCAGGATGGAGATGCGGCGGAAAATCTCCTGGTCCTCGATCAGCTCGGAAGCGGCGGAGCGCACCCGCTGTACGACGAGGTTGAAGCGGTCCGGCTCACCGTCGCCGATGCCATCGTAATCAACCGAAGCGCGCAGATATTCGCGCGAGCCGGGGTTGAGCGCGATCAAACGCAACGCTGCGCCGGAGGCAGGCAGTGTTATGGTCGGAGGGCGTGCACCGTTGACGACGCGGACGATTAACGCGCGCCGGCCACCGTTCTCAAAGAATTGCTCGAGGGCATATGACAGCGTCGAAGGCTGCCACAAGCCACCAAAGATCTGTTGGAACTCCGCGAAGCTCGCGACCGGCACCGATTGATTGACAGGTCCCTTGAGCGCGCGCCCCACGAAGGCGGCGATTCCCGTGGACACACGTTCGATCGCGCGGTCCGCTGTTCGGCTTTGTTCTGCGAGTTCTGCGCCGGAAACACGGCTGTCGGCCACTTCGAGCCTCTCGGGATCCCCACCCATTGAGCCCGCGGGACTCTAGCATAGCTATATCTTGTGGTCGTCTCTATTTAGCGTCACCGTGGTTGTATGACAGAAGTCAGCTGCGGGCGACGCTAGCCTCCTTCACAGGCGGCGGGCTCGGTTGCACTTCGGTGGCGCGCTTCGCTTCCTCCGCACGAGCGAGTTCGACATCGTCCCGCTTGCGGGCAATTTCGGCGAGCATGATTTGCAGCCACTCGGACAGCGCGGCCATCGTTCGATACCTCGGAAGGATGAAAGACTACTGAGTCGATTTGGACTGCGAGCCTGCCGCAGTTGTGACCGGCGGTCCAGCGGCGCGCGGTTTTGCTGCCGGCGCGCTGGTGGTCGGTGTGGCGCTCGGAGAGCCTGTCGCTGTGCTACCCGGCCGCGTTGGAGTAGTGGTCCCCGTGGGAGTGGCGCTTCCCGCAGGAGTAGTGCTCCCCGCAGGGGTAGTGCTCCCCGCAGGGGTAGTGCTCCCCGCAGGAGTGGCGCTTCCCGCGGGGGTCGTGCTCCCTGCTGGGGATATGCCCCCCGCAGGGGCCGCAGGGGCTGGCGCGCCTCCCGAAGAGCCGGGCTCGATCTCTGAAATCATCTGGTGGAAAGTCGCCTCGTCCATCGGCAGGTCGGACTTGCCATCCCAGGTCGACCCGTCCGGCAGACGGTTCTGTACTTTCGATGCGGACGCCAGCACCTGGTCGAGGTTGACATCGGCGAGTGAGATGGGGACCGGCACACCGCGCGGGTCATGCGAGAGCACGGAGACCTCGTCCCAGTTCACCTGCTCATTGTGCGCCTTGAGCTGTTTCTGCAGATTGGCGGCGAGCGATTGGCTCAACAGCTTCTTCGGCGCCTTCTTCCACCCGCGGGTGTCGTCCTCCAACACATCGAACGCCTGCATGTAGAGCTGGCCATCGTGCCAGCCGAATACGAACGGCTGGTTCACGACGCGAACCTGTGTGCCGACCGGCACTGAGTTGAACAACTGAGCGATGTCCTCGGGATACAGGCGGATACAGCCGTGGCTCGAGCGCAGTCCCACACCCGCGGGCTTGTTGGTACCGTGAATGAGATAGCTGGGCCACTGCAGGTAGAACGCAAATTTACCGAGCGGATTGTCGGGACCCGGGCCGATGACCTTCTCGAGCTCCTCGCCGTTCTCGCGATGCTCCTTGATGACCGAAACCGGGACGCGCCAGGTGGGATCCGCCTGGCGGCGCACAATCTTGGTCACGCCTTCCGGCGTCGCCCAGCCCACCTTGCCGATGCCAATGGGATGGGTGATCACGACCTGCGGCTCGCCCGACTTGTGCGGCGGAAAATAGAAAAGCCGCATGGCCGCGATGTTGATGACGACGCCGGTACGCGGTGCGTTCGGGATGACGAACTGCGTGGGCACCACGATCGGCCGGTCGGCCCCTGGCAACCAGGGATCGACTTTCGGATTTGCGCGCAGGATCTCCTCGTAGCCCACGTTGAAGCGGCGCGCGATGTCCGTAAGGGTGTCTTCCTTCGAACTCTTGACGATCTGCACCACGCCGATCATGTCTTCGTCCGGCGCGACCTCGAAGCGCTGTGTGGCGACCGGCTCCGGCTCGGAGGGCGCTGGCGGCGGCGGCGGCGGTGGAGTGGGCTCGGAGTGCTTCACCCCATTGAAGAGGGAGCATGCGGTCGCGAGGGTACAAAGGCAGGCCGCTACAGCGGCTCGAATCTGAGGGATCTTCATGGTTCCGAATTATGACATCGCCTAGGTCTCGGTGAGCAGAATGTCGGCATTCGGCTACAGGGCGGGGCTGGTCCTGGAGCTCGGCCGGACAGGCTATTTCTCCGCAGCTGCCGGGAGATTCGGCCGCGCCCGGAAATCAAACACGCGGGCCGTTACGTCGGTCGGGAATGTATGCACCATCGTGTTGAAATTCCGGACCGCTGCCATGTAGTGGTCGCGTGCGGCGGTGATGCTGCTTTCCGTCTCGGCGAGCTGCGTCTGCAGGTCCTGGAAATTGGCATCCGACTGCAATTGCGGGTAGCCCGCGCTCACACCCATGAGACTCTGCAGTGACTGGGTGAGCTGTTTCTGCAGTGCCTGGTAGCTGGCGAAGGCCGCAGGATCGCTGAGCACCCCGGGTGCAGCCGGCATCGAGCCCGTGCGGGCATTCGCTTGCGTCGCGCCTATGAGCTCCTGCTCAGAGGCAGCGAAGCTTTTCACCGTCCCTGCCAGACCGGAGATCAGATCCGCCCGCCGCTGGTAGAGACTCACGACCTCCGACCACGAGGCTTTGACGTCCTCGTCCTGCTGCTGAAGGGAGCTGTAGCCGCAGCCGGAGAGGCCCAAGGTGGCACACAGCACGAGTCCCGCGGAACGCGCGCTCATCTGACTCTCCGAGTTGACTTAATACGCTCTCCGAAGAAATTCGCGGACTCCGTCACAGGCCGACTGGGACGGACTTCAAGTCGCAGCGCCACCGAGCCGATAGTCCTAAGAGGCCGCCCGGGTGGCCCTACTCGGAGCATTTGCACTTTGGTCGGCATCTATAACCCCTGGCTGGTCGTCCTATCGGTTGCCGTAGCAATCTTCGTTTCCCATACCGCTCTGAGCCTGTCCGCGCGTGTGGCACGCTCGGACGGCATTCTGTCGAAGCTGTGGCTCGTTGGTGGCGCGCTGGCGATGGGCAGCGGCATCTGGTCGATGCATTTCATCGGCATGCTCGCCTTCTCGCTGCCGATCGCCCTCGCATACGACATACCAACCACGATCATCTCGCTGTTCATTGCGATCATCACTTCCGCGTTCGCCCTGAGCGTCGCCAACCGGCAGCGGATCAGTCTCGTCCACCTTTCCTTGGGCGCGGCGCTGCTCGGTGGCGGTATCTCTGCCATGCATTACGTCGGCATGGCTGCGATCCAGATCACGCCCATGATTACTTACGAGCCCGGTCTGCTGCTGCTCTCGATAGGCATCGCTATCGTCGCTTCGTTCGGTGCCCTATGGCTTTTTTTCCGGCTCCGCCGGGGTAACTCCGTGCTCATGCGCCTCGCGCGAATCGGCGGGGCATTCGTCATGGGCCTCGCCGTCAGCGGGATGCACTACACCGGCATGGCGGCGTCCCGCTTCAGCCCGGGATCCTTCTGTATCGGCGCGGGAACGACCGACCAACGCTGGCTCGCGCTCACGATCGCCGTGCCGGCCATAGCCGTGCTCGCGATCACGACCATTCTGCTCGTTTACGACGGCCAACTGGAATCGCGCACCCGCAAACATAACGCGCAGCTCGAGAAGGCCAACGCACAACTCGAACACGCCGCAACGCACGACGCCCTGACCGGTTTACCTAACCGGGTACTGCTGGCCGACCGCCTCGCGCAGGCCACCGCGCAGAGCGAGCGTTACTCGCGCGGCTTCGCGGTCATGGTCGTCGACCTCGACCGTTTCAAATCGATCAATGACTCGCTCGGACACATTGCCGGTGACGAACTGCTGAAGGAAATGGCCAGTCGGTTGAGCCAGCAGCTGCGCAAGGCCGACACGCTGGCGCGGCTCGGCGGCGACGAGTTCGTCCTGGTGCTGAATGAGATTTCAGGGCCGCGCGACGCGGAGACCGTGGCCAGCAAAGTCCTCGCGGCCATGGCCCAGCCCGTGACCCTGTCAGGACTGGAAGTGCAGATTTCCGCGAGTATCGGCATCAGCGTGTTCCCCGAGGACGGCGTCGACGCGGAGACTCTGCTGCAGCATGCGGACGCCGCGATGTATCACGCGAAGAAAAACGGACGCAACGCATTCCAATTCTTCGCCCCCGTCATGAATGCCTTCGCGCGCGAGCGGCTCGAAATCGAAAGCGGGCTGCGGCGGGCACTCGTGCAGGGTGAATTCGAGCTTCATTACCAGCCCAAGGTGGAGGTGAGCAGCGGCCGTATCGACAGCGCCGAGGCGCTCATCCGGTGGCACCACCCGAAGCGCGGCCTCACGGCGCCGAGCGGTTTCATTCCGATCGCTGAGGAAACGGGCCTCATCGTGCCGATCGGCGAGTGGGTGCTCTTCGAGGCCTGCCGGCAGGCCCGTGCCTGGCAAACCAGCGGAATGCAACCGCTGCGCATCGCCGTCAACCTGTCCGCGCAGCAATTCAAACAAAAGAGCCTGGTGACGACGGTGCGCGAAGCCCTCGCGGCGGCCGGTCTCGACCCGGGGTATCTCGAGCTCGAACTCACGGAAAGCGCGGTAATGCACGACGCGGAGAGCTCGATCCAGGTGCTGCGGCAGTTGAGCGACCTCGGTGTTCGGATCTCGGTCGACGACTTCGGCACCGGGTACTCGAGTTTGAGCTATCTGCGGCGGCTGCCGCTCGACAAGCTCAAGATCGACCGATCGTTCATTCGTGAGGTGGCGGCAAGCCGCGATGACGCCGAGATCGTGCGCGCCATCGTCTCACTTGCCCACAGCCTCCATCTGAAAGTCATCGCCGAAGGCGTCGAGACCGCCGAGCAGCTGACGTTTCTGCGTGGACTGGGCTGCGATCAATACCAGGGATTTCACTGCAGCCCGCCGGTTCCGGCCGACGAGTTCGAGCAGTTTATGCGCGCCGCCCCACGGGACACGCAGGTTGGAAACGCGCGCGACTCGGCCGACACCATGGTCATCCGCGCCCTGCGTAACACAGACTCGAACGCGGCCTAGGAGCGCGTGGGTCGCGTGGGCGAAAAAAAACCCGGAGCGCGGGCTCCGGGTTTTAAAAGGCGGACTTTCGATGAAGGGATGGAAGTCCGCTAGGGGATAATCAGTGCAGTCTGGCCCAGTGCAGTATCTTGATGTCTTCCGAGTCCAGGTCGAAACTCTGTGCCAACAGCGAGCGCAGCTCGCGCGTCCCACGCACGTTTTCCAACGGGTGCCGCAATTCAACCACGCCGCTCCACTCATTTGCGGCCGCTGCCGCCTGGTGAGCGTCGGAGCCCGTGACGAAGTGCGTGTAATACTTGGTGGCCACGGTGAAAGATTATGGCTGCAGGCCCGGAACGTCCGTGAAACGATCCACAGAACATCGGGCTTTTTTGTAAAGCGCGTTGCGACATAATTAAACGGGAACATTGAGGTATGTCACGCTTTCGCGCCCCCCAAAAGCCGGGCTCGCAGTACATCACCGCCGAGGGCGCGCGCCGCCTGCGGGAAGAGCTGGATGAGCTCTGGAAAGTCGAGCGGCCCAAGGTGACCCAGGCGGTGTCGGAAGCCGCGGCGCAGGGTGATCGCTCCGAAAACGCCGACTACATCTACGGCAAACGCCGTTTGCGTGAAATCGACAGTCGCGTGCGTTTTCTGCGCAAGCGGCTCGACGGCATGGTGACTGTCGACCAGCCGCCGTCAGATCCGAGACGAGTGTTCTTCGGCGCCTGGGTTTCGCTCGAGTCCGACGATGGGCAGGAGTCCCGCTATCGCATCGTCGGCCCGGACGAATTCGATCTCGCCCCCGACTACATCAGCATGGATTCGCCGCTCGGCCGAGCGCTGTTGCGCAAAGCGCTCGACGACGAGGTGACCGTCGAGCTGCCGGGCGGCCCGCGCAAGTTCATTATCGTCGCGATCGATTACGTGGCGCCGCCGGCGTGAGCAGCCGACGGCAGAGAAGACCTACCAAATGACCCTGACGTTCTTGAACTGCCAGGGATCGCTCTTGTCGAGGTCCTCTGGAAACAAACGCTCGCGCTCGTGCAGCGGGGTCCAGTCGGTGTATTGCCCCACGACCGGCCCGAGGTAGGGCGTGCAGATGTCGATGCTGCGGCGGAAATCCATCTCGTCCGGCTCGACGATGCCGCAGTTGGGATTTTCCATTGCCCAGACAACACCTGACAGCACTGCCGAAGTCACCTGCAGGCTGGTGGCGTTGTTGTAGGGAGCGAGCTTGCGCGCCTCTTCGGTCGAGAGCTGCGAGCCGTACCAGTAGGCATTTTTCTTGTGGCCCGCGAGCAGGACGCCGAGCTCATCGATGCCCTGCGTAATGTCGTCCATCAGGATGCGCTGGCGCTCCTGCTGCACATAGTTGCGTCCCACCAGCTCATGAATGGACATGATGGCCGAATCGCACGGGTGGTATGCGTAGTGCACCGTCGGCCGGTGGACCACCTGCGCTCCGTCGCGCACCGTGTAGTAATCGGCGAGTGAGATCGCTTCGCTGTGCGTGATGCAGAACCCCGTGAAATGACCCGCGCGTGGAGTCCACGTGCGCACACGCGTTCCGGCGCCCGGTTGCATCAGGTAAATCGCCGCCATGCAGCCGAAATCGTGACGCTTACCGTCGCGGGGGAAGTTACGCTCATGAGTGCCCCAACCCATCTCGGTTGGCTGCGAGCCCTCGCCCACGAAGCCGTCGATCGACCAGGTGTTGACGAACTCGCCAACTTCCTTCGGAACGTCGGTGGTCTGCGTGTCGCGCTCGGCGATGTGAATGACTTTGATGCCGAGCCGGTGCGCGAGGTCACCCCAGTCGCCGCGGGTAGTTGGGTTGCCTGCATCCGCCTGCGTGTCGGCGGCGATGTTGAGAAGCGCCTGCTTGACGAAATGGGACACCAACCCTGGATTCGCGCCATGGGTGAGCACTGCAGTCGGCGCACGGGCATTGCCGGGGCGCAAAGCGAGTGCTTCCTCGCGCAGCGCGTAGTTGGTCCGGCGGGCGGCCGGCACAGTCGGATCGGTGTAACCACCCGGCCAGGGCTCGACGCACGTATCGAGGTACATCGCGCCCTTTTCCCAACAGAGCTTCACCAATGCAAGGCTCGACACCTCGACCGAGACATTGACTAGGAAATCGCCGCGCCCGAGCAGCGGGTTCAGCACGCGACGATAGTTCTCGCGCGTCAGCCGCTCCTTGATGAACTTCACGCCGTACTTGGTGGCCTCGTCGTGTCCGCGCTCCTCCGCCGTGACGATCGTGATCCGCTCCGGTGCGATGCCGATATGCCGCAGGATGAGTGGCAAGACACCCTGACCGATGCTGCCAAACCCGATGAAGAGAATTCGCCCTGGGAAATCGACATGTACCGTGTGATTGCTCATGATGCTCCAGACGTTCAGACACCGGCGGCCCGTCATGCGACGCCCGCCAAAGGCGGGAGGGTATCAATCGCTTTCCCGCGCCGCCACCGAAGCGGTCGAAGTTAGACGTTTTTGCAGTTTTCTTGCGGACCGCCGGTAGCGGCTAAACAATCAGCGGCGGCACTTGTCAACGACGCCAGTGGGGCGGATAGGTCCGCTCGTAGCCCGGCAGATTTTCGACACGCGCGAGCCAACGGCCGAGCGCCGGGTAATTCACTTCGACAGGCAGGAAACGCGAGGAAAGCTCACGCGCCTCCGGACGCTCGAGCGCCCGCCGCAACAGCTGAATTCCTGGGAAAATCACCATATCGACGGCGGAGAAGCTCTCGCCCACGACCCAGTCGGATTTCGCCAACCGCGCCTCGATAGTGCGCGCCTCGTTGGCGACATGGTGCATGTCGCTCGTGATCCGCTCGGTCCGCAGTTCCGCAGCCAGGCGCGTGGCGGGGTTTGTGTCGAAAACCGCCTCCACGATGCTCATCAGGTGCGGCTCGATGTACGCCTGGTATTCACAGATGACGCGCATAATGACCCCGGCCTCTTCCGGTGTGCGGCCGAAGATGTGCGGCTCCGGATATTTCAGGTCGAGGTAGTAGAGAACGGCGAGGGATTCGAAACAGACGTAGTCGCCGTCCTTCAGCACCGGCACACGGCCGCGAAAGTTCAGCGCCAGCATCTGGGGCGACTTGTGCTCCTGCTTGGAAAACTGCAGAACATGGCTGGTGTACTGCAAGCGCTTGTATTCGAGCGCCAGCAGCACCCGCCACGAGTACGGACTGCCGCTGCCCCAGTAAACGTCGATCGCCATCAGTCGGTCCGTCCTAAGTGTTGCCGCGATTGTAACGACAACGGCACAGCACGGAAAATGTCTTATCAGCGCGCAGCGCATGGAGAGACTTCGATGTACAGCACGTTGATCGAGCCCGAGGAGCTGGCGGCACCGCTGTCACGCAACGCCGCGGCCGATTCGGACTGGATGGTTCTGGACTGCCGTTTCGATCTGCCGCGGCCCGACTGGGGCGCCTCCGCCTACGCCGCCGGCCACGTTCCGAATGCACTTTACGCGCATCTTGACCGCGACTTGTCGGGGCCGATTACACCGGGCAGCGGCCGACATCCATTGCCCTCCCTCGAGCGCCTGGCCGAGACTTTCGGACGTTGGGGTATCGACGACGACGTCCAGGTCGTCGCCTACGACCAGGGTAATGGAGCGTTTGCCGCGCGTCTGTGGTGGTTGCTGAGGTGGGCGGGGCACCAGAAAGTTGCGGTACTCAACGGTGGATTCGCCGCGTGGCAGCAGGCGGGGCTTCCCACCGACACGGCTCCGGGTGGGCGCCAGCCGCGGACCTTCACTCCCCGATTGGATGACAGAGGCGTTGTCAGTACGGCCGAGCTTGAGCGTGTGCTGTCCGCCGGCGAGCTGGCGACCGGAGCGTCGGTGTTGGTGGACGCCCGCGGCGCCGACCGATTCGCGGGGGAAAATGAAACGATCGACCCGGTGGCCGGTCACATCCCCGGAGCGCGCAACCATCCGTTCGTGCGAAACGTCGACGCCAAGGGCCGATTTTTGCCGGTGGGAGAGCTGCGGGAGCGTTGGCAGGCGACGCTCCGCGGCGAGGCTCTCGGCGGCGGGACGTTAGGCGCGGCTGGAGTGACGGATGCGAAGCGAGCGATTGCGATGTGCGGCTCTGGCGTGACGGCGTGTCATAACCTTCTCGCGCTCGAGGTCGCGGGCTTCCCGGGAGCACGGTTGTACGCGGGTTCCTGGAGTGAGTGGATCCGCGACCCCGCGCGGCCGGTGACGCGGGGAGGGAAAGTTGCGCGCAGCGCATGACTAGACTCTTGCCTGACACACAATTTTGCTATGGTGCGCGCAATTTAAGAGTGACTGTTCGTGGCTGGGCACCTGAATATCCGGGTGAGACCGGCCACGATCGTTTTGGGAATCACGACACGTGGCAGCAGACCCGAAAAGCGCCGTCAACGGCAACCGGAAGTTCAACCCCGCCCAGCCCTGGAGGATCGACGACTCGCTCGACCTCTACCACGTCAACGCGTGGGGTAAGGGTTACTTCTCTATCAATGACGCGGGCCACGTCATTGTGCGGCCGGATACTCAGGGGACCAACGTCATCGACCTCTTCGAGGTCGTCGAAGGTCTCAAGGCCCGTGACCTGACGACCCCCGTGGTCGTTCGCTTCTCCGACATCCTCGCGCACCGCCTCAAGCACATACACGGGGCGTTCGCGCAGGCCATCGCGGAGAACAACTACAAGAACCGCTACGCCGCGGTGTTCCCGATCAAGGTGAACCAGCAGCGGCTCGTGGTGCAGGAGGTCTACCGTTACGGCAAGGAGTTCGGCTTCGGGCTGGAGGTGGGCTCCAAACCGGAGCTGCTCGCCGTGATGGCGATGACAGAGAACGCGTCCGACCGGCTGATTGTCTGTAACGGCTTCAAGGACGACAGCTACATCGAGGCGGTCACGCTCGCGACCAAACTCGGTCGGACCATCATTCCCGTTGTCGAGAATTTCGACGAGCTCGGGCTCATCCTCAAGCACGCGGACACCTACAAGGTGCGCCCGCGCATCGGCGTGCGGGTCAAACTGTTCAGTGAAGGCTCCGGCCGGTGGAGCGCCTCCGCGGGCGAGAAGTCGAAATTCGGCCTGTTCATTACCGAGATCCTGGAGCTCTTCAATGTCCTGAAGGCGCGCGACATGCTCGACTGCCTGCAGTTGGTGCATTGCCACCCCGGCAGCCAGCTCCAGGACATCCGCCGCGTGAAGGATGCGATCAACGAGCTCGCGCACGTGTACGCGGAGCTCAAGCTCATGGGCGCCGGCCTCCAATACATCGACGTTGGCGGTGGCCTCGGCGTCGACTATGACGGTAGCGGCACGAATTTCTCGTCCTCGATGAACTACACACTCGCCGAGTATGCGAACGATGTCGTCTACCGCGTCGCCAATGTTTGCAACGCACGCAACATCCCGCATCCGGTGATCGTGAGCGAATCCGGACGCGCGGTGGCCGCTTACCACAGCGTGCTCATTTTCGATGCGCTCGGCTCTTCGATGCTCGACAAGTTCCGGGTTACCGGGCAGGTCACGGAGGACTACAACGGCAACCAGGAGTTGCCGCAGCCGGTGCGCGACCTTTTCGACGCCTATCGCTCGGTGAGCGAGCGGCGTCTGGTGGAGTGCTATCACGACGCACTCACGGCCCGCGAGCAGATCCTGCAGATGTTCAATCTTGGTCTGCTGTCGCTCGAATTCAGGGCGCTCGCGGAGCGGCTCTACTGGGCCACCTGCACCAAGCTGCGGGACTACTGCCGCAAGCTCGAGCGCGTCCCCGACGAGCTGGAGGATCTCGAGACCACGCTCTCCGACACCTATTTCTGCAATTTCTCGGTATTCCAGTCACTGCCCGACAGTTGGGCAATCGACCAGCTGTTTCCCGTCATGCCGATTCACCGCCTCGACGAGCGGCCCACCCGGACCGGGGTGCTGGCCGACATCACCTGCGACTCGGACGGCAAGATCGATCACTTCGTGTCGTTACGGGATGTGAAGCGGGCGCTGGAGCTGCATGAGCTCAAGGACGGCGAGAAGTACTATCTCGCCGCCTTCCTGGTGGGCGCCTACCAGGAGACCCTGGGCGATCTGCACAACCTGTTCGGCGACACCCACGTGGTACACATCCGGCTGCACGACGAGGGTGGCTGGTGGATCGAGGAAATCGTCAAGGGCGACACCGCCAACAAGGTGCTGGAGTACATGGAGTACGACGTGGCGGAACTCCCCCCGGCACTCGCCCGGGACTGCGAGCGCGCCATCCGGGACGGCCGCATGACCATCGCGGAAAGCCAGCTGCTGAAGCGGTTTTACGAGAAAGAGCTGGATGGGTATGCCTACCTGGAGCCGGCTGGGGCCTGAGCGGGCCCGCCGGCCCTGAATCCACCCGGCGGACGGACGTGCCACGGGGCGGCTGCAGGATGCAGGTTTCAGGCCAACTCCTGAGGCGTGGCGCCGACCCCACACCCGACTTCCTACAACTGGCGTGTCTGAACACGCCTATGTTTGCTTCCCGCAAAAGCCGGGAGTAGCATCGTATTGCGTTCGTATCCGCCATGGATGAGTTCGCTTTGTTAGTTAGATTGTGTTGTATCCATCTCCCGCCGAAGGTGCAGGCCGCTGGCCCAAGCGCTCCGCATTGCCTGAAAAGTGCCGATCGTGTGCCTTGACGCCCCGACCTGTTTGACAGATCACGCGGTACATGCGACCCGACCGCACGGCTCGCCGCTGTCCGCATTTCCAAGAGAGACTTCCGGATGACGACGATCTATGTGGGCAATCTGCCCTTCAGTGCCACCGAGCAGGACATCAAGGCGTTGTTCGAACGTCACGGCAAGGTGGATTCGGTAAAACTCATCAACGACCGGGAAACCGGCAAGCCGCGCGGTTTTGCGTTCGTGGATATGCCGCAGAACGAGGCGCAGGCCGCGATCCAGACGCTGAACGGCTTCAATATGGGTGGCCGGCCCTTGCGTGTGAACGAGGCGCAGGAACGGCCGCAACGCCCCCGCCAGGGCGGCGGCCCCTTTCGGCGCTGAGCCGCGCGGACGTGTAAACCTCCGAGCCTGAAGCGAAACCCCGCCCGCACGCGGGGTTTTTTTCGTGTGGCGCGTGGTGTAATGCGCGGCTTCGGGGCGGTGTGCGCCCGACACGAAAGAGCGACGATGTTTGCCAAACAGAATCCGGCCCTCGCGCTGTTGGCGGCCGCGGTGTTGATCGCCGGCTGCGCCATGACCAGCACCCGCCAGGCGACCGCCCAAGCGCTCGACAACATCCTCGCGGACCCGCACCGGGCGGAAGCCGATCGCGCCCGGGACCGCTACCGCCACCCGAAGGACACGTTGCTGTTCTTCGGCATCCGCCCGGAAATGACGGTGCTCGAGGTCTGGCCGGAACCGGGCTGGTATACGGACATCATCGCGCCGCTGGTGCGGGACCGGGGTAAGTACTACGCGGCGGTGATCGAGCCGGACCCCGGCAGCAAGTTCATTACGGCGCGGCTCGAGGGCTACAGGAACAAGCTGGCTGCCGACCCGACACTCTATGGGAATGCGGCGGTCGTGACATTTCCCTCCCACGGCAGTGGTGCCATCGCCGGAGTGGCCCCGGGGTCGGTCGACCTGGTGGTCACCTTCCGTAACCTGCACAACTGGATGGCGGACGGCACGGCACCGGAGGCACTGGCGACGATTTTCAAGGCACTCAAGCCGGGGGGCGTATTGGGAGTGGTCGATCACCGGGGCAATCCGGCCCTTCCCCAGGACCCGAAAGCCAAGAGCGGCTACGTGATCGAGGACTACGCAATCAAACTCGTCGAGGCCCAGGGATTCAGAGTCCTCGGCACTTCCGAGATCAACGCCAACCCGAAAGACACCAAGGAATACGAACAGGGTGTATGGACCCTGCCGCCGACCTACCGGTTGGGTGACAAGGACCGTGAAAAGTATGCCGAGATTGGGGAGAGCGACCGCTTTACGCTGAAGTTCGAGAAGCCGGCGAAGTAGCGCCGGGCTACCACATCTCTTTCATGCGGGCGCTGACGTCGAGGGTGGAGCTCTCGGCGTCGTTCCGCAAATTATCGGCGGAGCCGTTGTTCGTCCCGTGGAAAGTCAGGGGATCGAGCTTCTGCAATACTTTCTCGGTCATGAAGCGGCTGCGCCCGCCATAGACGTGCGCATCACCCTGCCTGGATTGGTTCGTCAGGTGAAACTTCAACGGCACCATCAGGACGATGTCGTTCTGCGCGCGGGTCAGAGCGACGTAGAAGAGGCGCCGCTCTTCTTCGATCAACTCCGCCTTGCCCGTGGAAAACTCGGACGGAAAACTGCCGTCCACGACATTCAGGACGTACACGGTGTCCCACTCCATTCCTTTCGCGGAATGGATAGTGCTCAGAGTCACGTACTCCTCGTCCAGCGCCGGCTGTCCGGCCAGGTCACTCGTGGCGTTCGGCGGGTCCAGAGTGAGCTCCGTCAGGAACCGCTCGCGTGACGGATATTGTCCCGAGAGGAGCTCGAGCTGATCGAGGTCTCCCAGGCGAGTGTGGAAGTGTTCGTAGATGCGCTCGAACTGTGGCCTGTACCACTCGCGGGCGAGGTGCAGCTGGCCCGGCCAGGGCCGCTGAGGCTCCCCCAGGGCCAGCATGAGCTCGCCCAGCTTCGCCCAGGCCGCACTCGCCGGCTGTGGAGGGATGAAGGTCTGGAGCGCCGTAAAAGAGCCGCCCTGCGCTTCCAGGTGCTCGATGGCTTTGCGCGCGTTGACCGGCCCCATGCCGGGCAGAAGCTGCAGGGTGCGGAATGCCGAGAGCGTGTTGCGCGGGTTGTCCGCCCACCGGAGGATCGCCATCAGGTCCTTGATGTGCCCGGCCTCGAGGAATTTGAGTCCGCCGAATTTCATGAACGGGATCTTCCGTTTCGCCAGTTCCAGTTCGAGGATGTCGCTGTGGCTCGAGGTGCGGAAGAGCACGGCCTGCCGCTTGAGCGGCACATTGGCTTCACGGCGTCGCAGGATCTCCGTACAAACGTACTCCGCCTGCGTCTGGAGTTCGTCGGTTGTCACGATGCGGCCACGAGCGCCCTTGCCCCGGATCGACAACAGGTGTTTGCGGTGCTGTCGCGGCGCATCCGCCATCAGGGCGTTCGCGACATCCAGCACTTCCTGCGTCGAGCGGTAGTTCTGTGCCAGCGTGACCACTTCGGCACGCGGTTTGAACCGATCCGGAAAGCCCAGGATGTTCTCGACGGCAGCGGCGCGGAAGGAATAGATCGCCTGGGCGTCGTCGCCGACTACCGTGAGCCCCGCGCCGTCGGCCTTCAGGCCGTAGAGGATCTCTGCCTGCAGTTTATTGGTGTCCTGGTACTCGTCGACGAGCACGTGGTCGAAATTCGAGCCGACGTGTTCTGCGAGGCGCGGGTCCGACATCATCAGGTGCCAGTAGAGCAGCAGATCGTCGTAATCCAGCACGTTGTAGCGCTGTTTCTGCTCGACGTAGCCGCGGTAGAGGCGGCCGAGGTCGCCTTCCCACTGCGCGCACCAGGGGTATTGCTGTTCCAACGTCTCTTTCAGCGAGCGTTGGGTGTTCACACGGTAGGAGTAGATCTGCAGACAGGTTTCCTTGCGGGGGAAACGCTGTTCCTTGCTCGCGAATCCGAGTTCCTGGCGAATGCCGTCCATGAGGTCCGCTGAATCGGCGCGGTCTACCACGGTGAACTGTGGGTCGAGCTTGAGGTGCCGCGAGTAGTGACGCAACAACCTGTTGCCGACAGAGTGGAAAGTGCCCGTCCAGCTCAGACGCGTCTGGATCGTCTGGCTGACACCGCCGAGCGCTTCGTTCAGGGCCTTTTTGGTGATCTCATGAGCACGGCGGCGCATTTCCGTGGCCGCGCGCCGTGTGAATGTCAGCATCAATATCCGCGCCGGGTCGACGCCATTGATGACGAGGTGCGCCACGCGATGCGCGAGCGTGTCTGTCTTGCCAGTGCCCGCACCGGCAACGATCAGGAGTGGACCGGACTTCACCCCCTTGTTGTCAGGTAGGGGCTCGCCATGGGTCACTGCCCTACGCTGCGGTCCGTTGAGCTTTTCGAGGTGTGACGTAGTCGACATGTTCGGGGCCCGAATATACGGAACGGCACCCCCATCTGTCACCGACTGGAGTCACAAGTGTGCCGCTCAGCGGAGCACGTGACCGTCGGTGTCGAGCACTTTGACCTCGCCGATGTCCAGCTTCCGTACATTTGTTTCGATCACGGACAGGTCGCCGACCACGATCCACGTGAGGGCCTCCGGATGCACCAATTCGGCACCGGCTGCCTGCAGTTGCGAAGGTGTCAGCGCCTCGACCTCACCGACGAAGTCATTCAGATAACTATCAGGCAATCCGTAGGTGAGGATATCGGCGTAGGAGGCCGCGACCTGGCTCGAAGTCTCGTTTTGTCCGGGTAGCGCGCGCACCAGTGTGTCCTGCGCGAAACGGATTTCCTTCTCGGTGGGCTGGCGCGAGCTGGTGATGTCCCGCAACTCCTTCAGCATCTCTCGCATCGAGTCGGCGGTTTTGTCGGTCTGTACCAGCGCGGAGGTTTGGAAGACGCGCTGGCCCTTGGCGTCGATGAGGCTGCTGCCGGCGCCATAGGACCAGTGCTTGTCCTCGCGCAGGTTCATGTTGACTCGGGAGATGAAGCTGCCGCCCAGGATGGTGTTCACGGTCTCGAGGGCGACATTGTCCGGGGCCGCCCGTGGCGGTGCCAGCTCTACCGCCATGACCAGCGACTGTTCAGAGCCCGTGCGGTTGACGAGAAAGACCCGCGGTTTGGGTTGGGGCGCGACCACGCCAAGCGGCTTGCCGGGCAGGCTCCCGGCTGGGGACTTCCAGGCGGCCAGTTGTTGCTCCAGCAATGGCTGTATCTGTGCGAGCGTCGTGTCGCCGACGATCAGCAGTGTGGCGTTGTCCGGTCGCAGCCAGCGCCGATAGAAAGCTCGCAACTCGTCCGTGGTCATCGAGCTTACGGTCGCCTCGGTGCCGATGCCGGAGAACGGGTTCGAATAGGCGTGTCCATCGCCATAAATGAGACGCGGGAATAATCGTGAGGCGATACCGCGTGGCTGTGACTTCTGCTGTTGGATCGCCGCAAGCGATTGTGCTTTGAGGCGAGCGAGTTCTTTGTCGGGGAACGTCGGGTTGAGCAAGACGTCGCTGAAGAGCTCGAGAGACTCGGGGAGCCGACTCGTTATGGCGCTCAAGGAGATGAAGGATGTGTCGAGAGAGGAACCGGCACCGAGGCGGGCGCCGAGCGCCTCGGAGCGCGCGGAAATCTGAAGGGCATCGCGAGTCTTGGTCCCCTCGGTGAGCATCGCCAGCGCCAGGTTGGCCGTGCCCGGCTTGGCGAGACTGTCGGCGGCATGGCCGGCATCCACGATCAGATTGAGCTGCACTACCGGAACGTTGTGTCGTTCGGCGAGGACGACTTTGAGGCCGTTCGAGAGTGTTGCGCGCGCGAGCGGCGGTAGTGCGAGTGCCGGAGGTGTGCCCACGACCGGGAGTTTGGTCCGATCGGCGTCGCTGGCGACGGGGTGGTATTCGGGGAACGGTTCGACGTTCAGAACGAACACGCCATCAGACAGCCAGGCGCGGGCGGCGTTTTGCACATCCAAGGAGGTCGCGTCGCGCATCCAGCTAAGCGATTTCTTATAGAAGTCGGGTGAGGCGCCATACAACTCGCTCTCACCCAGAATCGCGGCTTTGCCGCCGGCGCCATCAATGCGTTCCACGGCCCGTACGAAGGAGGCGTAGTCGGCGGTTTTCGTGCGATCGAGCTCGTCACGCGTCGGGCCGGAGGCCAACAATCTCGCGATCTCCTCGTCGAGAGCCTTCTCGACGACTCGCGGGTCACCACCCGGCTTCACGGTCGCGGTGATCTGTAGCTGTGAGCCAATCTCGAAGGGGCCGATTTCGGCACCCACGGAGGTGGCCACCTGGTCGATGTAGACGAGGCGCTTATAGAGACGACTGTTCTTGCCCTGGGCCAGGATGTCCGCGACCAGCTGCAGAAGGGTGAAGTCGCGGGTGTCGTATCCCGGGATGTTCCAGGTCTTATAGATCCGTGCTTGTGGTACGCGATCCTGCAGGACGGCGCGCTTCTCGCCGCTCATTTTCGCGACCCAGCTTTGGGCGTGACTCAACACCGGCCCGGGCGGGATGTCGCCGAAGTAGTGCTCGACGCGGGTTTTTATATCTTCGGGATGGACGTCGCCCGCGACGACCACGACAGCGTTGGCGGCGCCGTAGTAGGTTTTGAACCAGTCCTTCACGTCGGCGAGCGACGCGGCGTTGAGATCCTCCATGGAGCCGATCGTGGTCCAGGAATACGGGTGGCCTGCGGGATAGGTGCTGGTCGTAATGAGGTTGTCGACCTTGCCGTAAGGTTGGTTCTCGCGCTGGCGCTTCTCGTTCTGGACGACGCCGCGCTGCTCATCGAGTTTTTTCTGGTCAATCGCGCCGAGGAGGTGGCCCATGCGATCCGACTCGAGCCATAGGGCCAGGTCGAGGCCATTCACCGGCACGTTCTCGAAATAGGTGGTGCGATCGAGCCAGGTGTTGCCATTCAAGGCGGTGGCGCCGGCGGCCAGCAACGGGCGCATGAACTCGTCGTTGTGGTTCTCGGAGCCGTTGAACATCAGGTGTTCGAAGAGGTGCGCGAAGCCGGTGCGGCCGGGGTGCTCGTCCTTGCTACCGACGTGGTACCAGACATCTACCGCTACGATCGGGGCCTTGTGGTCCTCGTGGACGATGAGGGTCAGGCCGTTGGGGAGGATGTACTTCTGGAAGGGGATGTCGACGTCGGGGAGCGGCGCGGGGGAGGCGGATGTCGCTCGGGCACGGGCGGGTCGCGCGGCGGGCGGCGCAGTAGGCGCGGATGCGGACTGCGCGGCGGGCGCGGCGGATGCGGTAGGCGCGGCGGGCGCGGATTGCGTGATCGGCGCTGGCTGGGCCGCGTTCGCATGCTGGGGTGGCGCGACAGTGGAGAGCAACACGAGACTCGAGAAGGCGGCTAGAAGCGCGGTGCGCATCGAGATGTCCTTGGTGGTGGCGACGGGCGCAGGCGGCGAGGATACTCGGGTCGACGCTGTACCGCAGCGCCTCATCTCGGTCCGGGGCTCGTCGGCGTCGCGCCTCGTGGCGGGTGCAAACGAACGCGGCGCTGTTGCTCTATGGCCTCGAGTAGCGACCGCATCTGCGTGGTCTCAGCGTCGCTATCAAACACAAATCGCTCACCTGGCAGCGCGAGGAAATCCACCGGCGGGGGCGATTGGTCGATGGCAAGGTCGGCGTCGCGGTGGCCTGCGTGACGCGCGGGGTCGGCGGCCCTTGCCGTGAGACGTGCGATTCGCACAGGCTCACTCGCACGGCAAAGCACCTGCGTGACGTGCACGCTTTCGGCGACGGGTGGAATCGCGTTTAGCAGTTCCGTCTCGTGCTGACCCGGCCTGAAGTTCCCTTCGAGAATGAGATCGACCCTGGCTTGGAGGCAGTCGCGCGCCAGGGCAAACATCACCGCGAAGCTCGCATCGCTCAAGCGCCGCGACTCGGCGCGATCGGCCGCGCCGATCCCATCGAGAAAAGGCTCTTTGATGGTGTCCTTGCAAATTAGAGGCACGCCGAAGTGCAGCGCGAGTGCGCGAGCCAGCGTGGACTTGCCCGTACCGGGGAGGCCCGAGATTAGAATGAGGTGAGCTTGGCGCACCTGGGTGAGTGTGCCACTCTTTAGACCTCGTGCCACATCAGGCTCGGCGCCAACGCTCACCCCATGAAACCTGAAAAACAAACTCTCCAGTTCCGCGGCCGCATTATTACGGTCACCACCGACGAGGTCGTGCTGCCGAATGGGTATCGGGCCGAGCTGGAGGTCGTCCATCATCCAGGAGGCGCCGCGGTGGTGGCCGTCGACGCGCAGGAGCGAGTGTGCCTGCTGCGGCAATATCGTTACGTGGCGGATGGCTGGATCTGGGAACTCCCCGCGGGGAAGCTCGAGCCCAATGAGCCGCCTCTCATCACCGCGCAACGTGAGCTCGTCGAGGAGGCGGGTGTTAGTGCCCAGCATTGGGAGAGCCTGGAAAGTTACTTCAGCTCGCCCGGGATCTTCACCGAGGTCCTGCATCTATACCTCGCGACGGGAATCGAGCCTGCGGTGGCAGCTCTGGAGAACGCCGAGGTCATCGAGGTTCACTGGATGCCGTTCGCGGAAGCGTATGAGTGGGCAGTGAGTGGCAAGATCCGCGATGGCAAGACCGCCATCGGACTCATGCGCGCACAACATGTCCGCGCGACGCAGAAGGCCCTTGCAGGGTGCAACCCCCTTGCAGGGTGCAACCCCGCGAAGTTGCCTTAATGCGCCTCCTCTTGACATAACTTCTGCCGTGTTGAGTCATGTCCTGACATTTCGTGACGTGCTTCGCAGAACCGGAGACAATGGCGCAGCTACCGTATGTCTGTCGGAAAGGAGCGACAAGCTACTCAACATATTCCATGGAAACATCAAGAAAAAAATCGTTCGACGGCGGCCGTCACGAGACTGCGGGGCAGATGACGGGCCAGACGACAGGCAATAACGAGCGCCGGCGGATCGGCAGAATCGTTCATGACGAGCGCGGCAACGCGACACTCGACTGGTGGGACGCGCCAGCGGATTACCGCAGGCCGGTGCTGGAAATCGAATCCGAGTCGCACGGGCTGGCGATTCAGAAAGCGCCGCGGACTTTTGATCCCTATGCTTGCGCGACGGCGCCCGAGCAGAAGAAGACAGCGGCAGGCGGGCCTCGAAAGGACCTGCGCAAGCTGTCGGAGTGGATCAAGTTGATGCGCGACCTGGAAGAGCGTAAGCGCCGGGGCGAAGTGGAGTAAATTCTGCGCGGGGGCGGCATCTCGTGTTGAAGCGATCCAACGTCCGCCGCCGATGCATGCGGTGGCACACCCACCCTGCCTATTCAGACCTTTGAATATGCGCCATCTTGCGCGTATTCGTAAGGCGGTAAAACCGACGCAGCTCCGCGAGTACTTCGCCGCTGGAGTCCCCGCGGGCGCCGCGTAGCGAGTGCTCGAGGCGGCGGCAGAACTTCTCGGCATAGCGGCTGGCATCGCGATAGAGGTTCTCTCGGCCGCGAGCCAGGCGCGAGTCGATCCGCGTGCGCTCGAATAACAAACTCAGCAGTTCGGCTGGGAAACGTCCCGGCAGTTGCTCCCGCATGAGCCAGTAGCTCGCCACGTACTTGTCGATCTCGGCCTGCATTTCGAGCTCGAGCAAAGACACTGGCCGGTCATGGCCGGCGTTCCAGGCGAGGTAGAGAAAGTGGCTCACGCCTTCGAGCGCGGTCCAGTAATCCGCGACGTTACCGTCGTGCAGCCGGACCATCGGATCCGCGATGGCCAATCGCTTCAGCAGCTCCGGATCTAGATAAAGCGACACGCCAACTTCGCCGTCGCTCTCACCGGCCGACTCAGAGACGAGTAGTTCCTCATCCGCCTCACCGGAGCGGGCCGCGGCGGGCAGGCGGCCGCGATCGGTTACCAGGAAGTCATACACGTCGTGAGAGATGCTCACATCGTAGATGCCGCTGATCAGGTCCTGGAGCCGGGTCAGTAACATACTGTTAGTGGGAGAACGCGGTGCCACCGGCGGCGGTGGGCTCCACGCCGAGACGCTTCAGGATGTCGTAGGAGCGCCGGCTACCGGTCTTCAGCCAGATCTCGTACAGCCGCAGAATGTCCTTGTCCGAGTGGGAGTAAGAGGTCTCGCTGACTTCGTTCAACGCATCGACCATCGGTTGGAAGTTCTGCGACAGCTCGTTGAACACCTGGCCGAGAACTCGCGATTTGCCTCGGGACATCGTGTCGGCGAGGGAAGCATAGGCGCGACCGCCCATGGCGATGTGATAGTCGATGTCGACCAGCTTGCGCGCAAAGCTCTGTGCGAAGAATCCCGCGATGAAGAGCGAGACATCACCCAAACGTTGCAAGCCGCGGTTGCGATCCCCCGTGGAGCGTGCCTCCAGAGCCTCGGAGAGCATGACCACAAGGGGTTTAAGGCGCGTGCCCTCTGACGTAGTGTCATAGAGCGCCTCGGAGCGTGAGAACAACGTGAGCAGATTGACGACGTAATGCTCGGTCTGATCCTCAACGGAGAGTTGCCTCTTCTCGAGCGCGCCATGGAGCGCGTCCTTGAAGAACTCCCGCAGATTCGCGACCGGCAGTACGCGTTTCGAGGCTTGACCTTCGTGCATGGTTAAGAACCTCCTCCAGGAGCCTGTCACACAAGCCCCTCTAATACTAGAACGGCGTAGTCGGCTGAAAGTTCAGCGCGATATGTCCCCTATTTGCGTGATGGACCGCACCGAACACGAGCGAAATTTACTCATGTTTGAAAATTTGGGGGCTAAAGCCATGTTTCATGATTAGCAGCGGAACCGGTAGACTGCTAACACACATGGCTCAAGCGCTCCAAACTGCGAACCGCGCCACTTTGCTGGGCTTCTCCGGCTATCACTGGCTGGTCATCGCCGCAGGGTGGGCGGGATGGGGCTTCGACGTCTTCGACGCCCTCCTCTTCAATTTCGTCGCTCCCAACTGTGTGCCCGTTCTGCTGCACATACCGTTCGGCTCTCCGGAAGCGCGGGCGGCCACGGTGTTCTGGACGGGCGCGATCACGTCCATTTTGCTGGTCGGTTGGGCGGTAGGGGGTGTGTTATTTGGGTGGGTCGCAGATCGCATCGGGCGTAAGCGAGCACTGTTCGCCACCATAGCGATCTACGCCGTCGGGACTGCGTTGTGTGCATTCGCAACAAACATCTGGGAATTGATTATCTTCCGGGCGATCGCCAGTCTCGGAATTGGTGGTGAGTGGGGCATCGGAGCGGCGCTCGTGGCCGAGGCCGTGCCTGAAAGCCGGCGAGTTGAAGCTGGCGTGATTCTGCAGACGTCGTCCCCTCTCGGCCTCGTATTGGCAAGCTTCGTGAACTACCAGGTTGCCGGCGTCTGGTTCGCCGGGTCGCCCGAAACCTCGTGGCGCTATGTGTTCCTCGCGGGCCTCGTCCCGGTGGTCATGGCGTTCGTCGTTCGCGTCTTCATACGCGAAAGCGAGCAATGGACGCCCGGCCTTGCGAAGGCAACACGGCCCGCGCCCCGCGAGTTATTCCGACCGGACCTGATAAAGAGGACGGTCAGCGGGATTCTGGTTGCGGTCACCGCGGTCCTGAGTTGGTGGGCATGTAACGCGTTCCTACCCATTCTCGGCGGGACTCTCGCCACCGAGCACGCGTCCCAGATGCAACTGACGTCCGCCGCCACGCGACTTCTGGTGGAGGCGTGGAAAGCCAAAGCCTCCAACGCGTTCAACATCGGCGGACTCCTCGGCGCGCTTGCCGCCATACCGCTCGCGCGATTGCTCGGTCGCAGACGCATGTTCGTCGTGTACTTTCTATTCGCGGCGGGCGCCCTATTCTCGACGTTTGGGCTGGAGCTCGAGCCCCAAGCCCGGTTGCTGATGTTGTATGCCGTCGGGGCCGGGGTCTACGGAGTCTTTGGGACTTTCCCGTTCTATCTCCCGGAACTGTTCCCGACACGACTACGCGCTACGGGGGCGGGGCTCTGCTACAACATTGGTCGCGTATTCGCCGCCGCGGGACCGTTCGTGGTGGGAACCATCTCGGCCTCGGCAGGAGGCTCGAGCGCGGTGATCATTCACACGTTGTTCTGGATCGGAATCATCCCGCTCGCCGCGGCCATTAGCGCCCCCTTTCTCATCGTCGAGACTCGCGGCGAAGCGCTTCCCGTCTGAGGCGCCGCGGTCTGAGATGCCTCCATCCGAGGCGCCTCGTTAGACGCCGAGGGATTCGGCTAGCTGGGTGCAATTCGTGACGACAATGTCGGCGGGCGCGATGGTGTCCGGCCACGGGTGGTCGAATCGATTTACCCAGGCGGTACGCAAGCCCGCCGCACGAGCGGCTTCGACGTCGAGCGCCGGGTCGTCGCCGACGTAGAGGATTTCGTCGCGAGCGACCCGTAACTCCTCAGCGAGGCGTTCGAAGCACAGGGGATGAGGCTTCCCTACGCCGAGTTGCCGAGCGTTCAGGGACAGCACGAAGAATTCCGACAGGCCGATGCGCGCGAGGTCGGCGTTGCCGTTGCTGAAGGTGGCGAGCAGGTAGCGGGGCCGGAGTCGCTCCAACGAAGGTCGGACATCGGCGAATAGATCGAGCTCGTTACGGGCGGCAAAGAACACGTCGAACGCACGTTGCGCGACCTCTTCGTCATAGCCGCACTCGCGCGCGTGGCGGGCCAAAGCGGTCATCCGCAAGTAACTAAAATCGTGAGCGTTATGAGGCTCTTCGCGGGCGAGAAGCTCACGGGCGGCGCGCATGTCCGCGAGCGACACACTCTCAGGGATCCGCGGGCAATGCTCGTGCATCCACTCTTGCAGGCGCGCTTCCGCACGCTCGATCACCGGGGCGATATCCCACAGGGTATTATCGAGATCGAACGCTACGGCGCGGACATTATCGAGCATCGGGTAGGGCCTCGGACTTCAGCGGGGCAAACAGGGCTGTACCATGTGCGAATTCGCTCTGGACACGCTCGGCGGAAGCGCCCGAGCCTCCGCGGCCCGGACGACTTTCGGTCATTAGAGCAAGGTTACCAGCATGTCGGATCTCACTCTCGTCATCGGCAACAAGAACTATTCCTCCTGGTCCTTGCGGCCGTGGATCTTGATGAAGCACCTGGGGCTCGAATTCCAGGAACTGCTCATCCCGCTGTACCAGCCCGGGGCCCGGGAGGAGCTCGATAAGCACTGTCCGGGCGGGAAGGTACCCGTGCTCCATCAGAGCGGGTTGCGCGTATGGGAGTCTCTCGCGATCTGCGAGCACGTGGCCGAGCTGGCGGGACGAGGGTGGCCGAAGAATCTCGAGGCGCGCGGGATGGCACGCTCCATCTGCGCGGAAATGCATGCGGGGTTTTTCGAATTGCGCAATGCGTGGCCGATGAACTCGCGCGCGCGTAACCGCCGCGTACCGATCACCCCGCGTGTCCAGGCCGACGTTGAGCGAGTCGAGAAGATCTGGAGCGAGTGCCGCAGCAGGTTTGGCGCGAGCGGCGGCCCGTGGTTGTTCGGCGAGTACTCGGTCGCGGATGCGATGTTCGCGCCGGTGGTGCTGCGCTTCAACACCTACGGGGAAGGGTTTTCTGACAACACGCGCGCATACATGGCGACGGTCATCGAAGACCCGCCGATGCAGGAATGGATGCAGGCGGGGGCGAAAGAGCCCTGGAAGATCGCGGGTAGCGACATCGGCTGAAAAAGTCGCCAGCTGGAATGCCAGGGTGGAAGCCTGAGGGGCAAGCCGTGGGGCAGCGGCCGTGCCGACGACGCGGTCTGAGCGCGGTAGCTGCTGAAGACGGCGCAGCTCGTGGCGATATCACGGCGGATCGTCGTGCACGGAACGCAGTGGCTCCTGAAGGCGGCGCAGGCGCGGGACTATATAATGGCGGATCGTCGTGCACGGAGCCGTCAATGTCCTTCGAAAAACCGTCGTCTGGAACGCGCGTGATCCTCTCTCTGTCGCTGCTTCTCGCAACGACTTCGGGAATTGTTGAAAGCGCGGCCGCGCAAGGAAACTCTCAGGCGTTCACCGTCGACGACCTCGTGCGTCTGAAGCGCCTCTCGGATCCGGAAGTTTCCCCTGACGGTCGATATGTCGCGTACGTCCTGCGCGAGACCGACATGGATGCCAACAAAGGCCGGACCGACCTCTGGCTGCTCGACCTCGCGCAGAAGGACGCACAGCCGCAGCGTCTCACTTCGGATCCGGCGAATGACACGAGTCCCCGCTGGGCTCCCGACAGCCGCACGCTGTACTTCCTCTCGACGCGCCGCGGCAGCTCGCAGGTGTGGCGTATCCGGCTCGACGGCGGTGAGGCAATACGCGTAACGAACTACCCGCTCGACGTGGGCGCGCTCAAAGTATCGCCGCGCGGTGATCTGCTGGCAGTCAGCATGGAAGTGCTGCCGGAATGCGGCGATTTACCCTGCACCAAAGACAAGTTGGACGCGCGCGCCAAAGAAAAAGCGACGGGTAGGGTTTACGACAAGCTGTTCATTCGGCACTGGGATACGTGGAGTAATGACACGCGTTTCCACCTATTTGCCGCGCGCATCGGTGCAGATGGCACCGCCGGCACGCCCGTCGATCTCTCGAAATCACTCGACGCTGACGTCCCCTCCAAACCGTTCGGCGGCGACGAGGACTTTGGCTTCAGTCCGGACGGCACCTCGTTGGTGTTCTCCGCTCGCATCGCCGGCCGCACCGAGCCACTGTCGACCAACTTTGATCTCTTCCAGGTCCCTGTGGACGGCTCCGCCGCGCCCAGCAACCTGACAGCCAACAATCCCGCCTGGGACGCCCAGCCGGTGTTCCTGAAAAACGGCGACCTGGCGTGGCTCGCGATGGATCGTCCCGGCTTCGAGGCCGACCGTTTCCATATCATGTTGAAGGATGGCCATACCGGAACGGTCCGCCCTCTGACACAAGCGTGGGATCGCTCCGTCACTCGCCTGGGCGCCATGCCGGATGGCCGCACGCTGTTGGCGACCACGTCGGATCTGGGCCAGACGGCCCTTTACTCCATCGACGTGAAGACGGGCAAGCCGCAGAAGATCGTTGGGACAGGTGAGGTCGAGGACTACTCCGCGGCGAAGGATCGGATCGTTTACGCGTTGGCCAGCCTCGGCGGCCCGGAAGACCTTTACTTGGTACCGGCAAACGGCGGCGCCGCGAAGCAACTCACGCGTGTGAACGAGCCGCTGCTCAGCAGTCGCCATATGAGCGAGTTCGAGCAGTTCAGCTTCAAAGGCTGGAACGACGAAACCGTCTATGGGTACGTGATGAAGCCGTACGGATTCGAGGCGGGCAAGAAGTATCCGATCGCATTCGTGGTGCACGGCGGTCCGCAAGCGAGCATGCAAAATATCTGGAGCTACCGCTGGAACGCGCAGGCCTTCGCGGGGGGCGGCTACGCGGTCGTGATGATCGATTTCCACGGTTCGCCCGGTTACGGGCAGGCGTTCACGGACTCGATCAGCCGCGACTGGGGCGGCAAGCCGCTCGTCGATCTGAAGAAGGGACTGGACGCGGCGCTGGCAAAATACAACTGGCTCGACGGCGGCAACGCCTGCGCGCTGGGCGCCTCATATGGCGGCTTCATGATGAACTGGATCCAAGGCAACTGGTCCGACCGCTTCCGCTGCATCGTCAACCATGACGGCGTGTTCGACCAACGCATGATGTACTACTCCACCGAGGAGTTGTGGTTCATGGAGTGGGAGAACGGCGGCACACAGTACGAGCACCCCGAGAACTACGAGAAGTTCAATCCGATCGATTACGTGTCGAAATGGCAGACACCCATGCTCGTCATTCACGGCGA
>JAQGOE010000287.1 GCA_028293725.1 Gammaproteobacteria bacterium | reverse complement strand
TGCTGGCCGCGGAATAGCAAGATGGATGGCGACAACAAGCGCAACTGCGCCGGTAACCACAATTGGGACGAACCAACCTTCCGTGTCTCGGCCCCAATTCATCAATTTGATCCAAAACCCGTACGCTGTGAAATGGACACTACCCGACTGTGCCGACACGGCCCGAGAGGTAGGTCCCAGCTGCGCATAGCCGATTGGCGGAGCGGCGCGCGAGACCTGCGACAGTCCGCTACCGGAACTGATCAACGCGCCGGCGAGCTTGCGAATCAGCTCCGGAGAATCCCTGATTTGGACGGGATTTCGGGGTCGGCAGGCCCAAGTCTTCACCCAAGGTGACGCCGGCGCGCTACGCATGCCCGCATGCGCCTATGCACCTGGGACGCTCACCGAATGCACTAAAGAAATCGCCCGGGTTTTTAATCCGGGCGTTCGGTAGTTTGCTTGTGTGTGGAGGAGCGTCTCGTTTTTATTATTCGATGGCTTTGGTGTCCGGTTTCGCATCCAGCTGTTCCGAACCCATGCTTTCTTTGAATACCAACCTTTCTTACTTCACCTTTCGGGACCGGTTTCGGCCCTCTCTGCTAGTTATATTTGCAATGGCCGTGCCATAGTCCCCGGCGCCCCATTCGATGTGACATGTTATATCCGGGGCGTAGTTCAAGTGTGACGCAATGCCCGTTATGCGCCCTTTTCGCCGCAGTTGCGGCGGCTGCCGCGAGTCGCTGTCAGGTCTGGAACCGGTCAACGGGCGGGCGGTGTCAAGATCATCGACACGTTGACGGTCGGAGCGGCGCTCGTCATACAGTCCCGGCGGCCCCAAACCGTTCAACATGCTGGCTAATCTGGCTTTAACCGGTTGTAAATGAATTCGACACATGCGTTGTTGCGTCATCGTAGGCATGTCCAGTGAGGCGGTTCCACGAGCCGCCGGCTTCAGGGATAGCCGCTCCGGACCCCTCGTGTGGCATCCCTGTGGCTCACCCGGGTTTACTTGTCGCACCTGGGCGCGCCCTGTTCGGCCGTCCTCGCATTTGCGTTTGGAGTGACGGCAGCAATTCTTGGTGCCGACATTCGGGATATCGATCGACAAGGATACCTTGCGACTTGGCCAGCAGCTTGTCCCCGCATCAGAGGGCCACCTACTTTTGGCGAAACATCATGCGCCGGCCAGCAAGTAGAGGCGCCACGACCGGACGTGCCGAACAACCAGCGGCGGTCGATGCGAAGAACGCGGTGTGGCGACCCGGCTCCTGCAATCGGCCAAACCAATGCTGTCGCGATCCCTCCGGCACAGCCAAATGGGGCGCCGTCGCTCCTTGCGTCTCTCGATGCCCCGAGTGACGCGGGAACAGGCGTTTCATCGACGTACTTCCTGCGCTGTTCCTGCCAATTCGGCGACGAGCAAATCCAGCTTCTCAACCTGGCGACTGACAGGCTCGGAGACATGCATCCGCAACGCGGTGAGGATGTCGCGATCCCGATCGGCATTTCTGACCCTCCAGCGCAAGCTCCGCTGTCACACAAGTAGAGTAGATGACACTCAATAGCCGCGAAACTTCGCGAAGTTGGGATATTAGTTGGGCGCTCGAGTGCCGAAGTCTCGTAAGCTGCGGGCATTACACTGTCTTGCGCCATGGCGGTATCATGCCCTCGTTGGTTTCGGGGGCTCGACGTACTATGGCCCTTTAGTCCTGACTCCCAGATTGCCGAATGTGTGGACTCCAATGAGATTCAGCCGTGTCTTCAGGGCGCCGACGGTCCTCGCCTCGTTGTTGTTGTCGGCAGGCACCGCATTTGGCGCTCGCGTCACGATATCTCCCGCGTGTCGGAAGGCCTCGAGCTCACGGGCACTCTTGATCAACTGAGGACCCAGCAGGAAAGTCTCATCGGAGAACCACTCGATCTGAGGCGTGTGACGGCGCAACAGCCGGTCATACATCCCGGGAAGAATGTCATCACCCACCAACGCCACGCGGCCCTCAATGCCCTGCGCGCGCAGGTACTCCGCGAGGCCGGTCACGAGGTTCTGGGGATGGCTGACCACTTTGCCGCAGACCACCTGCGAGAGATCCAAGTCGGACGCCGGCAGCCCCACATGCAACTCCGGCTCGCGACCGCTACGGATCACAACAGCTGAGAACGTGTATGGCGCGCCGATCTCTTCACTGGCCGGGTCCTGCCCTGTGCCGTTCATCACAAAGTTCGTGAGCCAGTAGACATCACCGATGCGGTCAAAGATGCCCGCACCACGCTGCCATACGAGCAGCGTCTCGTAGCCTTGCGCCGCCATGGCCGTCGAGACCTTGTTCCAGCGCTCGATATATTCATCTCGGGTGAAAAACATGCTTTCCTCGGTGCGGCTTACGAACGCCGCTCCAACAATGCGCAATGCTGCAGAAAGCCGTCAAGAAGGTGATTGAAACTCACGGTTTGATCGACAAACATCATGTGGGCGCACTCGGCCATGACCACCAGGGTCGCTCGCGGCAAGGAAGTCCGACTCAACTGCGCCGACGTGGTCGTCACCAAGTCGCGATCGCCGATCACAACCAGAGAGGGCGCCTTCACCCGCGAGAGTTGCGCGGTGAAATCGAAACCCCTGAGATTCCCATCGATCCGGAAGTCCGAGCGCCGCACCCACATCTCCCGCAAGACCTCCATTGCTACGGCAGCGGGTTTTTTTAAATCGCGCCGGCGGCCGCTTTGCATACGTGAAGGGAGCAAGAGCACGTGCGGAAAGTGCCGCATACGCAGGCTTGTACTCCCCGTTGTGCTGAAAAATGCCCATCCTTTCATGAGCATCGAGCCGCGCTCGCAAGGCCGCCTTCGTCGCCCGACGTATTCTTCGAAAGTCCGCATTGACCGACTTCGCGCTCGAGGCCGTGCCCGCCAGCACGAGTCCCGCCAGACGCCGGGGATAGCGTTGGGGCTGGTACGAATGGCGGCGTATGAAGGCCCTGCGCGCAGCGCCAAATGCCGCGCACGTAGCAATCCGCGACCTCCAACACAAGGCGCCCCGGCTGAAACTAGTCACTCAAATGTTCAAGTCAACCCGGGCGGCTCGAGCTGGGATGAGCACGTCTCCTACAACTTCCGCTGCACCGCTGGAGCTATGCTGCCGGAGTTGGTAAAGCGTCTGTAGCTCGACGTCACCCGGTCACGCCGCTCGCGTTTGTCCGGTGCATGGCCATTGTCTTGTGCGCCGCAGCTATCCTCGACGCTGCGATGGACGCCTCGAACTACTCCACGAGATGAAGGCGTCCGCACTGCTTGAGCAAGAGTTGCTTCCGCCGAGATGCGCTGCCATAGTCCTTCCCGGCTAGCGAGCGAGCATCCATCTGTGCTGTGACGGGCGCGTTCGAGTTGACAGCGCCATTATGTTACGTCCGTCGAAAACCTTCGGCACGAGTGGGGCCGGTTTGAAGGTCGCAGCCAAGCCTCTGTCGTCAAATGGCGTCAGGGAGAAATCCGCTCAACGGACAAGGAATGATGCGAGCGAATTACCTGATTCACTCAGTCTCGGTCGCGCTGCTTTCGATCACAATCGCGTCCGCTGCGGCCCCACCCGGCTCGACCGCGCTCGAGAGCGAGCCCACCACTACCCCTTCACTTTATCTCGTCCAGGCTTCAACGCTGAGCGCCTCCGAACAGAGTTTGCGACGCGTCAACGCGAAGGTGGATCGGGAATTCGAAATCATTCACGCGGTGTCCGCGTATCTCACCGCGGAGCAGGCCGACCGTTTGCGCAACACGGCTGGCGTACACGTCTTCCGGGATCGGATGCTGTCCAGCCGATCCTTGGGCTCCCTGCTCGGCTCAGTAGTAAACTCGGTCGTGTCCACTGTTGGTGCCGTCGCCGCTCCGGTCGTCACGACCGCAACACCGATCGTTACTCCCGTCACTCAGGTCGCCGCACCCGTAACCAATCCGGTTCTTACGCTGGTGACGCCACTCGCATCGCCTGTCGTCACACCGTTGATAGCTCCCCTCGTCACCTCTGTCAGCGCCAACATGACGCTCCAGGATGGCACCGGCGTCGGCTCTCCGAGCCTGCTTTACGAGACTGCCTACCCGCGACTGGTAGGCGCGGACTCACTGCAGCGCAGCGGAATCACTGGCGCAGGTGTGACGATCGCAGTGCTGGACTCGGGGCTATGGCAGGATCCCAGCCAGAATTTCGGATCCCGGGTCCTGGCGAGCATCGATGTCGTCAACGGCGGCTCGGCCGCCGTCCAGAGCGATCCCTTTGGGCATGGAACGCATGTGACATCCATAGCGGCGGGAGGCGCGCAAAACGTTTCACTCAGCTACTCCGGCATAGCACCGCAGGCCAACCTCGTGATCGTTCGCGCCTTCGACGACACCGGCGGCGGCCGCTACACGGATGTCATAGCCGGGCTGAATTGGATTGTTGCGAATCGCGAGAGATACAACATCCGCGTCGTGAACCTGTCGTTCGGCGCGCAGCCCCAGTCCTACTATTGGGACGATCCGGTCAATCAGGCCGTCATGGCGGCGTGGCGGGTGGGTATCGTCGTCGTAGCCGCGGCGGGTAACGAAGGCCCGAGCGCGATGACGATCGATGTTCCGGGCAATGTGCCCTACGTCATTACCGCCGGCGCCCTGACGGACAACTACACTCCCTACGACGGTACCGACGACCGGCTCGCCTCATTCTCCTCGGCGGGTCCGACATTCGAAGGTTTTGTGAAACCCGAGCTGGTCGCGCCGGGTGGTCACATGGCGGCATCGATGCCCAGGGACAGCTACCTGGCCAATATCGATCCCGACTCGATGAGCCCGGGCGAGCAGATGTTCACGATGTCGGGGACGTCGCAGGCCGCGGCCGTCACCTCGGGCGTCGTTGCGCTCATGTTGCAGAGCGATCCAGGCCTCACCCCGGATGCTGTCAAGTGCCGTCTGTTGGCATCGACCCGCCCGGCTGTGACTTCGGGCGGGAGTCTGGCTTACAGCGTTTTCCAACAAGGTGCGGGTCTCATCAATGCGCCTGCAGCAGTGAACAGCTCCGCCACGGGCTGCGCGAACCAGGGGCTCGATATCAACGCCGATCTGGCCGGCACACGGCACTTCGGCGGGCCAGCCAATCAGGACGAGAACGGCAACTACTACATTATGGACCTCGAGGGCGGCTCGACCTGGTCCGATCCGCTCGCTGGGGATGGCTATACGTGGTCGCAAGGGTATACCTGGGGTCAGGGCTATACCTGGTCTGAGGCCTATACCTGGGCTGGGGGCTACACCTGGGCGAAGGGCTACACGTGGGCGCAGGGATATACCTGGGCGAAGGGTTACACCTGGGCCAAATGTTACACGTGGGCCAAGGATCTGCCGTGGTGGACCGACTCTCACGGGGCACCCGGAACGTCACCGGCTTCTATCGTGTCCTGGGTTCCAAACCAATAGTGACAGCCTGCCGTGCCCAGCTGAGTGCCGCGCTCCTGTGGTGGCTGGGATTCGTCGCGCCCGCGGCAGCAGCTGAATCGTTTCCGCTCGTACTCGAGCACCTCACCACCGCGGACGGCCTGCCACAGGGCACCGTTTACGCGACACTGCAGGACTCGCAGGGATTCGTGTGGCTCGCGACCGAAGACGGTCTCGTCCGCTACGACGGTCATGAGCTGGTCCGCTACGCCCGTTTGCCAACCACCCACGGTGGCCTGTCCGGGAACTACATCTATCAGATGATCGAAGATGCGCACCGTGATCTGTGGATCGCGGTCAAGGACGGAGGGGTCGCGCGCTGGCACCGGGACACAAACAGCTTCACCATCATTCGGCACAGCGAAACGGATCCGCAGTCCCTGGCGAGCGATGCAGTGCGCGCCCTGGTGTTGGACGCGCGTGGCCGGGTCTGGATCGGAACCAGCGATGCGGGAATCGACATTCTGGAGCCTGCGACCGGCAGGATCGAACACCTGCGGCACGATGCCGACAATCCGGACACCCTGGTCAGCGACCGGATCCAAACCCTGACATTCGATCGCTCCGGAACCCTCTGGGCGGGCACCGAGCAGGGGCTCGACCGGTGGCAGCCGCAACAGGGGGCATTCACACATATCCGCCACGAGAAAGGCGATCCCGGCTCTCTGAGCAGCAACGATGTCTCACGGGTCATCGAGGATCGAGACGGCTTTGTGTGGGTGGGCACCTTCGATGGCGGGCTCAATCGCCTGGACCGGAACGGCCGGGTTGTGGAGAGCTTCCGTCACAACCCGCATGATCCTGACTCGCTGGCCGATGACGACGTGCGGGCTGTGCTCGAGGACGCGTCGGGGCGTCTTTGGATAGGGACTGCGGACGGGCTGGACCTGTTGGACCGCGCTTCGGGCCGGTTCAGTCATCATCGGCACGACACTGGCGACTCGGAATCACTGCGCGACTCGTTCATCATGTCCCTCTACACCGATGCCACGGGTTTGATGTGGATAGGCACGCGCGCGGGCGGAGTCAGCCGATGGAATCCTCGCAGTTGGGAGCTCGGCGGCTATCGGCCCGAGTGGCTGCGGGACAAGTTGGTCACCGGATTTACAGACGGGCCCGGCAACAAGGTCTGGGTTGGAACAGTGGGCGGCGGTTTACTCCTGTTCGATCCGGATACCGGCGCGGCGGTGTCGGTGGACACCCTGACGGGGCACCCCAACTCCGTAGGTGATTCGCGAGTGATGTCGCTACTGCAGGATCGTCGGGGAAACCTGTGGATCGGGACGATGGCGAATGGACTGAAGAAGCTCGGTCCGGATGGCCGGGTGCAGTCGATACCGGTCAGGCCTGGGGATTCCCGCAGCCTGAGCGCGGCGGGCATCATGACAATTTTCGAGACGCGCGCCGGGCAACTGTGGATCGGCACTCATGGCGGTGGTGTCAATGTTCTCGACCCGTTGACGGGTTTGGTGCGTCAGGTGCCCTTCGGCGCTGGGGCGGTCAGTGCCCCCAGCGTCACTGCGATTGCCGAGGATCGAAACGGCAACCTGTGGATCGGCACCGACGGGGGAGGGCTCAATCTGGTGCGCGCCGATGGAACGGTTGTGAAGGTGTTTCGGCATGACCCCGGCAACCCCGCCACGCTGTCGGCCAACACTGTCTATGCGCTCGCGATCGACGCTGAGGATCGAATCTGGGTCGGCACGGATGGCGGCGGCCTCGTCCGCGTGGTTGGTTCAGCCAACTCGCCGGATTCGATCCGCTTCCAGACGATGTCGCGCGAGCAGGGGCTCTCGAGCGACACGCTCTATGGAGTCGTGGCCGACGCCGGCCACATCTGGCTCAGCGGGACGGCGGGCTTGATGCGCTACGAGCCCCAAGCCGGGACGCTCAAGACTTTTCACCGCGAGAACGGCCTGCAGGGCGAGGAATTCAACTCGGGGGCCTACATCCGGCTGCGCGACGGCCGCCTGTGCTTTGGCGGCCCGGGCGGATTCAATCTCTTCGCTCCGTCACGTCTGACGGAGACGGCTCGTGTGCCACGGCTGGTTCTCACAGGGGTCGAAGTCATGGGCGTACCGGCCCGCGATCCGGCGCCGTATTGGCTCCTCGACCGGCTGTCCCTCGGCTATCGCGACAACATCGTGTCGCTTGACTTCGGCGTGCTCGACTTCACTTCCCCGCGCCGTAATCGACTCGCTTACCGGATGGTGGGATTGACAGATCGCTGGATCGACATCGGCACTCAACACCGGATCACGTTGACCAATCTCGATGCCGGCGATCACCTTCTCGAGGTTCGAGCCGCCAACTCCGACTCAGTCTGGTCCGGGGAACCGCTGCGCATTCGAGTGCATAGAGACACGTCGCCCTGGAAGTCCGGCTGGGCCTACGGCGCTTACGCGCTCGCGGCTCTTGGTCTGGTCGCCTACCGCGCGCGCCTGCAGCGGACCCGCTTCGAGCGCGTCGTCCAGGAGCAGCAGCGCCTGGAATCGGAGGTCGCCCTGCGAACCCGCGAGTTGGTTGAGACCAATCGCCAGCTCGAGGAGGCTGCGCGGGCCAAAAGCGACTTCCTCGACCGGATGAGTCATGAGCTGCGTACGCCGATGAACGGCGTCGTGGGGATCACGGAGCTGCTCACGCGCACCCATCTTTCATCGACGCAGGCGCGCCTCACAGAGACTATCCACTCATCGGCACAGGTGCTGCTGCAAATCGTCAACGACCACCTCGACCTGTCCAAGATCAACGCAGGCAAAATCGTGCTCGAAGATGTGCCTGTTGAGCCTGGACGCATAGTGGAGGAATGCGCGAGTCTGTTCGCAGGCGCCGCTGAGTCCAAGGACATCGATCTGATCACCTCTCCGCCGGCGCACGAACCCCGCAATCTCTATGGAGATCCCTTGCGGGTGCGGCAGATCCTGATGAACCTGGTCGGCAATGCGGTCAAGTTCACCCCGTCTGGAACGATTGTTGTCCGCGCCGACGTCGAAGCGGGCGATGCGCAGTCCGCAACCGTCCATTTCTCCGTGTCCGACACGGGAATCGGGATGGATTCCGCCACGATCGCCAAGATCTTCCAACCCTTCACCCAGGCGGACGAATCGACGAGCCGGCGTTTCGGCGGCAGCGGCCTGGGGCTGGCCATCTGCCGCGAGCTTGCGGGCCTGATGAGAGGCTCAATCAGTGTCGAAAGCCAGCCTCAGGTCGGGTCCACATTCCGCCTCACCTTGCCGTTGAAGGTCGGGGCGGAGCAGCCATCGCGGAAGCTGGCGCCACTGCCTTCGCGGCGCGTATGGATCGTGACTCGAACGCAGGCGCTGGCGGAATCCCTGGCGCGCCACGTGTCAGCTGTCGGTCTGACTCCCGTGTGTATTGATGGCGAGGAACCGCCTCCGATCGGCAGCCAGGACGATGTGATTGTCGTAGATGCCGACCGTGAGCCCAAACTACTCGATACGCAAGCCCAGATCGCACCCCATGCCGCACTCGTCGTTGTGGCCTCGTCGGCTGCGGTACAGGCTGAGCATCTCGAGCGTCGCGTGCGGGCCGAAGCCATCGTTCTCAAGCCGGTCCGGCGCGAGGCCCTGTATGAGGCGCTGGCGGTCGCCACCAGAGCAGTGCCTTCCGCGGCCGATGTCGCAGCTATGTTGACGGCGGACCAACCGAATCTCGGCGGCCATGTTCTCCTGGTCGAAGACGAGCCCGTCAATGCAGAGGTTGCGCAAGGCTATCTGGCCGTTCTCGGATGCACTTCCGTATGGGTCAATGACGGACCGGAAGCTATTGCACGCAACGCCGCTGAGCGCTTCGATCTCATACTGATGGATCTGAACATGCCGGGAATGGACGGGTTCGCGACGACAGCGCTGATTCGCCAGCAGGCTGGAGCTGCCGGCCGCATCCCCATTGTCGCGCTCACGGCACACGATGCTGTCAGTTATCGCAACACATGCTTAGCTGCTGGTATGGATGACATGCTCAGTAAACCGTGTACTCTGGAAGAGTATGAACAGGTCCTGCGCCGCCTGATTCCACGTGCTGCTCAGGAGCGGGCCAGCTCCGCGAGGAGTGTTGGATGAGCTGCCTGCAGTCCTCCCAGCAAGTCTCTGGCTCGTGCGAGATCGCCCTCGACGCAGTGCCGTTCGATCCTGCCAACTTCGCGCGCGAAAGCCACAGCACCGACATTGCCGGCAATCGATTTCAACCTGTGGCAAACGGCGGCGGCCTGCCCGGCAGCGGATATCTGCAGAGCGGCTTGCAGCTGCGCCAGAGCCTCGGCCGAGCTGATCTCAAAGAAGCCGATCAGCTTCACAAAGAGATTGCCCGATCCACGGGTCGGCACGCGCCGCAGTTCCGCGACCACCCTTCGATCGATCTGAGTGAGCGAGTCATCCATGACCCCCATTTGAACCCGAGACTCACCCCGACGGGAAGATGGCACCTGTGAAGGGTGTCGTACGCTCGAGCCCCGAGGCGGTTACGACATCCCGCGAGCTGACGACGCTGTCCGGCGGGATCAGTTCGTCTCGATAGAGCTCTCCGGAGCCCTGCAGGCACCCCAGGGCCAGGAGAATGTCGCGCTGTGCCGGTTCATCTACACTGGCTGCAATCGGTGTCAGGCCGTATGTCTTCGCAATGGCGAGGCCCGCCTGGCACAGGTTGAGGGCGTTGCGATCGCTCTGCATCGCTTTCACCCAGCCGCGATTGAGCTGCAATCCATGTATCGGCGCGCGGGCCAGCCAATCGAGCGGCCAGTCCATTCCCCGCCCGAGGTCGTCCACGACAAGCTGCACCCCACGTTCGGCGAGCGAGTTGAAGTCAGACGCAGCTCGCCAGAAGCAGGCTTTCACGGAAATCCGCAATTCCAAGCGCTCGGCGGGTATGACCGACTCGGCCAGGAAACGCTCGATGTCACCGACGAAATCCTCGTGCAGGATATGATGCTTAGGAGCGCCGAAGGACATCCGCACGCCCTTGCACCACTGTGGTGTAAAGGCGGCGAAGTCTGTCTGCAGCCGTTGCAGCGCCGCACGCGTTAGATCCGCTGCCCGGCCAGTTACTTCCGCCAGGCGCACGAGCTCCAACGGGTGAATCTCACCATACTGCGGGTGCCGCCACCGCAAATAGGCCACTCTTGCCACCAGGCGTCCCGATGCCAGATCGTGACGACTTACGTATCGCAGGCCGATCTGTGCATTCGCGATGGCCTCCTTCAACTCACGGGCAATATCCGACCGCGCCGCGGTCCTGAATCGCGGATGCTCGTGACTGAAGCAAGCGCTCGCGGATTCAGTTCGCCGCGCTTCGGCTGCCGCGCTGCATACGCGTTCCAACAGGATACTGGGTGAGGAAGCGCCGCCCTCGCCGAGTCTCTCACGGACCGTCGGTCGGGTCGGATCCAACATACCCCGAATGGTGCAGATCGCGCAGCAAGACCCATGAGCAGTGACTCGAATGTCATATCCGCGCCCAGCACCGTGGTACGAAGCTCCTGTCTCGCTCCCAAGAGCGATCGCGTCGCGCGTAAGTCGTCGTATGAGTTCTGCGATGGGTGTTGGCCACGCAACTTCGAGTCCCTTGCCAACGGGATCTGTTGCGGGCTTCAGCTCCGGAACGCCTCGCCCGCCATAGCTGCCGAGTACCATACCGTCCTGGTGAAGCAGCAAAATCAGGTCCGGAAGTGCCTCGAGCAGATCCTTTGTGGCCATGAGCGTGTCCTCTCGCTAATTAGAGGGGACTGTAGTGCTGCGGGAGGTCAGAACTGTGACGTGGCTCACGGAAAAAATGTGCACGCTGCGGGTAACGGCGCATCGCATTGCATGCAATCTGATTCAATTATTATGTGAACTGACCGTCCGAGCTCCGGACGGGAATAGCTGCACCATCCGTACCCCGCTCTGTCAGGCGAGGAGATCGCGCAGATGCGCGTTGGCACGCGCCAGGTAGTCGGTGAGCAGATCGTTCGACTTCGAAGTCAGCGAGGCAAAGTCGCGTCGAGCGTCGCTCGCGTCCGGAATCCGTACGATGTAGCCGCGGGCCACGAGTTGGCTTATCCGCCGCAGCGAGGTCGTCGTGGACGCTCCCCTGATTACGTTCGTAAGGCCGGATACCGACATTCGCTGTTGCAGCCGTTCGGCGCGCAGCAGTTCGAGAAGCAGATCCCACTCGACATCGTCCAGCGAGTGATGCGCGTACAGATCGCGCAAACGGCGCAATTGTTCGATGGTGTCGAGCACAGAGAGCAGCGCCGCCGGCTCTTCCAGGGCCTGCCGGTCCACGGCGGGGTGGGCGGCGGGCGCAGGCGCAGGGGTGTCGACAGGCTCCAGGTCCCGAGCGTCGGCCAGATTCCGCAACCTTCCTGCCAACTCTTCGGCCTGCCGCACCAGTTGATCGAGTTGCGGAGGGCGCGTCGTGCCAACAGCACGATCCGTTCGGGATCGCGACAGGGCGTGTGCAACGGCTTCGATCAGTTCGGCCGGACGGACCGGCTTGAGTAGGAAGTCCTCGGCGCCTAACCGCAGCGCGTCAATGGCAGACTCGACCGAGGGCTGGGCGGTGAGCAGCAGCACCGGTGGGGCGGGGCGGCCAAGCCGTAGTCCGTGCAGCCGGTTGATGAACTGCAGCCCCGTCAATCCCGGCATGTAGACATCGCTCAACACCAGGCCAATCTCCTGGCGGGATGCCACCTCTGACAGCGCTGCCTGCGGGTCCGTCCGTATATGGCAGATATATCCGGCGTGCGAGAGGACGCCCTCGAGAAAAACGAGCATGGCCGGGTCGTCATCGAGGAGGAGCAATTCGGCCATGATATCTATGGGCAGATACAGCGCTGCCAGATTGCAGGCGACGGGAAGAGCAATGGTATCTAGTGTGATACATCTTTGATCGCACTGCGAGCGCATGGGCGCGAATTCCGGTCAGGAGCCGGGTCACGTGGATCCCGATTTTTGGGGCTCAGCGCGCTGCAGCGCACATTCTGCAGTGGGTCAGGTCGGCTCCGTGCGCGCGGCACCCTTAATAGCCGTCCGCGGATTGATGTGCCGCACAAACTCGGCGACGTAATCGTTGGCAGGCCTTTCCACGATGTCCTGCGCGGTGCCGGTCTGGACGATGCGGCCGCCTTCGAGGATGGTGATCTTGTCGCCGAGCTTCAGGGCTTCGTCGAGGTCGTGGCTGACGAACAGGATGGTTTTCTTCACCCGCTCCTGCAGAGCCAGCAACTCGTCTTGTAGCTTGCGCCGTATGAGCGGGTCGAGCGCCGAGAAGGGCTCGTCCATCAGCAGTATGTCCGCGTCCGTCGCGAACGCGCGCGCGAGGCCGACGCGCTGCTGCATGCCTCCGGAAAGCTCGCTGCAGTAACGATCACCCCATTGGGTGAGACCGACGAGTTCCAGTTGCTCGTCGATGATGCGGCGGCGCTTGTCCGCGGGGTCACCCCGCAACTCGAGGCCAAAGCCGACGTTATCCCGCACCGTTCTCCACGGCAGCAGCCCGAACTGCTGAAACACCATCGCGATACGAAGGCGGCGCACCCGGCGCAGAGTGGTGGCGTCGCATTTGGCGATATCCACGACGTCGGCTCCGTCGCCGACCAGGACCTGGCCGCGCGTCACCGGCGTGATGCCGTTCGCCGCGCGAAGCAAAGTGGACTTGCCGGATCCCGACAAGCCCATGAGAACGGAAATCTCGCCGCGCTCGACGGTCAGGCTGGCATTGGCGACGCCGATGACGACCCCCGTCTTCTCGGAGATCTCGGTGCGCGTGCCGCCGGCGTCGAGCGCCGCGAGCGCCTGTTGGATGGCGCCGTTGAGGCGGCGGTTGCCCTTGGCGCCGAAAACGATATCCACACTGCGAAATTCGAGGGCGACGCTCATGTGCCAGTCTCCTTTTCCGCGGGGCGACTGATCCTGTCGAGCATGATGGCGAGGAGGACGATGACGAAGCCCGCTTCGAAACCCATGCCGACCTGTACCGTGTTGAGTGCGCGGACGACGGGGACGCCGAGGCCGCCTGCACCCACGAGTGCCGCGATCACCACCATCGAGAGACTCAGCATGATGCATTGGGTGATGCCGGCGATGATGGTCGGAGCCGCGCTCGGCAGCTCGACCTTCCACAGCATCTGCAGCTTGGTCGCGCCGAAAGCCTCACCGGCTTCGAGCAGAGGCTTGGGCACCGAGCTGATGCCGAGCTGCGTGAGGCGGATCGGGGCCGGCAGCGCAAATATGACCGTGGAAATCAGCCCGGGGACAACACCCAGGCCGAACAACACCAGGGTGGGAATCAGGTAGACGAATGTAGGTAGGGTTTGCATGAGATCCAGTACCGGGCGCAGCGCCGAGTAGAGTCTTGGCCGATGGGCGGCCGCTATCCCGAGCGGGACACCCAGGAGGGCCGACACCAGTGCCGCCGCGATGACCAGCGACAGCGTCTCCAGGGTCGGGATCCAATAACCCTGGTTCATGATGAAAAGCAGAGCCGCGGTGACGAACACCACGAGTGCGAACGAGCGTCGCAAAGCCCAGGTGAGCAGGGCTATGGCCACGATCAGCACGGGGGAAGGAGTCGCGACCAACAGGAACGTCAGACCATTCACACTGCCGCGAATGAGGGTCGAGACGCCGTCGAAAAACAGGCGGCCGTGCGTTTTGACATAGTCGATCAGCGACGCGACGGTCTCTCCAACGGGGATCTTGTGATCGCTGATCCAGTGTTCGAAGCTCCAGCCGCCAGCGCTCTTGCCCAGGCGCACAGCGTCCAGCGCGGGGCGGCCGTCGAAGGTGTAGACGCCTGAGAGCCAGCTCGCGACGACGCGCGGATTGGCTTGCAGCCACGCTTCCGCGGCGGCTTCGGGCTGTTGATGCTGATCCAACATCGCTGCCATGACCTGACTCTCGCCACGCGGCGTGAACTTCAGATTTCGCAACAGGCGGGCTACGTTAGGGCACTCGTTCGAGTAGCCGGCGCGGGAGACCGTATAGACCGTGGCACCGCCAAAGTTGGGTCCAAACACCGAGTCACCACCCGTGAGGTAACGCAGGTCGAAGCGCATGTTCATGGGATGCGGGTCCCAAGCGAGAAAGACGATGGGCGTCTTCGAGCTTATCGCCCGCTCGACCTCCGCCAGCATGCCCTGCTCACTGGACTCGACGAGCTTGAAATCGCCAACGCCGAACTGGTTCTGCTTGATCATCCCGAGCACGAGCCGGTCGCCGTCGTTGCCGGGCTCGATGCCGTAAATCGAGTTTTTCAGCTGGGGGCCGAAGTGCTGGATGTCGGCGAAGTCGTGCAGGCCCATGTCATAGGTGTAGGACGGGACGGCCAGGGTGAACTTGGCGCCGAGAAGGTTGACGCCGATGACTTCCACCGAGCCGTCCGCGAGGAAGGGCTTGATATCGCCCTCCTGCGCTGGCATCCAATCACCGAGGAAGGCATCGATGTCCTTGTTCTTCATCGAGGCGTAGGTGACCGGCACGGACAGCACGGTCGTCTGGGGCAGATAGCCCAGGGACTTGAGCAAAACGGTGAGCGTCGCGGTCGTCGCCGTCACGTCGGTCCAGCCGACGTCGGAAAGTCGAACGGCCTGGCAGGAGGGCCGGTCGCCACCCGTCGAGTCCGCCGCCCGCGTCTGCGGGGTGGTCACTAGCGCGCACATGAGCAACGCAACAAGGGCGAAGAGGCCCCCGCGAAGGCGGGCCGGCACGGTTTGGCGCCCGGCTCGCTTCGCGTCGCGCGCCAGCGTTATCTGTGGGGCCGCTCTGCGAAGGCGGGCGGTCACCGCATAGGGTTCTATAGACTCCGTGCGCCCGCCTCCTCGCCCCATTTCGTGAGACCCGGTCGACCCCGCAGGCGCCATACGCGCTCCTGTCATTGTAGTTGAATGTCGGACTTGACCCACCCGAGCTGTGACTTCATCATCTCGGCGCTGTCTTGAATAGCCGTTTAATGCAGCGTCTGTCAAGCGTGTGCGGGCCGGGGCAAATACCTGATGACAAAAGAACTATCGGCGCGCCACCGCTGCACCAGGAGAGCCCGGACGCGACCCCGTCCGCCGCATTTCGGAGCGTCACGTTGAACAGACAATCAATCCCTTCCGGAGCCGCCCTGGGCTCGCTGCCACGGGATGAGGTGGAGGAGGCCCGCACCCGCCAGCTCATCGACGTCACGATCGACAGTCTCGCCGAGGTCGGTTTCGTCGGTAGCACTCTCGCACAGATCGCAAGTCGCGCGGGAGTCTCACCAGGTCTGGTCGCGCATTACTTCGGTGACAAAGACGGCCTGTTGGAGGCGACCTTCCGCACGCTCTCGCGGCGCATCAGCGAGCGGGTGAAGTTGCGGTTCGCGACCGCCCACACTCCGCGCGGCCGCATCCAGGCGGTCATCGATGCCAATCTGGCGGCGGAGGAATTCGATAAGCGCACCGGAACCGCATGGCTCGCGTTCTGGGGCCAGGTCCTGCACCTCGACGGTTTGAAGCGGGTACAGACGGTTTATCAGCGCCGCATGCTATCGAATCTCTCCCATGCGTTGCAGAAGCTGATGCCCGCGGTCGAGGCGCGCAGCCTGGCGGCGATGATCGCGGCGATGATTGATGGCGTCTGGCTACGCGCCGCACTTTCGGATTGGAAGGAAGCCGACAGCGAGAGCGCGCGCGCTTTGTTGACCGCGTTCGTGAGCGGTCGGTTGAAAGAAAGCGCGCACTTCGATGGCCTGGTACCGTCGGCTGATGCGACTGCCGGTGTTGTGTCAAAACTGCAGCCGTTCGGCAAAAGCGCGACATTCGCGACTCTCAACCCGGCGACCGGGGAAGTGTTGGCTCATATCGAGGTGGCGGGGCCGGCCGCTGTGGACGCTGCCGTCGCCAAGGCTCGTGTCGCTCAAAAGAAATGGGCTGCGATGACGGGGACGGAGCGCGGACGGATCCTCCGGCGGGCCGCCGATATCCTGCGTGCCCGTAACAAGGAGCTGGCCGAGCTCGAGACTCGCGATACCGGCAAGCCGATTCAGGAAACGAGCGTCGTCGACGTCATCTCGGGTGCCGACTGCTTCGAATACTACGCCGGGGTCGCGCCGACGCTATCGGGTGAGCATCTGGACCTCGGTCCACAGGCTTTCGGTTACACGAGGCGCGAGCCTCTCGGTGTGGTCGCCGGCATCGGCGCCTGGAACTATCCGCTACAGATCGCCTGTTGGAAGACCGCACCGGCGCTCGCCTGCGGTAACGCGATGATCTTCAAGCCGGCCGACCTGACTCCGCTGACTGCCATCCGCTTGCGCGAGGTTCTGAATGAGGCCGGTGTGCCCGAGGGCGTCTTCCAGGTCGTGCAAGGACTCGCCGACACGGGTCGTCTGCTCACCCAGCATCCGGGAATCAACAAGGTTTCTCTCACCGGCGCGGTGAACACCGGCAAGGCCGTCATGGCCGCGGCATCGCCGTCTCTCAAACATGTGACCCTCGAGCTCGGTGGCAAGTCGCCACTGATCATCTTCGACGACGCACGACTCGACAACGCGGTGTCGGGCGCGCTGCTCGGAAATTTCTATTCCGCGGGCGAAGTCTGCTCGAACGGCACACGGGTCTTCGTTCATCGCAAGATCAAAGAGGCCTTTCTGGAGCGGGTCGTCGCGCGCACGAACGCGATGCGGATTGGCGATCCGATGGACCCCCGGACACAGGTCGGCTCGTTGATCTCACAGACGCACATGGAGAAAGTGCTCGCCTACATCGCTCGCGGCCGTGCCGAGGGCGCCCGGGTCCTCACGGGCGGACACCGTGTGACGACCGCGGATCTGGCGAACGGGTTTTTCGTGGCCCCCACGGTGTTCGATGGTTGTCACGATGACATGGCGATCGTCCGCGAGGAGATCTTCGGCCCCGTCATGGCAGTGCTGGAGTTCGACGATGAGGCGGAGGTGATCGCCCGCGCGAACGCCACGGATTACGGCCTCGCCGCGGGCGTGTTCACGAACGACCTCACGCGGGCGCATCGCGTGATCGCCCAGCTCGAGGCCGGCACCTGCTGGATCAATCAATACAACATCACACCGATCGAGCTGCCATTCGGTGGGGTGAAGCTTTCCGGACTGGGGCGCGAGAACGGGCGTGCCGCGATCGACCATTACACACAACTTAAGAGCGTGTATGTCGCGATGGGCGACATCGACGCGCCGTACTGACGGGACGATTCTTGAGCGACGAGCCAGTCTTGAACGAAGAAATATTCGATTACGTGATAGTCGGCGCAGGCTCGGCGGGCTGCGTGCTGGCCAACCGTCTCACCGAGGATGGCAAGCACACGGTGCTGCTGCTGGAGTACGGCGGCTCCGATCGGTCGGTGTTCATCCAGATGCCGACCGCGCTGTCGATTCCAATGAACATGCCCAAGTACACCTGGCCGTATCGCAGCGAGCCGGAACCGAATCTCGGCGGCCGCCGCATTTTTACACCGCGGGGCAGGGTGCTCGGCGGCTCCTCGTCGATCAACGGCCTGGTGTACGTTCGTGGCAATGCATTTGATTTCGAGCGCTGGGAATCCGAAGGCGCGGCGGGTTGGGGTTATCGCAACGTTCTGCCGTATTTCAAGCGAGCGGAGCGGCGTGCCGGCGGTGGTGACGAGTATCACGGCGCCGACGGAATGCTTGCCACCCAACGCGGGTTATTGACGAATCCGCTCCACGAAGCCTGGCTGGCCGCCGGTCGCGAGGCGGGCTATCCCCTCACGGAGGATATGAACGGCTTTCAGCAGGAAGGCCTGGGTCGCATGGATATGACCGTTGGAGGAGGGCGCCGTTGTAGCGCCGCCAACGGGTATCTGCGACCGGCGATGGTTAGAAGCAATCTGACCGTGCGGACCCACGCACTGGCGACGAAGATCCTTTTCGAGCGCCGGCGGGCGATAGGCGTTCGCTATCGTCGTGGAGATTCGGACCAGGTCGCCCGCGCGCGGCGTGAAGTGATCCTCAGCGGGGGCCCGGTGAATTCGCCGCAACTGCTGAAGCTTTCCGGTGTCGGCCCGGCCGTCGAACTCTTGGATCACGGCATTGCGATGGTCCATGAATTACCGGGGGTTGGCGAGAATCTTCAGGACCACCTGGAGTTCTACTTCCAGATAGCCAGCAAGGAACCGGTCACGTTGTTCACGCACATGACGCCGTTCCGCAAGGCGCTCATCGGGGCGCGCTGGATTCTGGCGAAGAATGGACTGGGCTCGACCAACCACTTCGAGACTGGTGGGTTCATCCGTAGTCGCGCCGGCGTGCGCTATCCCGACATCCAATTCCATTTCCTGCCGATGGCTGTGAATTACGACGGCTCATCACTAGCGCGCGAGCACGGTTTTCAGGCGCACGTGGGCCCCATGCGCTCGAAGAGCAGGGGATGGGTTCGTCTCGCCTCCGCCAATCCGTTGGATCACCCGAAGCTCTTTTTCAACTACATGTCGCATCCGGACGATTGGTCGGAGATGCGGGCCTGTGTGAGACTGACTCGCGAGATCTTTGGACAGCCGGCGTTCGCTCGCTATCACGCGCGCGAGATGCAACCCGGCGCGGATGTGCAAACGGACGAACAGATCGACGCATTCATCCGCAAACACGTTGAGACCGCGTATCACCCGTCCTGCACTTGCAAGATGGGTCGCGACGACGATCCGCTGGCGGTCGTCGACTCACAGACACGGGTGCGTGGGATCGAATCGCTCCGCATCGTCGACTCGTCGATCATGCCGTCAATCACCAACGGCAATCTCAACGCGCCGACTATCATGATCGCGGAAAAGGCGGCGGATCACATCCTGGGTAAGGCGCTCCTGCCGGAGTCGAGCGCCCCGTTCTACGTCGCGCCCCGCTGGGAAAGCTCCCAGCGGTAGCGCTCCGCTTCACTGTTTCAGAACTTGTAGCCGAACTGCGCGCCCAGCACGCGCGGCCGCAGCGGCGTCTGCGCGACGATGAACTGATCCGTGCTGACGAACGTGCTGGCGTTCGAGTTGCTGAGGTTCTCGCCGAACAGGTTCACGTACCAGCTGTCCTTCGAGACGCCGATCGACGCATCCACGGTCGTGTAAGCCGGATTCTCGAACCGCAGCCGGCCGGTGCTGATCCCTCCTGCTTCCGCGATCGTCGGATTCGAGCCCGCCTGCGTGAACGAATGACCGGTGTGGGTGAGGCCGACTTGAACGAACGGCACATAGCTGGCCATGGCCCACTCGTAGCGGGCGCGCGCGCTGAACTGCATCGGGGGGGCGTTGGCGCTCGGGGAGCCGACGGGGCCGAACGGGTTGGTGATCGGCGAGCAACCGGTGCCGTCGGCCAGGCAACTCTGGGTGATCGGCTGGCCGTGGTTGGGGTTCGCGGGATTGTTGTCGACCAGGACGGGGGAATTCGTCTGGCGGCTTTGATTCCACGAGGCTGCTCCCTGCACCGTCAATCCACTGACGACGCGAGCCACCAAGGACGTCTCGATACCCTTGATGAGGAAGTTCTGGCCGTTGGTGTTGTAAAAGATGTTGCCGACCAGGCCGGGATCGAAGAAGGCGACCTGGACGTTGTCCCAGTTCTCCCGGTAGATGGCGCCATTCCATTGCAGGCGGTGATTGAAGAACTCCGTTTTCCAGCCGATTTCGTTGTTGGTCAACTTGTCCGACTGGTAGGAGCTGGGGATCAGGTACTGCGGCGTACCGGTGCTGTCAGGGGCGTGCGTCGTGCCGCCGTTCTGGTTGAAGCCACCGGGGCGGAACCCTTGGGAGAACGTGTAGTACACCATTAGGTCCGGCGCGATGTGCCATGTCAGGTTGCCGCGGCTCTTGAAGCCGGACTCGGTGTTGTGGAGATTCTGGGCGTTCAGGTTGTAGTTGTCGTTGAGACAGCCGCCAGGCGGTACGCCACCCTCGAAGCAGAAGAAGCTGCCGGAGACACTGCCCGCCGAGGAGTTCTGAAAGCTGAAATGCCGCGTTCCGGCGGTGATCGTCAATACCTTCGGAATGATGTCGTAGTCGATCGAGGCGAAGAAGGCCGTTTGCTTCGTCTCACGCACCGTGTCCTGGTAGAAGGAGGTCGGGGCGCCGTGCACGCCAGGGTTGACGACGGTCGCGCCCGGCGCGGTGCCGATGTCCGCGAAGCAACCGCTATTGCCACCCGTGCCCGCCGGATCGTTCGTGGTGCACGAAGGAACGGTCTTGTAGTTCCAGCCGCCCTGGTCGAACAGGGTGTTGGCTTCCCAGAAGGCACCGGCGATCGCGCGCAGGCGCCAGTCGTCCGGCGTGCTGAAGCGCAGCTCGTGCTGCTGGTGAGTGTTGCGCTCGTTCTCGAACCAGGTGGAGCTCGGGGAGAAGCAGGTTGGCTTGAGGTTCGGATCGCCAACGGTCGGCCCGAAGCATTGGTAGTAGTCCGCGTACACGCCGCGTGCGTAATTCGTGTAGTCGCCAACCTGCTCGACGTTGCGCACGAGGTAGCCACCGGTGTAAACCGCCTTCACCGGGCCGAACTTGCCGTTCAATGTCCACGAAGTGCTCTCGAACTTATCCCTGTCGAAGGCGCTGTTGAACAACGTGACTTCGAGCGGATTCAGTGCCGCGCCATCCGAAGCATTGGGCTGTTGGTAGAACACGCCCTGCGAGTGCATGTCCTGGTAGGACTGGGTGAACAGGAAGTCCCAGTCTTCATTGAACTTGTACAGCACCTCGGCGCGGATACCCTGGTAGGTGACCGGGTTGATGGCTCTTCCGGTGATGGCGTTGTTATTGATGCTCGGGCTACCCGGAGGCACGCAAAAGCCTGCATTGGGTAAGCCATCCGGGCACGATCCGCTGGGCGAGGCGGCATATTGCGCGTAGTGGATACCGATGTCAGTGTTCTTGCGCGTAAAGGTCGCCGGCATGTTGTCGATGTAGCCGCCGCGCTTGTCGTCGTAGATCACCGCGCGCACCGCCAGGGTGTCGGGGATCAGCGGGACGTTCAACACCGCGGTCACGTCGGAATTCGGATCGCCGTGGGCGGTTACGCCGTAGCCGGCCTTGATGCTCCCCTCGGTCACATCGAGCTTCGGCGCGTTCGTGATGTAGCGGATCACGCCAGCCTCGGCGCCGGATCCGAACAGGGTTCCCTGCGGACCCTCAAGGACCTCGATGCGATTCAGATCCGCAGCGTAGATGTCGAGGTTGCGATTCGGCAGTTGGCCCGATTGGTTATCGAGGTAAATGGCGACGTTCGGCCACAAGCCGGTGGAAGCGCTGCCCTGGCTGGGTTGCGAGCCGGCGCTCAAGCCCCGCATGAACACTTCGTTCTGGCCCGGACCGTTGTTGGCCGTCGTCACGTTCGGCAGAAACTTGATGTAGTCGTCGAGTGTCGAGACGTTGAGTTGTTGCAACGTCTCGGCAGTCATGGCCTGCATCGAAATCGGGACGTTCTGGATATTCTCCGAGCGCCGTGTCGCCGTGACGGTGACCTCGGCGAGGCCGATCGAGTCGCTTTCCTCGGCCGCTGGCTGCTCGGCGGCGGTCGCCGCAAAGGCCGTGCCTCCCAATATGGCCGCCACCGCGTATGAGACCTTTGATTTCATTCTTGACCCTTCCCCAGTTCGCCGTCGAGACCATGTCAACAGCATCCGGTTTCACGACCGGTTGTTGGCATTAGATACGACGCCTCCGTCAGTTCGATTGAACGGACGCGCCATCCGCCTGTTATGGTTGCGCCTACTCGAAGACGCGCGCGCGCGCGGCGTCGCCGTTTAAGGGGCGATCGGGTTGCAGTCGCCGGGTCGATGGCGAGAGTCCGTAAGCATCTTTGAACTGCCGCGAGAAGTGCGCGCAGTCAGCGAAGCCGGCCTCGATCGCAATCTCCGTCACGGACCTGTCGGTATTCTCGATCAGCCAGTTCGCATAACGCATGCGCAGCTGGCGATACAGGGAGGCCGGCCCGAGGCCAACGTGTTCGCGACAGAGCCGTTCGAGCTGCCGCACTGACATGCCGAGCTCGTCCGCGACTGTCGCGATGGCGATGGGGCGATTTAAATTCTGCTCCATCAGGAGCAACGCGCGCCGCACGCGCGGCTCGCTCACTGTTTCCGACATCGGCGGGTGCGGTTGCGCATCACTTCCCAAGCGGGGCTTATCAAACAACAGCACCTGGCTGGCCTTCTGTGCGACAGCCGAGCCAAGATGGCGCTCGATCAGATGCGTGGCCAGAGCAGCGGCCCCCGCGCCGCCGGCGCAGGTAATACGCGGACCGTCGGCGAGGAAGAGGCGGTCGGCCACCACGCCGTGACCCGGAAAGGCTTCGAGGAAATCCTGATAGTGATACCAGCTCACACAGGAGCGCCGTCCGTGCATGAGACCGGCGCGGCACAGGATGAAGCTCCCCGTGCAGATGCCGATCAACGGCACACGCGTTTCGGCCACTTCGCGCAGATAACGTGTCGTCGCGTCGTCGATCTGTGGGCCCGCATGGAGGAGGCCGCCGATGATGACGACATAGTCGAGGGTTTCAGGTGGCAGAAAGCGGGTCGTTGGCTCAATCATGACCCCGCAGCTCGCGGGTATCGATTCCTGCCGGCTCGCCATGATCGACCATTGCACGTTCCGGGGCCGGCTGCGGTCGCCTTCATCGGCGGCCAGGCGCAGGTGGTCAATGAAAACGGCGAACGCAGAGAGCGTGAAGTGCTCCGCCAGGATGACGCCCACACGCAACGGTTCGCGCACCGCACGTAACCCTGAGGTTGCTTTCAGACCGCCGCCAGATTGGGGCATTGAATAGCCACTCAATAGTATGGGCCCCCCCACGCTTCTATATTCCATCAAGGCTGGGGCCGATGCAAGGGTTAACGGATTGTGGGTGTAAATAACATTAATATCAATATGATAGTTATTTATTATAATCTAACTTATAGGATGAAAACGCATTTAATGGCGTTGAATGGCTATTCAGACAGGTAGTCGGTGAGGGTGGGGAGAGGTGTTTTTTTGGAGCGCCCGCGCGGTGTTGGGGCACGGGCGTGAGGCGGGCGCCACAACAGTGGTGCGGCGGGAATGTTTAAGGGAAGCCGCGGCGTGGGCCGCGACTTCGGTTACGGTCGGCGGGAACGGATCTCTCTCAGCGCAGTACCGCGAGTCGCGCGAGATTCGCCTGTACTGTTTTGTCGTGTACGGCGTTCTGCGCGTACCAACGACGAGCCGCCTCGACCAGGATGCTGCAGGTCTCGACTGCATTCATGCCTTCGGCAGGAAGACTCCTGCTGCGACCGGCGTTGAATCCTCGCGGTGGCGTGCGCACGAGCCGCCTCAGGCGAAGCCGCTTCAGAGCGAGCGAAGGAACCGCTGCACCGTCGTTTCCGGAGGCGCGCGCGATGACTGTCGCGCCAACTCTCTCGTAATCGGCGCCACGCGCGTTTCGATCGGGATCTTCCGGACGAATCCACTCATCGCACCAGCCCTTCAGGCGCTCGGCGGAAACACTCAGTTGCGGGTCGCCCAACGCGACCGCGAGCTGCGGCAGATCCAACGCCTCGCGCAAAGCGGCTTCCCACTGTTGCTCATCGAGCAGTTGCTCGATGTCAGACATATAACTCGTGAGCATGCGGGAGCTCGACGGAGCGACCCGCGCTTTTGTACCAGGGGCTGCCGCGCCTTCGCGCGCCGTGTCTTCACGGGTTCGCTGATCTTGCATACTCGACTCTCCGAAAGAAAACTTCAGATCGCGTGCGCGTCAGGTCCCGTGTTCGACCGTAGCGCCATTCGTCGCGCTGTCCAGTGTACCGAGTTCTTCTGAATTGGCTGCCGGCGTCGTTGCGAATGACTCGGCTGCTTGGGTCTCGTCGGCAGGAGCCGCCTTGGAATTTTGTGCGGCCCCGTTCGTCTGCTTGCGGGACTTCTCAACCGTGCGCTTCACGCGCGGTACCGAGGCCCTCTTCACCGTTGCCTTCGCCTTGGTCTTATTTTTCGGTGCCGGTGTCTTGGCGGCCGGCGCCGGTGCTACTGCTTTGCGGGATTTTTTAATCGCCGGCTTGCTTTTCTTCGCCGTGGCAACGGTGCGCTTGGATTTTTTCGCCTTGCCGCCCGCTGCCTGTTTGTTGGCAACAGCGTCTTTGCTGGCACGCCGTTCCTGCTTCCATTCCTTATGCGTAGCCGCTGCTTGCTTGCGGGCGCGTTTCGCTTCCCGCTTGGCTTCTTTCAAGCGCTTACGCGCGCGCTTCAATTCTTCCTTCGCGATGCGCACACGTTGTTTAGCCACATCCGCCTGCAATCGCGCGCGCTCCACGGGCTCCGCTGGGGGGGCCTTGCTTTGTTCTGATTCGTCGGGCGCAATTTCGCTGCCTGTCTTCTTCATCCGCGGGCCTGCGAAGTGAGCGAAGGGCCGCAGTCTCACACAAGCGCGGCCCGGTTTCCACTGCATTGGCGGAATCTGGCGGGGCCGCCGGTGACTTCACTTATCCACAGAGTTTGTGCATAACCCTGTGGGCAGAAGTGCCTGCAGCGCGCAAAGCGCAGTCGCTCCAAGGGCTTGCGTCAGTCTGCTCGACTTTTCGCCAGCGGCGCGGATTTGCCTTTCGATGCGCCGGGCGGCGTCTCCTGGAGGATGGTGGCCGTCACGCGGTTGCGCCCAGCGTGTTTGCTTTTATAGAGCGCGGTGTCGGCGACCTTCAGCATGTGCTCGGGAATCTTCCGCTCGCCGACGGGCACGCGGTCGAGCCCGCACAGCCCGAAGCTCGCGGTGACGGCGCACTGTTTGCCATGGACATCGAAGGGTTGGTTTGCGATACCGGCGCGTAGCTTGCGCGCCGTTTCGAGTGCGGGCTCGTAGCCGGTCTCGGGCAACACGATGGCGAACTCTTCGCCGCCGATGCGCGCTACCCAGTCGACGCCGCGACGTAGAAACTGTTGCAGCCGGGCCCCGAATTGTGCGAGCACCTGGTCGCCGCCGGCGTGCCCGAGCGTATCGTTGACGTTCTTGAAGAAGTCGATGTCGCAAAGGATCAGCGACAGCGCGCGGCCATAACGTGCGGCGCGCTCCACCTCGCGTGGAAAGTGTTTGCGGAAGAAGCGCCGACTCGCCACTCGTGTCAGGTCGTCTGTCGTGGAGAGCTTGCGATTTTCGATCAGCGCAATGCGGAGCACCGCTTCGAGCTCGGCGATGCGGCGCGCGGCACCAACACGCGCGCGCAGTTCGGTCTCCGGCGAGCGGCGCCCGACGCAATCATCGGCGCCCGCGATGAGCCCGGTTTCGCGCTCACTGCCTTCATCGAGCTCGGAGATGAAGAGAACGAACGGTGCGCGATCCGCTTGCTGTGAGCGCAGGCGGCGAATCAACTCCAGGCTGTCCGTCAGTACGACGGGCCGGAATTCGGTCTTGAACAGGTCGATGGCCGTGCCATCGTCGTCGGCGATCTCGAAGTCGAGAACGTCGGGCGTAATGCGGCTTTGAATCTGATCGGATAGGGCGAGGTCGCCGACAGCGAGGAGGGCACGCGGCGGGGGCAGACAGCGCAGCATCACGGCAATCGTCGAGGACGTGTCGTCCTCGATAGTCGGCGGCTGCTGAGCGCGCCGTTCCAGCACGCGCTGGATGACGGTGGTTTGCCCGCCTGACCGCATTTAAACGTTCCCCGCTGAGTTTCCGCGACCCTACCCAGGGTTTAGAGTACAGAGAGTTTACGGCTAAGCCTGTGATGCCCTCGACCAACGACCCAAAAAAGTGCGGATTCTATGTTGCACCGCATTGTGGTGACCCGCGCTCCCCGGGCTTCTCCTGCCGATCCAGCGCTCGCACGGTGATGAGCTCTACTGCCGGGGGTGGGAGTGTCTCGGTGATGTGTATCGCGGCATCGGGGGCGATCATCGTACGGACCGGCTTGAAATCATCCTGCGCGGTAATACGGCAGCGCTCGATGACATACGCGCGATCGGAGGGGAGATGCTGCACCGTGAGGTCGAAGCCGCCGTTATCGTGGTAGTCGACTTCGCGCCTCGACAACAGGCTCACGTCGAAGACCGGCGGCACATGCAACACGTCGTCGCCCTTGCGACGTCCGAGGAGTTGCGCGGGGATCTGATAGTTGCTGATGAGGATCCGCACGAGCCGTCCGTCGCCGGATCGTCCGGCCTCGACCGCGAAGCCGTCCGCGTCTGCGCCAACAACCTTGAGGCGCGCTGGCGTGGTCTTCATCTGCCCGAGTGCGATGAGTGCCTGCCCCGTCTTGTCAGGTGTGGCACCGTCGGAGCCAAACACGTTGTCCGCGCGGTAGAGAGTCGCTGCATCGATTGGCGCGTCCTGCATATAGATGAGGGCGCTCGTCACGAAGCTAGCGCGCACGAGGGGGGTGGGAGGCGGGTCGGAGAGTCCATAATTCCATTCTGTTAGAAAGGATCGGGTGCGGGTGAGGCCGTAGTTGTCCAAGCGGGTGCGCAGGTCCGCGGCGATACGATTGAAGTCGCGGGGATCGTTCGAGTCGGTCGCGTACCAGTGCCAGGAGTAGAAGTCGAGCGGCGTATGGGTCGCGCGGGTCTCGCGCATGAACTCGTCGCGATAGGGCGTGCCATCATTCGGTTTGGCGATCGCCGGTCCACCGACCAGCGCCTGGGGGTCCGCTGACTTTATGGCGCCGGCCAGCTTGCCGTACAGGCTGAAGTATTGTTGGGCGGTACCGGTCCAGAACAGCTTACCGAGATCCGGCTCATTCCAGATCTCCCAGTAGCGGATGCCATAGTGGAAGCCATTTGCCCAGCCCTGGTTGTAGTGGAGCACGATGTGCTTGACGATCGCGGCGTAACGGTCGAAGTCGGCCGGCGGCCTGGGATCGGCGCCCTCGCTGCGGCCGACACGGAACAGCACCTGCGCACCGACCTTTTCGATCGAGCTGATGAGCTTGTCCGTGGGTCCGAAGCGGTAGCTCGCGGGGTTGTCGGGATCGGCGCCGGGATCGGGAAAAAGGGTGAACACATCCCGTCGGGCGGAAATGAGGGCGCCGCCCGGAGCCTCCGCGCTCTCGAATTTCGCATCGATGTCGCCGGGACCGTAGCCGTCATGGGTGCGAACGAGGTCGATACGGGCGCGCCGGTAGCCCGCCGAGGCGTCGACGTCGTCCTTCATGTTCCAACCGCCGAAGGTGAAGTTTTCGGGCTTGTGGCCACCTGGGCCCGGTGCACCGTCCACACCCTGGAGCGAACGCAAGGCGCCCGTGGTCACGGCCGCATCTACAGTGATTTTTCGTGGCGTGGATTGTCTTAAACTAGGCGGCGCTGCTTGCGCGGCCGCAGCCGCGACGCTTGCCACGGCGAGGATGATGAGACGTGACACTGAATGAGCTCCGACGGGACTGGAAATGAGGAGACGCAAATTATGAGCCGAACCTCGGGTCGCCTGCCGTCGCTCTATATTCCTCACGGCGGAGGGCCATGCTTTTTCATGGATACACCGCCGGGATTGCCGCGGGATCTGTGGGATGGGATGGCGGCCTATTTGCGAGGTATCGACGCCTCGTTGGGCTCACGGCCGAGCAGCGTGCTCGTCGTCTCGGGGCATTGGGAAACGGAACGGCCGACGGTAAACACCGCGACACGGCCGCCGCTGCTATTCGATTACTACGGTTTCCCTGAGCACACGTATCGCCTCGCTTATCCCGTAGCGGGTGCTCCACCGCTCGCACGGCGCGTGCGAGAGTTGCTCGCCGCGGCAGAGATTCCGTCTGACGAGGAGCCTGAGCGAGGTCTCGATCACGGCGTCTTCATTCCCTTCAAGCTCGTCTATCCGGATGCGGATGTGCCGATGGTGCAGATGTCGTTGAATCGTAATCTGGATGCGGCGACTCACTTGAGTCTGGGCCGCGCCCTGGCGCCGTTGCGCGATGAGGGTGTTCTGATTGTTGGCAGCGGTATGAGCTATCACAATCTGCGCGACCTCTACAGTAGTGATCCGCGCGCTCTGCGTGCCGCGACAGACTTCGATAGCTGGCTGAATGACGCGGTGACCGACTCGGATTCCGCGGCGCGCGAACGCAAGCTCGCGGCATGGCATCAAGCGCCCGGCGCTCGTGCCGCGCATCCCCGCCCCGAACACCTGATTCCCCTCATGGTTGCAGCGGGTGCCGCAGGTGAGGATCGCGGGCGGCGCACCTACAGCGAGCCGCTGCTCGGGAAGCCGATCTCAGGGTTTCAGTTCGGCTAGTTGATTGTTTGCGGTTGTTGGGTAGGGGCTTGCTATCATTGCGCGATGGAAGCTCCTGCCGTAACCCGTCACCGCCGCCCGTTTCTCGCACCCGTCTGGCTCACCATGCTGGCGGTCGTTTTTGCGCTCTTCGTGGCTTTCGTTATTTATCGCTCTGCCACGATCACTGTGGTGGTGCTCGTGCGTCCGGTTGAGAAGGAGGCCGGCACTATTGATGATCCACCTCTTTCGCCCGATGGCGAGCAGCGCGCGGAGAGGCTCGCTGAGATGCTTGGTGAGAAGACGGGGGTGGGGCGTATCGACGCCATCTACGTGAGTGATGCACGCCATGCGCAGCAGGTAATCACACCTCTCGCTGACCGTCTCGGTAAACGGCCGGTTGTGATTCCGAGTGGCGACGTTGGCGCGATGGCGACTCGCCTGACGCGAGGACACGATAAAGAATCGGTCCTGTTCGTGGGCAATGGAAATAACGTGCCGCAACTCGTTCAGGAACTGACTGGTATCGAGGTCGGACCTGTGACGGAGAAAGAGCACGATACTCTGTACGTGGTGAGCATCCCGACGTTCGGACGCGCCAGTGTCTTGCGGCTGATTAATTGAATGGGTACAGGTCGAGACGCGCACCACAAAACTCCATTGGACGTCCCGGATCGCGCTGGCTAGAATCGCCGCCCTTGTCGTGGGGCGGTAGCTCAGTTGGGAGAGCGTCGCGTTCGCAATGCGAAGGTCGAGGGTTCGATCCCCTTCCGCTCCACCAATTTCCCCGGGTCGAAATCGTCGTCCCCGTAGCTCAGCGGATAGAGCACTCGCCTCCTAAGCGAGGGGTCGCCGGTTCAATTCCGGCCGGGGACGCCACTCCTTCCTTAGTCCCGGGTACTACGCCGCCACCCCCTCGTCCGGAGGGTCACACCTGATCGTGGCGGGCGGCTATGATCGGGACCAAAGACGCGTTGCGGCGCTAGTGGGGAGTCGGGGCATGCTGGATTTGGGTGGTCGAGCACCAGAATTTACTTTGCCGGATCACACGGGAGAGCCCCGGTCGCTGAGCACGCTGCTACGGCGGGGGCCGCTGATCCTGTATTTTTATCCAGCCGACTTCACGCCGGGCTGCACCAAGGAAGCGTGCTCCATCCGCGACCTGCACGAAGCCATTCAAGGCGCCGGTCTCGAGGTCGCCGGGGTGAGCCCGCAGAGTCCCGAGACCCATCAGAAATTCCGCGAGAAATACAAACTGCCGTTCACGCTCCTGTCGGACACCGAAAAGGTGGTCGTGAAAATGTACGACGTCATGGGCCCGCTGGGTTTTGGGGTGCGGCGCGGGACCTACCTCATCGACCAGTCGCGGCGCATCCGTTCGGCGGTACTGGCCGACTTCCGGATCAGCGCGCACGAGGAGTTCGTTCGCACCGCCATCGCACTGAGTGCGGAGGGTTAGGAGACAGGTGCCATTATGGTGGGGTATTGTTCATGTCGAAGGCGCCGCGGGGCGGCGTTGATCAGGAGAGCAACATGGGCAAAGGGTTAGACAAAAAGAAGGAACAGAAGAAAAAGCCGGCGAAGTCTCTGGAAGAGAAGCGCGCGGCCAAGCGTGAGAAGAAGGCGGCCCGAGGCTGATAGCGCTCGGCGAGCAGCCGGCGCGTGCCTACGGCACGAAAGCCAAAAAAAGGAAAGCCGCGAAGATCACGATATGGACCGCACCCAGCAGAACGTGGGTGCGGCCCGATACCAGCGTGATCGAGGTGACCAGGAAGGTCAGCACCAACAGTACCAGTTCCTTGGGCTCGAGTCCGAGCACCAGGGGCAGGCCGGCCATGGTGGCCGTCAGCGCCACTGCTGGAATCGTCAGTCCGATGCTCGACAGGGCAGAGCCCAGCGCCAGATTCAGGCTCGTCTGCAGCCGATTCGCATGCGCCGCGCGCGCGGCTGCCCAAGTCTCCGGCAGCAGCACCAACATCGCGATGATGATGCCCAGTACGGTCTTGGGCGCGCCTGCGCTGTCCAGGGCATCTTCGATGTTGTGCGAGATCACCTTCGACAGCCCGACCACCGACACCAACGCGACGAACAGCAGCCCGAAGCTCGCCCACGCGAGCCGAGCCGACGGGGGTGGGGCGTGGGTCTCCTCGTCCGAGGCGTTATCCACCGGCAGGAAATAATCACGATGGCGTACGGTCTGAATGAATACGAAGGCGCCCCAGAGCACCAGGGATGCCAGCGCCGCGAAGGTTAGCTGTGCGGTCGTGTAGGTGAGGCCCGCGGAGCTAGTGGTAAACGCGGGAAACACAAGCGTCAGCGTGCTCAACGCAATCAAGGTGGCCAGCGCAGTGTTGGCACCCATGACGTGGAAAGACTGTTCGTGATGCCGTAGTCCGCCGATCAGGAGGCACAGGCCGACGACGGCGTTGCAGATGATCATGATCGCCGAAAAGATGGTGTCACGGGGCAGGGAGGCTTTATCCGCTCCGCCACTTAACATCAGCGTCACAATGAGCGCGACTTCAATGATCGTGATCGACGCCGTCAGCACGAGGGTACCGAACGGCTCCCCGAGTCGATGCGCTACGACTTCTGCATGATGTACGGCCGCGATAACGGCGCCGATCAGCGCCGCGGCACATAAGAATGCCAACACCGTGCCCACCGGGACCAGCAATCCGGCCACCAGCAACACCACAGCCACGACGGGAAGCAACCACGACCACAGTGGCATGCTCATGAGTCAACCTTTCCGGCCAGTCGCCCCCGGGCGTGGGGCGCACGATGGTACGCCGGAACCCGCTCAGCTCAATATGAGGGTAGCCCCTGCGCCTCTAACGGCTCCTCAGGAACCCCGGTTCCCGCCCCGTTGTCGTCGGCTCCCGACAGTCGCCGCGCTTGTGTGATCTCCGTCACGTTCTGGCCGCCGCCTTCCCGATGCCGCACCGCTACAATGAGCGCTGGGGAGCCTTTAAATACTGGAAAAAGTTAAATCAATGCCCATTGATTCCCAAGGCCAGGGGACGGCCACACCCGAGGACGATTCGATGGATCGTCGTGGTGGGTCGGATCGTCGTAAGCAATCCCTTAGAGCCCTGTTTTACGGAAGCTTCAACCCGCGACGGCGTGGCTCACGGCGCGATGGCGAGCGCAGGGTAGCCGGCGTTGACTGGCATGACCCGCAGTGGCTCGCCGTGGCGATGCTGATCGTGCTGTTCTCGTGTGTCGACGCGTTTCTGACGCTGACGCTGATCGACCATGGCGCCTACGAGGTGAATCCTCTGATGGCGCCGCTGGTGGGCGGCTCGGCGCTGGCTTTCGCGATGGTGAAGATCGGGCTGACCGCCGGTGGTGTCGTGCTGCTGACGATACTTGCCCGAATGAAGGTTTTCGGCCGCGTCCCGGTGAGCCTGCTGCTCTATACGGTGCTTTTGGGCTATGGCGTGTTACTGGTCTATGAATTCCGGTTGCTTCAGGAGGCGCTGCCTTCCTGAACTGGGTTTTATAAACGGAACCGGTATTCGCGTCACACTAGCGCAAGCTCAGGACTACGCGTCCCGCGCCATTCGCGTTTCCTCGCGGGCCTCATTCCGTTAAACTAGCGCTTCGCTGTTTGCTTGCCTAGCATGCTTGAACCCACACCTCTCTACGGCGGTAACGCCGATTTCCTCGACGCCCTCTACGAGCAGTATCTTCGCGACCCCGCGAGCGTAGAAGAGCGTTGGCGTACTTACTTTGAGCGTCTCGCTCCGCCGGCGACCGGCGAGCGGTCGCACGGCCCCGTTCAGGCGGGGATCGCGGCACGCGCTCAGGAGCCTCGTACCGCTGCTGCGGTGCCGAAGCCATCCGACCCGGGAACGGGTGGGGCGGCCAGCTCGAAGCAGGCCGCGGTGTCGCGCCTCGTCCAAATCTGGACGAATCGCGGCCATCTGCTGGCGCGGGTCGACCCGTTGGCCCTGATGCAACGGCCGCGGCCGCACGTACTCGATCTGGAGTACTTCGGCCTGTCATCGGCCGACCTGGAGACCGAGTTCTTCACCGGCAGCCGCACCGAGGCGGTGCCGAAGCGGATGAAGCTCCGCGAGATCCTGGCCCAGCTCGAGTTCATCTATGCCGGACCGATCGGCGCTGAATTCGCGCATGTGTCGGACTCCGATGAGCGCCTCTGGCTGCAGGACCTGTTCCAGTCCGGTCGCCTGGAGCATCGCTTCAGTACGGAAGAGCGCCGCAACATCCTGTGGCAGCTCACCGCCGCCGAGGGTCTGGAACGCTATCTCCATACGAAGTACGTCGGGCAGAAGCGATTCTCTCTCGAGGGCGGCGACGCGTTCGTGCCCCTCATGGACGACCTCATTCAACAGAGTGGCTCGGCCAGAATCGAAGAAGTCGTCATCGGCATGGCCCACCGTGGCCGTCTCAACGTGTTGGTGAACCTGCTCGGCAAATCGCCTTCAGTGTTGTTCTCCGAATTCGAGGGGAAATACGACCTGAGCCATCTGAAGGGCTCGGGCGACGTGAAGTACCATAAGGGCTTCTCCGCCGATCTGCGCACTGCCAGCGGCAACGTACATACAGTGCTGGCGTTCAATCCGTCGCACCTCGAGGTTGTCGATCCGGTAGTAGAAGGGTCGGTCCGCGCGCGGCAGGAGCGGCGCGGTGATGAGTTGGGTGATCGTGTGTTGCCCTTGCTCGTGCACGGCGATGCTTCGTTCGCCGGGCAGGGCGTCGTGATGGAGACGCTGCAGCTTTCGCAGGCGCGCGGCTACTACACCGGCGGCACCGTTCACGTCATCATCAACAACCAGGTTGGCTTCACGACTTCGGAGCCGCGCGACGCGCGCTCGACGATCTATTGCAGCGACGTTGCGAAGATGCTCGAAGCGCCGATCTTCCACGTCAACGCCGACGACCCTGAAGCTGTCGTGTTTGTGACGCGCCTTGCGCTCAAATATCGTATGCGTTTCCGCAAGGACGTCGTGATCGACCTCGTGTGCTATCGGCGCCATGGTCATAACGAGGCTGACGAGCCTGCCGCGACACAGCCCGGTATGTATCGGGTCATTCGTCAGCATCCGACGGCTCGCAAGATTTACGCGGACAAGCTCGTCGCCGAAGGCATCTTGTCCGAGGCCGATGCCACGGGCATGGTCGAGCAGTATCGGAACGGTCTCGACGAGGCGCGGCCGCAGGCGCGTGCTTCCCTCGGCATGATCGGCAACAAGTACACGGTTGACTGGAGCACGTACTCGCAGACCGACTGGACCGAACGGGTGCAGACGGGTGTGGAAATGCGCCGCTTGAAGTCGTTGGGTGAGCGCATCGTCAGCATTCCGGCGGGTTTCAACCTGCACCCTCGCGTTGCGCAGGTCATCACCAACCGCAAGAAGATGCTGGCCGGGGAAATGCCTCTGGACTGGGGCTGTGCCGAGACGCTGGCCTACGCAGCTGTCATTGAGAACGGCTTTTCCGTCCGGATCTCGGGACAGGACAGCGGACGCGGTACATTCTTTCATCGCCACGCTGTTTTGCACGAGCAGAACAGCGACGCCACGTATGTCCCGCTACAACACATCGCGGATCATCAGCCGCGGGTACAGATCATCGATTCCGTGCTCTCCGAAGAGGCCGTCATGGGCTTCGAGTACGGATACTCCACGACCGAGCCCAATGCCCTGGTGATCTGGGAGGGCCAGTACGGCGACTTCGCCAACGGCGCCCAGGTCATCATCGACCAGTTCATCAGCTCGGGTGAAGCGAAGTGGGAGCGGTTCTGCGGACTCGCTCTATTCCTCCCGCACGGTTATGAAGGGGCGGGGCCGGAGCATTCCTCCGCGCGTCTCGAGCGCTTTCTGCAGTTGTGTGCCGAGTCGAACATGCAGGTGTGCGTGCCTTCGACCCCGGCGCAGATGTTTCACATGCTCCGCCGTCAGATGCTGCAGCCGTTCCGTAAGCCGCTCATCGTGATGATGCCGAAAAGCCTGCTCCGCAACGACATGTCTGTGTCGTCGCTGGAGGACCTCACGCAGGGCAGCTTCGCGCGCATCATCGACGAGGTTGACGATCTTCCGCCCGCGCAGGTGCGGCGTGTCGTCTTCTGTAGCGGGAAGGTTTACTTCGACCTGTTGAAGGCCCGACGCAAGGACAACCTGCGCGACGTCGCGCTCGTGCGTGTCGAGCAGCTTTACCCCTTCCCGAGTGAGGAATACGAGGCGGCCCTGACCCGGTATCCGAATGCCCGTGAGGTCGTGTGGTGTCAGGAAGAGCCGCAGAACCAGGGTGCCTGGTACCAGATTCGCCACCGCCTCCAGGAGGCGCTCGGTGGGCGACGCCAGGTCCTGTACGCGGGTCGCGCTCCGGCCGCCGCGCCGGCGACCGGCATTAGTAAGATCCACGAAGCCGAGCAGACCGCGTTGATCCACGCGGCGCTGCACGCAACCGCCACCGAAGATTCCGCGAGGGAGACCACCCGGCTCACCGGCTCTGGCGCCATCGCGGCGACCCCGGCCGCTAGCGCCGTGTCGCCGACCCCATTGAGAAAGAGCTCATGACGATTGAAATCCGGGTTCCCCAACTGCCCGAATCGGTGGCAGACGCCACGCTCGTTGCCTGGCACAAGCAGCCGGGCGACGCCATCAAGCGCGACGAGAATCTCGCGGACCTGGAGACGGATAAGGTCGTTCTCGAAGTGCCGGCACCAGCCAACGGGGTGGTGCGGGAGATCAAGATTCAGAGCGGCACAGTGGTGACCAGCGGTCAGTTGCTGGCGATCATTGAAGAGGGCGTTTCCGCCGGTGCGTCGGCGGGAGACAAACCTGCCGCGGGTGCGGCCAGTGCTGCTTCGGCGAGCGCGGCGTCCGCGACCGGGGCGTCGGCCACCGCTGCCAAGACCGCTGGGCCTGCAACCGTGTCGCAGTCGGGCGCGAGCGCGTCGGCCGCTGCGGGGGCGGGCAACGGGCACGGTGGCGGCGCCGTCAACGCGGAAGCTGCGGGGAAACTGAGCCCTTCGGTTCGCCGACTCGTTGAAGAGAACAAGCTCGATCCGGGTGCCATTCCGGCCTCCGGTAAGGACGGCCGGCTGACGAAGTCTGACGTCGTCGATTTCCTCGGCAAGAAGCCAACGCCGGTTACTGACAGAGCGGAGCCTCCTGCGCCCGTGTCCGCACCGGCTGCGCGTGCTCCCGCTTCCGCGCCGTCGGCGCCCACGGCGCGTCCGGCTGCGGGATCTCGCACCGAGCAACGCGTGCCGATGACGCGGCTGCGCCAGCGTATTGCGCAGCGGTTGGTCGAAGCACAGTCCACACAGGCTTTGCTCACTTCTTTCAACGAAGTGGACATGACGGCGGTGATGGAGCTTCGCAATCGCTACAAAGATCGTTTCGAGAAGGACCACGGCGTGAAGCTCGGCTTCATGTCTTTCTTCGTGAAGGCCTCGATTGAGGCGCTGAAGAAGTTTCCGGCCGTCAATGCCTCGATCGACGGCACCGACGTGATCTATCACGAGTACTACGACATCGGTGTCGCCGTTTCGACGGAGCGCGGGTTGATGGTTCCGATCGTGCGCGATGCGGACGTGAAGAGCTTCGCGACGATTGAGAAGGAAATCGGGAATTACGCTAAGAAGGCGCGCGAAGGCACGATCGCGATCGAGGACCTCACGGGCGGTACGTTCACCATCACTAACGGCGGTGTGTTCGGCTCGCTCATGTCGACGCCGATCGTCAATGCTCCGCAGAGCGCGATTCTCGGCATGCACAAGACCCAGGAGCGGCCGATGGTCGTCAATGGGCAGATTGTCGCCCGACCGATGATGTACTTGGCGGTGACCTACGATCACCGGCTCATCGATGGCCGCGAAGCGGTGCAGTTCCTCGTGACCGTGAAGGAGTCGCTCGAGGATCCGGGCCGGATGCTGCTCGGCGTATAATCAATTGGCGAAAAGCGCCCGGGCCGCGCAGGCTGCGGCGCTTTTCGCGAGCACGCCGACCGGCGGCCGGTTGAGCCGCAACTTGCCGCGCCTGACTTCGTCCCCATAATCAACAAAAGCAGTCTCCAGTGGAGCTCTCCATGTCCGACTCTTTCGATGTCATTGTCATCGGCGGCGGTCCCGCGGGCTATCCCGCCGCGATCCGTGCCGGGCAGAACAAACTCAGCGTCGCCTGTATCGACGAGTGGAAGAATCCCGACGGCATCTGCGCCTTTGGCGGCACGTGCCTGAACGCGGGGTGCATTCCCTCCAAGGCGCTGCTGGAGTCGACTGAGCTTTATCACCGCGCTCACGAGGAATTCGCTGCACACGGGATCAAGGCGCCGGACGTCACCATGGACGTTGGGCAGATGCAGAAGCGCAAAGCGGGCATCGTCAAGACCATGACCCAGGGCATCCTCGCGCTCTTCAAGGCGGCTGGCGTCACCCCGTTGCAGGGTCACGGCAAACTGCTGTCCGGTCATCACGTGGAGTTCGTCGCGCACGATGGCACGCGCCGTGAGCTCACCGCCAAGAACATCATTCTCGCGTCCGGCTCCGCTCCCATTGAGCTGCGCTCGGCCCCGTTCCAGTCGCCGCACATCGTCGATTCCTGGGGCGCGTTGGAATTTCCGGCCGTGCCCAAGCGTCTGGGTGTCATTGGCGCCGGCGTAATTGGCCTGGAGCTGGGAAGTGTGTGGCGTCGACTTGGAAGCGAAGTCGTCATGCTGGAAGCACTGCCGGACTTTCTCGCGGTGGCTGACGGGCAAGTTGGGAAAGAGGCCCTGCGTCATTTCAAAAAGCTCGGCATGGATATCCGGCTGGGTGCGAAAGTGACTGGAGCGAAGGTGACGGGCGAAGCCGTCGACGTCACCTACACCGATGCGAAGGGCGAGCAGAAGCTCACGGTCGACCGACTCGTCGTCGCCGTCGGCCGGCGTCCCTACACGAAGGACCTGTTGGGTCCCGAGACCGGCGTGGAATTGGACGAGCGTGGCTTCATCAAGGTTGACCACCAGTGTAAGACCGGTGCGGAAGGGATCTGGGCCGTTGGCGATTGCGTCCGGGGTCCGATGCTGGCGCACAAGGGTAAAGAAGAAGGTGTCATGGTTGCCGATCTCATCGCAGGCAACTTTGCCGAGGTGAACTACAAGACGGTTCCGTCGGTCGTCTACACGGCGCCTGAGATTGCCTGGGTGGGCCTCACCGAGGAGCAGGTGAAGGCGCAGGGCAAGGCGTACAAAGTGGGTGTTTTCCCCTTCCTGGCCAGCGGTCGCGCACGCGCTATGGAACAGGCGCAGGGCTTTGCCAAGGTGATTGCGGCCAAGGATGACGACGAGATTCTCGGCGTGCACATCATCGGGCCGATGGCGGGAGAGCTCATCGCCGAGGCGGTGCTCGCGATGGAGTACTCCGCCAGCAGCGAGGACCTGCAGCGCACGATTCATGCGCATCCGACATTGTCGGAGGCTCTGCACGAGGCGGCGTTGGCGGTCGACAAGCGGGCGATCGATTCGATCAATCGCTAGGCCGGGTTAGTGGGCGGACGCGAACTGCGCGAGGGCGCGGCGTCCGTCGGTCCAGACATCGAAGGGCCGCGGGTCTTCGTCACCTTCGAGTAGTAGCCGCACTCGCCGTGCTCCCGACAGGAACTGCAGGGTTTCCCGGTCAGTGCGGTAAATGCGCGGTTGGCCGCGCATGTGCTCAGGGGCATGTAGCGGCGTCGAGATGCCCACTTCGTGCATGCTTCGACTATCCCTCACGAGTCGGATAGCGCGGTCGTCCGCGAGTAGGATCACGTTCTGTCCCGGGTGTCGGTCGATGCCGAGACGCGGATCCACTGTCGACCAGAGATAAACCAACAGTACGTATTCGTAGTGGCCGGAGCGATTGACGCTGACGGCTGCGACGGTGGCGTATTGTCTGGCGTTGGACGCAACGTCGAGATGAGCGCGGGCGAAGACGATCGGCGAGGTGACGGTTGTGACGAGAGCGGCCGTTTCTGAATCCAGGTATTCGGGCGGGCGAGGGGCGGGGAAAGTACACCCGGCCAGTGCGAGGGCCAGGAGTGTCAGGCACAGATGTTTTACGCCCTGGCGCATGTCAGAAATTTACCCGGTAGCCAATGCTGACGAACAGGCGGGTCGTGTTGCCGATCTGCAGCACGTCTGGGTTGCGGCCGATTTCGGTGCCGGCCTCGATTTCGACCATTCTTCCACGGCGTTGCCAGTCCGCGTGCGCATAAGGATTGTAGACGTATTGAATCGGCCCCGAGTCATTCACGATCCGTTGCACCAGGAACCGCGGCCCAATGCGCCACGCCCCCCAGATCGGGTAGCGGGCGATGTAGTCCACTCCGGTCGAGTCCGCGGTGGGCAGGTGGTCGTAGCGCAGGACGAGTTGGTGAAAGTCCGCGTTGCTCAGCAACCCGGTGCCGAAGAGCTGCGCCTGGTAGGAGATATCGTTGCCCTGCGTGCCGGGGATCGCCTCCACACCCCCCGAGGCCGGTGTCGCTGACTCCTTGGTGACGAATACATCAAACATCACCTGGAAGCGCTCGCCGAGCTGTTTCATGGCTGAGACGCTATAAGTCGAAAGCATCGGGGTGCGGTCTTTGGCGAGCTGGAAGATTTGTTGTTGGGAATAGGTCTGTTCGAGCTGCGGCAGGGTACCGATCCCGACCTGCCCGATCAGGGCGTTCTCGGTCGTCAGCAGGGGCGCGTTGCGACGTTCCAGATCGACGGTGAGCAACCAACGGTCGGGCAGTTGTATCGTGCCGAGAAGGACCGCGGCGTTGAGTGAGTGGTACTGGGTGTCATAGTCGACGTAACTCACCACCGAGCGGCCCGGGACGAAGTATTGCCACTCCGTGCCCACGGCCTGCCGATCACGCAAGCCCGCCAGGGTCTCCTGTGTGACATAGAAACTCGAGTTCCAATGCGCCAACTCCGGGCCGTAATCGAGGGCCAGCGTTTCGAAGCGCCGCCGTGTATCGAGATTGTCCTGGGCATTGAGAATCGGGCTGCCCACCGTGCCACGCAGCGCCCACCCGGGCTCGAGCTGATACTGCAGCATCGCGCCATCGAAAGTGCCGAAGATGCCGTCGCTCGTTGCGGTCTGCCGGCCGATCCTGGCGCGCAGTCCTGTGAGTTTGTCGTCGAGATCGAAGAATGCAGTCGTGACGCGCACGCGGTTGTCTAGGTTGGGCTCGCCGACCGCCAGCGCCTTGTCGCGCAGAAAGTTCTCTTCGAGTCCTGCATTGAGGCGGAAGGAGAAATCCAGGCGCTCGCCCGTATGTCGGGCAAACACGTCGGTGTCGGTGAAGATCGCGTTCTCCACGACCATCGAGGGTTGTTTCGTGGGTAGCGACCCTCCCAGAGAGGACTCGAATGTATCGCGCCGGTAGAGCTGCGTCGCTCCCCCCGAAATATTCCAACCTTGGTTTGCTTGGGCGGACGAATCGGCCCCATTGCCTCGCTCCGGCGCTGTCGCTGCCCGGAGAATTCTCAGCCGCGTGCGCACCCGGTCGGCAGCGGGGCCGCTCGGGTAACGACGCAGGTATTCCTCATATTCCGCCTTCGCCTGCGCGATTTCCCCGGCACGCTCGCGGGCCAGGCCGAGCAGTTCCTGCGTTGCCGCGCGCTCCGGAAACTCCGGCTGTCGCTGCAGTTTGGTGAACATCTCGATGGCTTCGGGATATTGGTGCGTGCGCAGTGCCTTGCTGGCCGTGTCGAATAGCTGTTTGCGCTCCGCCGGGTCCATCGCTTTGTCGGCGCCAATGGGCTCGACCGGGGGGAGGGGCGGCTCGGGCACGGCGGAATTAGGGTCGGTCGTGATGGAATCGTCTCCAACTGCAAGCCAGGCGCGCGGGTAGTCGTTCACCGCCGCGCGTAATACGCTCTCGGCGACATCGCGTTGATCGAACGGTCCGGCTCTCAGGCGGTACCACTTCTCGCCGCCAGCGTCGATGACAGAAACGAAGGCCTTGGTTTGCAGGCGCTGCCCGGCCAATTCCACCGCTGCCGGGTCAAATGGCTCATGTTGGGATTCCAGGTTGACGGCAAAATTGCTGGCGCTATCCCCGCGATCCGTTACCAGGATGCGCGGCTTGTCGCCACGAGCGCGGATGAGTCGGACGCGCATTCCCAGCGGACTCGCTCCCTGCGCGAGGACGAAGGCCTCGGGCTTGGAGAACGAAAGGGTCAGGGTCACTTCGCCCCCGAGGGAGGATTCGAGGCGCGCCGTGCTCAGAACACCGCGTGGACCGGAAATTGGCGGAATTTCCGTCGGGACCTCACCCGAGGCGGACAGAGAGCCGCCGGCCGACGGGGAGGCCGCAGCGCCGCAGTCCCGGTCCGGTCGCAGCCGCAATCGTAGTTCGGAGCCCTCGCTGGCGGGCGAGTGTCCCGCGTAGCGCAACGAGCAGTTGAATTGAAGAGTGATGTTGACCTGGTTTTGGTGTTCGTCGATATCGATGACGTCGACCAGGCGGGACGGGGTTTGTGCGACGGGGAGGCCCGGACGGAGCGCCGGTGCTTGCCCGTGGGCGAGGAGGGCGAACCACAGGGTTAGGAGCGCAACGCTGGCGCGTCGCGCCAAGCGGACGGTTGGTGCTGGGCGGCCCGCTGGCGCGACACGGGCAGTTGGCCCCGGGCCGACGGTCGACGCCGGGGCTGCGCGTTGCTGCGAGCATACATGCTGTTTAATGGAACGCACCGTCGCTCGCTTTGTGCTGGCCGGGCGCGGGTGGTTTCGCTATCGGGGTCGTCGCCCCCGCTGGGGGTTCCTTCGCTAACCCCCGCTGGCCCCCGCTGGGGGTTCCCTCGCTGGCCGCTCGGTCGCCGCTCGGTCGCCGCTCAGTTGCCCCCGCTGGGGGTTCCCTCGCTGGCCGCTCGGTCGCCGGGGGGCGGACGACTTTCAGCGAGTTCCAGCTCGGGTAGCGGTGACATTCCGAGCAGTCCAGCGGCGTCGCGACATGATTCGAGACCTTGCCGGTGGCGGTGATGCCGTTGTGGCAACTTTGACAGTTTGTGAGCAGCCCGGAGTGATTGAAGCGTGCCGGGCTCCAGGACAGCGTGGTGTGGCAGTCGTTGCAACTCGCCATGGTCGGCACATGATGCAGGGTCTTCGCGGACGCGCGCACGCCGTTATGACAGCCAACGCACTGTTCCTTTTGTAACAGGTCGGCGTGCTCCATACGCGCCGGCATGAAGGCCACGGTAGTGTGGCACGCGGTGCAGTTGTTATCGCTCGGAATGTGTTTGACGTCTTTGCCCGTCGCGGTGAGGCCATTGTGGCAACTGACACAGCTTCCTTTGGCGCCCGTGTGATCCATCCTGAAGACGGGCGCGAAGTTATAGCCGGCGTGACAGAGGGCGCAGTTACCGACGCTGGCGATGTGCCTGGGCGGCTTTGGGGTGGCACTGATGCGGCCGCCGATCGTGTGGCATCCCTCGCAGGTGCGCGGTGTACCCTTGAATACTCCATTGACATGGCAGTACTCGCACGCCATGTCCCGGTGCGCGTCGCGCAACTCGAATCCGGTCGTCAGGTGATCGAAACCCGTGCGTTGGATCGCCTCGACGTGCGTGTTGGCGACTGACAGCAGCGCGACTATCGGGAGGAGGCGCGCGATCGATCTGATGATTCCCCGGAACATCGGCGCTGTCCTAATTGGTCCGCGGCCGTTTGAAGGTGCTGGTGGTGTGGCACTCCTGGCACTGCGGGCCGAATCGCCCTGCGTGGACGTCGTTCTCCGCGTGACAGGTACCGCACACCATGGACGGCTTTGTGGTGCTCAGCGGCTTTATGTGGCACACCGCGCAGCCGATGTTTGTGTGCGCGCCGCTCAGGGGAAAACGAGTGCGCGCCGCGTGATCGAAGTCCCAAAGTTTCCAGCCGTTCGGCGTATGGCACGCGCCGCATCCCTTACCCAGCTCACCTTTGTGGACGTCTTCATTTGTGTGGCAGCCGTCGCAGTTATTGGGTGTCTCGTTGAAGTGCTGATTCGCGTGACATTGTCCACATGTGACGGCGACGTGGAGCCCGAGGAGGGGGTACGTCGTGAGATCGTGATCGAAGTTGATCTCGCCCCATTTCGTGGCCGAGTGACACCTCTCGCAAGCCTTGCCGAGCGAACCGCCGTGCGGGTCATCGGCACGATGACAGCCTACACAGTTCTTGCCGAGCTTCTGCTCCTTCACAACACCCGTATGGCATGTGTGACAGTCCAGGCCTGCGTGGGCCCCTACGAGTGGGAAGAACTGCTTGTGGTCGTAAGAGGTGACCCGCCACAGGTCGTTGCCGTGGCACTCGCCGCACGCCGAGCCCAGCCGACCGGCGTGATGGTCGTCCGACTTGTGGCAGCCGGCGCAGTCTTTTGGAATCGGGTCGTTGAGATTGCCGCCCCGATGACAGTCGGCGCAGCCGACGTGCGCGTGACGGCCGAGTAGCGTGAAGCCCGTCTCGCGTGCGTGGTCGAACTTACGAGTGCCCCAGTCGGCAGTCGTGTGGCAATTCCCGCAGTCCTTGCCCTGGCTACCCTTGTGAACATCGTCCGGTGTATGACAGCCGACGCATTCCTGGGGCGACCCTTTGTAGCGCTCGCCGGGGTGACAGGCCGCGCAGGTGGTCTCGGCATGCTTGTTGGTGAGGGGAAACGGCGTCTTGTCATGATCGAAGTGGGTCTGCTGCCACGACTTCGCGTCGTGACAGGCGGCGCAATCCCCGCCCAGCGACCCGTGATGCGCGTCGACCTTATTGTGGCAACTGATGCAAGTGTTGGGAGTCTTGCGGTATGGCACGTCGGCCGCGTGACAACTGCCGCAGGTCAGAGCGACGTGTGCGTCTCGCAGCGGAAAGTTGGCAAGATCGTGCGCGAAACCGGCCTGATTGAGCCTCGTGATGTCGGCGTCGCGTCCGTGGTGCTCTGAGTGGCAACCGCGGCACTCTCCGGCGCCGGCCTCTGGCATTCGTCCGTGGTAGCGGGTCTTGCTACGGATGTCTTCCGCCACGTCTTTGTGGCAGTCGAGACAGAGCGCGGTCTGCCTGGGCCGATTGGACCGGTCGTGGCAATCGGCGCACTCGCCTTCGATTTTCGCGTGTGCCTCCGAGACCGGGCCGGGCATGATCAGCTTCTCGAAGATAGCGGCACGCGCCCCGTGACCGGATGACAGCGCGATTGACACAAAAACCAGCGCCCTCGCGTATTTGCGTAACGCGAGCATTTCTTGCCCGCTGTCAGTTAGTGCGCATCAGTAAACGTGCACCGAAATGACATGCACGATGCCGGCCGCGATGAGAATGAGGAACAGCGGCACATGCACGACTCGCCAGGCCGAGAACAGGCGCTCGTACACCCGAAATTCGACGATCTCGCGCGTCGCCCGCAATCGCTGCGAGATGTAATCGAACGTCACTTGCTCGATACGCTCTCGTTGCGCCGCTATCGCCTTGTGGCGGGCGGCATTGCCGTCGATCGCGGCGCGGGCGTAGTCACAGAGCAGGCGGCGGCTCCCGGCGTGTCGCCCGGCGACGGCGAAGGGGGCGAGTACGATGCTGGGGCCGGTCCAATCCGCCACCTCCTGAATCTCGCGCTCTTCGTTGAAGAGACGATCGGCTAGCTCGGGCAGCAGCAGAAGTCTGCTACCACGCTCCTTGATCTCGTGTGCACGACGCTCCAGTTCGGCCATGGTAGCTTTACGCCCGTCGGTACAGGAGTGGGTTTTCGCGTAGAAGTAACGGCCGAACAGGCCACTGACGGCGACCAGCAACATGGCAACGAGGGCGATGTTGCTGTTGGTGGCTCCCAGACCGAAGCCACAGTGCACCAGGATCAGCAGCGGGGCTACGGTTCCCAGCATGATCAGCAGGCGGAACGAGAGCAGCCGTTTGCGGAAGGGATACAGGGATTGCACCAGGAGTAGGACGCCACCGCAGACTCCGAGCGCATAGCCGATGCCGCTTCTCGGACTCATGTAGCTGGTGACCGGCGTCTGTGTGCCGAGCACCAGGACGAGCGCGGCGGCGATGAAAAGCGCGCGTTCGGGTGAGAAGCGTGTGCGTGCTTGCCGCATGAGGTGCTGTCAGCTTATTTTGTGGTCGATCGAGATGTTGACGGCGTGCGTGGTATGTGGATCCACGTTGGCCAGCTTGCCGACCAGATCGCCAGCTCGCGGCAGCGCCTCGCCGCTTTGCGAAACCCGGGCTTCGAGCTGCACGGTTTTCGCAGCGGAGAGATTCCGGCCGGGAATCATGGCGTCAGCGTCATCGAGCACGAATGAGACCGGCCAGCGATCCACCCGCAGTCGCAGGACGGCGAGGGGCGGGCCCGATGTGGAGCCATCGGTCGCGTAGATGAAGAGAGTGGTACCGGGAGCCGCATGCCCGGCGAGTTCGGCCGAGATTTGTACGGTTCCGGAAATTCGGCTGCCATCCGTCGCAGCCACGTGCGTGCGTGCCGCACGCGCTTCGTCAGTTCGTCCCATGTAATCGTACGACTGCGCCAACAGGCGCCATTCGTCGTCTGTTCCCCCTTTCTTTGCAAGCCGCTCGGCAAGACTCCGGGTGACCTCATCGAGTGCGCCAGCGTTGGCGCCCTTCGGCGTGGCGACGGAGCCGGTCGTTGCGGCAGAGCCGGTTGTGTCGGTGACTGCAATGCTGGTGTCGGCCACGCTGGGCCAGCTATCTCCCGGCATCAACAGACTGGATGTGTTGGTTATGGTGGAGTGGGTGTTCTTGTCAGTGCCGATGAGCAGGTAAATGCCGAGCGCACCCGCCATCAGGCCCGATGCCGCGCCGGCGAGGAACCAGTAAGTATCCCGAGGTGACATAAGCGTCCGTCAGGTCGTCGAACAGGAACGCACCCTAGTTGTATCCCGTGTCAAACAAAGCGTCCAAGCGTCGCGGTTCGCAGACTCGAGCGCCACTTTCAGCAACAATGGGTGGCACCTGTCTGGCATGTCGGTGAAAGGCGACGTCTTTGTTCAATCCAAACACGAGGTTACTTTGTCGGCGCGCGGCGTGTATCCGGCGCCACAAAATCTGCGAACAGCGACACAGGTACGAGACCGCATGAAACTGCTCCGGGTGTGTTGCGCCTGCCTGCTGCTGGCGCTGGCCGCATGCGGTGTGATTCCGCAGCACCGGACTGCGGCCTCCGTCACGGACGCGGCGAAATCGCGGGTTCCCGGCGTACGGGCTGCCGATGTGCGGGTGCCTGATAGTCCTCCGGCGGCGGAAGCGAAGGCGTTCTTGCGGACCAAGCAATTCGCCGCGGCCCTCCATGAGTTGCAGCTCGCGGCGGAGCATGGCGACGTGCAGTCGCAGTATCTGCTGGGGCTCGTTTATGCCAATGGCCTGGGCACCCCGGTGTCGGAAGCCGACGCACGGCGTTGGCTGGCGGCTGCGGCCGATAAATCCTACCCAGAGGCTTCGCGGGCCCTGGCGGGTCTCGCTATTCCTCCGACACGGAGTGCGTCGGGTGATGTGCGACTCGCGCGGGAGTTGTTGATTTGGGCCATCCGGCACGGAGATGAGAAGTCTGTCGAGACGTTCATCAAAGCGGCGGGCGTGGAGACCGCGGACGCCTTCGGGCGCCCACCGCTGTCGTACGCGGTAATGAGCGGATCGGAGACTGCGGTGAAGCGGTTGCTGGCGGCGGGCGCATCTGCTGACCACGCCGACCATTTCGGAGTGACCCCGCTGATGCTCGCCGCCGAAGTGGCAAGCCAGCCCATTTTCGATGCGGTCATGGCGGGGACCAAGACAGTCAATGCGCATGACAGCGTCGGCAATACTGCGCTTTTCTATGCGGCCCGCGTTGGTCGAACGCAGCATGTCGCGCGTCTTCTCGCCGCCCACGCGTCATTCAACGACGCGAACGCAGACGGTTGGACGGTGTTGGACGTAGCCGGAAAGACGGGACACGCGGAGGTCGCGCGGCTTCTGCGCGATGCGGGGGCCACTGGTAGTTTGAAAGTCGCGATGGTGCGGGTGGAGACCGGCGTCGATCCGACACATCCTGGCGAGTTATACGATAACTGGCCGGCTGTAGCGATCGCGGCGAGTCGCGACGACGCGGATGCCGTCGAAGCACTCTTGACGGCCGGCGCCCGGGCTGACGAACCCACACCGTATGGCGACACGCCATTGATCGTCGCAGCGAAGTACCATGCGGCGGCGGTTGTCGCGCCCTTGTTGAAAGCCGGGGCTGTTGCCAGCCTTGCTAATAATGATGGCACGACAGCCTTGGGGTACGCCGCGGCGCATGGAGTTACGGACGTGCTCGATGCGCTGTTGGGAAAGGGCGTGTCTCCTGATATACGTGGGCTTACCGAGGATCCCCCGCTCGTGCGTTCTGCCCGCGCTGGGGACGTGACCGGTGTCAAATTGCTCCTCGACGCCGGTGCTGACATCAACGCCGCCTATCCGGGTCGAGTGACGGCGCTCATGGTCGCCGTGGCCGCGCAGGATCTCGAGATAGTGGAAATCCTGATGGCGGCGAAGCCGAATCTCGCAATCAGAGACCGTCTCGGTCGTAACGCTTTGTGGTTTGCCGCGAGTGGCGGCAATGAACAGATTGTCGACAAACTGCTGGCTGCCGGCTCGCCTGTCGACGGATCGGCGCTCCAACAGTCGCCGCTCTTCGCCGCGGTCCAGGCTGGGCACGCCGGCGTCGTGCAGCGACTGCTGCGCAAAGGACTATTGCCCGATGCGAAGAACACTGCGGGCGACAGCCCGCTGATCTCTGCAGCCGCGCTTGGTGACTTGGCGGTCGTGCGCACGCTCCTCGACGGCGGGGCGTCGGTCGATGCCCAGAATGCCGCGGGCAACACGCCGCTCATTGTGGCGACTCGGGAGGGGCATACGGAGGTTTGTCGAGTACTGCTGCAAGCCGGCGCCAACGCGGCGCTTCACAATCAGGATGGGAGCGATGCGGCTGACACGGCTATGCGGCGTCACCTCAGCGCGATCGTCGCCTTGCTGGAGAGTCGTTGAATCGAGGGTCAACGGCTGCGCGGGTCGAGCTTGAACTGCAGGCGCAGTTGCAGATGCGACTCGACGGGGACGCCGCCTATCGTCTTCGGATCGTACTTCCAACGGCGCACCGCTGCGACGGCGGACCGGTTGAAGATTTCCGACGGCTCGGAGTCGAGGACCAGGACGTCGGTTACCTTGCCTTGCGAAGTCACCGTGAAGCTGACATCGACGGAGCCCTCGATGCCTTTTCGGGCGGCGTCCCGGGGGTATTCCGCAGCGATGTGTTGGACGAGTCGCGCCTCCTGGGTGTCCGGCAGTGGCGCTGCCGAGCCGGGGCGGCGTGGTATGGGAGTTGCCATCGCCTGAGATGGGGTGGCCTCCGCTTGAGTCGCGGTAGTGCCGGAGCTCGAATCTTCGAGGGTTCGGCCGGCGAAGGTGGCGACCGTGGCGGTTGATACCGGGGTGGTGACTGCTCCAGACGTGGACGCGGTGTCGCGGTTGTTGTCGGGTTGCCGGCGGGAGATTGCTGCGGCCGATGAGTTCGCTGGCGCCGATGAGGGCCGCGCGCTCGAGGCGCCCGACCTTGAAAGTGTCCTGGCCGCCGCCGCTTTTGCCGAAGCGTCCCGGTTGGTGGCCTCGAGCCGCTTGACGAGCGACTCGAAAAACGGCAATCGCGGATGGTCTGGTGCGATCTGCTGGAGAGCCGCCACGTCGGTGCGCGCGGTTTTGAAGTTGTCCTGTTGGAAGGCCACTTCGGTATCCGCTACGAGCTTGACGACTTCCGGCGGGAAGTGTGGGCTTCGTGCGGCCGACACGTTGGTCGCGGGGGCGACGGGCTCGTCCTTGGTGTTGAAGATCTTGAATGACAGCGCCAGGCCGCCCAGGACGAGAATCACACCGGCACCGACGAGGAAGGCGCTTCGTGCGGGACTCGTTTCGCTCGGCAGTGGGTAACCTTTCGGGCGTGTCACGATGTCGAGTTTGGATGCCGCGGCCAGCGCTGTCGGAGTGGGCTGGCGGGGGACTTGGCGCGGCTGGCCGGGCACCGCGGCGCCGCGTGCGCGGGCGGTCGCACCTGGCGAGGCTGTTTGCCTGGCCGGGGCAGCTTGCGCGGTCTGCGCGTTGTTCATTGCGGTCGCGGGGATGCCTGCTGGACTTCCAACACGGTACCTTTGCGAGGGTGCGCGTGCGGACGCCGTGACGGTGACAGGCTCTGGGGTGCGTGCAGGTGCCGACGAGACGACCGTGAGAGCCTCCGGCATGCGCGCATGCGCTGATGCCGCGACCCTGACGGGCTCTGGCGTGGGGAAGGGCGCCCATGTCACGACAGCGACGTTTTCTGGCGTGCGTAGGGACTCCGACGCCGCTTTGCCAGACGGCGCTGGCCTGCGTGCCGCAGGCTCGGCCGCCGGTGCCACTTGGGCTTCGGCCTCCGGGGTCGGTGAGGGCGCTGCCTCCACCCCGGCTTCCGGGGCCTCCTCGGCATAATCCTCGGTACCCGACGCGGCCGAAAGCGCGGCCAGGAGCTGCCGGGGCTGGATCGGGTAGGCCAGCGTCCGGAAGAGGCCAAAGGGCCCCAGGCGGCCCTTCAATAGCTTCAGCCGCTCGCGCTCGGCGGCAAAGATCCGCAGCATTTCGGGGCGAGTCCTGGCGAGTTGTCCCAGCAACTCGAGGCCTGAGCCGTCTTCCAGGCGTTCGCCTGCCACGATGACATCGAAGTCATTCACCCGCACGAGGTCGAGGCAGTCTGCCTTGTTCGTGACGGCATCAATACTGAAATACTCTCCCAGCGTACGGGTGATCGCTGTGAGGAGTGTTGAATCCTGATCGACAACGAGGACGCGCATAAATCCGTGGCGGCTCCAATCCCTGGGAGCCTTGTTTGACTCCTGTCTTCATACAGCGACAGGGCCTGGCGGACGCCGTTCCAGATCACGTTTCCATATTATCAATACAAGTAAGACTGGGCCGAATGTCAGACCGAGACTTCAGTGCAGGGGACCTCAGTGCAGGCGCCGTGCATGGATCACATTCGGCACGGCCTCCAGGCGCTTCAGAACGCGGACGAGTTGCTCGAGATCGCCGATCGCCACGGTAACCAGCACGTGGGCCGTTCCAGTGCCACGATCCGTAGTCGTCGTCATGGCCTCGATGCTCAGCCGCTCGAACGCCAGGACGTCGGTTATGTCACGTACCAGGCCTCTGCGGTCATAGGCGCTGACCGACAACTCAACGCTGGGACTACCGCCATTGGTCGTAGCCCATGCGACTTTCAGCACCCGCTCGGGCTTGGTAGCGCGCATTCGCACCAGGCTCGGGCAGTCGCTGCGATGGATAGTAACTCCACGACCCACTGTTACATAGCCCGCGATCGGCTGTGGCCGTAACGGAGCGCAGCAGCGGGCGAGGGTAGCCGGCAAGTCGCCCACGCCTTCAATCTCAACGGGCGAGCCGCCACGGCGGGTACTCGCAGGCGCGGGACGGGGGACTGGCGCGTGTCGCCGAGCCTCGACGAGTTGGGAGCCCGGCAGCCGGGCGGCCGCCTGCAGGAGTTGTGTGACGGTGATCTCACCTTCGCCGAGGAGTTGGTAGAGATGGTCGGCGTCACGGGCTTCCAGCGCTTGCACCAGGGCGGAAAACTGCTCCTGCCGAAAGCCCACCCGCTGCAATTCGCGCTCGGCGATGGTGCGGCCCGCGCTGCGGTTGTCGCCCGCGTCCTGTTTACGGAACCAGCCACGGACTTTAGACCTGTTGCGAGGGGAGACGAGATAACCCTGCTCCGGGGCCATCCAGTCGCGGCTCGGCGCTTCCTGCTTACCGGTGATGATTTCCACGATCTCTCCGTTCGAGAGTGTGTAGGTGAGCGGCACGATGCGGCCGTTTACCTTTGCTCCACGGCACCGATGCCCGAGGGAAGTGTGGACGTTGTATGCGAAGTCGAGAGGTGTCGAGCCGCGCGGCAGATCGATTACCTCACCCTTTGGGGTGAGCGCGTAAATTCGATCCTCGAACAACTCGGTGCGGACCCTCTCGAGGAAGTCACGTTCCGAATCCGTCTCGCCGCCGGAGTTCGTGGTGTCATGTGGCTCGAGAAGCCGTCGTACCCATTCGATCTTGCGCTCGTACTGCGCGTCACGTGCTCCGCCTTCCTTGTAGGTCCAATGGGCGGCGACGCCGAGCTCGGCGTGCTCGTGCATCTCACGTGTGCGGATCTGCACCTCGACACTCTTTCCTTGCGGACCCATGACGGCTGTGTGGATGGAGCGATAGAAGTTGTCTTTTGGGGTTGCAACGTAGTCATCGAACTCGCCCTGGATGTAGGGCCACAGGCCGTGCACGACTCCCAGGGCGGCATAGCACTCGGGTATGGAGTCCACGACGACTCTTACCGCGCGCACGTCGAAGAGTTGTTCGAAGGCGAGATGCTTACGCGCCATCTTTCTGTAGATGCTGTACATGTGCTTCGGTCGTCCGTACACCTCCGCGCGCACACCCGCCTTGGCGAGTTCCGCTCGCAAGGTCGCACACAGCTCTTCGATGTAACGCTCGCGGTCCGTGCGCCGCTCGTTCAACTCCGCCGCGATGCGCCGGTAGTCGTCGGGCTCCAGGTAACGAAACGCCAGGTCCTCCAACTCCCACTTGAGCTGCCAGACTCCGAGGCGATTGGCGAGCGGGGCGAAGATTGCACGGGCCTCGACCGCGCGCCGTTCCCGCTCCTCCGGTGACGTTTCCCGCGCGTGGCGCAGGCGGACGAGTTGCTCGGCTACGCGAGCCAGCACCAGGCGGGGATCGCTTACGACCGCGAGCAGCATCTTGCGAAGCGTTTCGGCTTGCCGGGCGTCGAGACCACGCGCCGGTGACCAGTCGCGGGGTAGCCCGAGCTCCCCGAGGCGCTGTAGGGCGAGGGCTATATCTGTGGCGGCGCGGCCGATGATACCGGCCAGCACCTCGGTCTGGAGTTCCTCACGGCCGATGACCGGACGCACCAGCATGGCCGTGGCCAGCTCGATGTCCTCCGTAAGAGCGCCCATGACCTCAGCCGCTTCCGCGCCGACCGCCAAGTCGTCGTGAGCCTGCGGGCTCACCTGCTCGATGGCAACACGCGCCCTGGCGATCGCTTCCTGGATCGCCGGCGAGCAAAGTTGAATGGTCTCCACGGGTACGCTCTTTCGGACGGCGGGGGCTTGGCGGCATGTCGCCCGCGCGAGTTTACGGCTATCATACCCGCCTGTTTTCTCAAGCGGTGCCGAAGCTTAGCTTCGTCCCCAGCGCCCCCGGTACTCATGGCAGGTCACACCAAGTGGGCTAGCATCCAGCTTCGCAGAGCGACACGGGCCAAGGGGAGGGAGAAGGTGCCGGTGCACGCGGCGGGTGGATCTTTCAAGGCCGTTCGCTACGAAGGCTACGGCCCGGGCGGGGCGGCGATCGTCGTGGATTCCGTGACGGATGACCGGAACCGCACGGGCGCCGAGGTTCGCGACACCTTCCTGAAATATGGGGGAAATCTGGGCGCGCAGGGTTCGGTGAGCTACCTGTTCCACATCGTCGGGCTCATGACGTTTCCACCGGGCACGGACGAGGGTCGGCTGATGCAGGTGGCACTGGAAGCCGGGGCCGAGGATGTCGTGCAAGGTACCGATAACTCCATCGAGGTGCTCGCCGATCCGGTTGAGTTCGAGACGGTGCGGGCGATTCTGGCGGACAGAGGGTTCATACCGACGACTGCCGCGGTGACGGAGCGCGCCTCGATCGCGACGCCTTTGTCTGGCACGGCGGGCGAATTGACGGTGCGATTGTTGGAAGCTTTGGAAGATCTGGACGACGTACGGGACGTTTATTCGAATGTCGAGATTGCCGACGACGTTATCGCCCGTTTGTAAATCAAGCAGTTGCGGCCTTGTCCGCCGCTCGCGGCGCCGTCTCATCTAACGGCTGTCTAACGTCCCGCTGACCACCCTCGATCACACGCAGTTGTGGCTTCGTTCCCAGGGCCCGTGCCGTCACGTTCTCCGCCACGCTCGCCAGTCCTGAAGTCATGCCATGCGCATACACCTGATCGACTAGCGTCGAGCGGCTGTGACCCATTGCCCGTGATACGTTGAAGGCCGCTTCGCCGGCCGTGCGTCCGAGAGAGGCGAAGGTATGGCGCAGGGAATACATGTCGAGCACGGGAACCTGCGCACGCACACGCAGGGGTTGCCAGAGCCGGGTGGCGACGTTGGAGGGATGCAGTGGCCTCCCCACACGGTTGGGAAAGACCAAGCC
>JAQGOE010000266.1 GCA_028293725.1 Gammaproteobacteria bacterium | reverse complement strand
ATGCGGGTGCCAGGGGGCCATTCGCCGCTCAGGATGGGTCGCGCCAGAACGCGTCGAATTTGCTGCCAAATCGGGCCATTCCCGTCGAGGGCTGCGATGCTGGGCAACGAGACATCGCGCGACACCGCGCGCGCCGTCGAACTATGCAGTTCCGCAGTTGGCATTCCTTACGCCTCTCAACTTCCGGCAATCGCTCGGAGTACGCATCTGTGACTCGCCCCAGCACCGCCTTGGACGGCCATCCCTTCACGCCACGAAGGCCCAGTTTTGTCTAGGGTATTGTCAGGGAAATCAGGGATTACTTGCAACTAATCTTGGCAGAACCTGGCCAGGTAACCCAGCATCGGCAACGTGATCAGCGGGCCGTGGAGCGAGTTACGCTCCGCAGACGCTCAGCGAGACCTTTGGCCGCGATACGCTCACCCTGGCGGGCGAGCCGTGTCGGGGAGCTCGCCAGTTCTCGGCGCTTACGGACACGTCGGCGGCGTTTGCCGACCCATTGTCGATACACCAATCGACGGGATTTCTTGCGGCCGGCATTCGATCTCTACACAACAGCCCGCGGCCCGCCCTTGTCCTTCTTGCTTGAGACTGTCGTGCTGCTCGAATCGGCGCCCCGCGGAGCGCAGACTTCCTACTTACGCACTACTTACCCCCGGATGGGGCCCCGTCCAGATCATTCGTTTTCCTGACAGCTTCTTGAAAGCCTAGAGCGCTCATGATACGGAGCCCGATGCGACCGAGAGGATTCTCGGAGCAACGGACGTTATAAGAACAGTTGTTTTTGGGGGGGCAAAATGGAAGAGCAACGCCACGCCTGATGGGAAGCCACACCCGTATTGGGCGGGCTTCGGAACAAGCCGATTGCACCTGTGTTGCTGAAGGGGGCAATTGTCGTGACGCGGCCGCACATGCCTCGCCGCGAATGTCAGTCTGTTAGCCCGTCAGGGTTGACCCATTGACGCCAGCGGTCTGGGAACCACCCACCCTCGATCGATAACCCTTGGCAATCATATGCAAAAGCTGATCATTGCCCTAGCTCTTCTGTTTTCATTCTCCGTTGCAGCGGCCGAGAATGAAGTGGCTTTAAAACTCGTGCAGACGATCCCGTTGCCCGAGGTCGACGGGCGCATTGATCATTTTGCTATCGACCAGAAGGGTCGACGGGCCTTCCTGGCAGCATTGGCGAAAAACACCATCGAGGTGGTCGATCTGAAAGTCGGCCGTGCGACCCAGACGCTCCCTGGGTTCGCAAAGCCGCAGGGTGTGCTCTTTGTCCCCAGGTTCAACAAGCTCGTTATTGCCTCGGGCGCGGATGGCTTGGTGAAGACTCTTGATGGGACCACGCTTGCAGTGATTCACACCGCGAGCGTGTCACTTGGAGCCGACGCGATCGGTTATGACCCGCGGTCGAAGGAAATTTATGTCGGATCCGGCGGAGCTGATGCCAATAAAGAGCAAGGTGATCTGACGGTATTCAACGTCGCGAGCGGCGCGCAAGTGGCGGCGCTCGCCATGGACGCTCACGCCGGCGCCAGCGTCGTCGAGGACCATGGCGAACGTGTCTTCGTCCTCGTACCGGAAAGAGCCCAGGTCGTTGTGCTCGACCGCAAGACGCGCGCGCAGACGGCTAAATGGACAATTCCTGGAATCCAGAAAAACGTGGCCCTCGCCCTGGATGAGAAAAGCCACCGCCTTTTCCTCGGCGTCCGCACACCTGCGAGTATCGTTGTGCTCGACTCCGATTCGGGCGCCGTGGTCGCATCCGTCCCGACCGTGGCGACACTCGACGGTCTTTCCTTCGACTCTGCCGCTCGGCGCATCTATACGAGCGGCGGCGAGGGCTTCGTCGATGTCACGCAGCAGATTGACGCCGACCACTACGAGCGCATCGCGCGCATCCCGACGGGCCCGGTTGCACGCACATCGATTTTCGTCCCGGAATGGCACCGGTTATACGTGGCCGTGCCGCGCGACAAAGTACGCGGCGCCGAGTTGCGCGTCTTCGAAGTCGTCCCGTGAAGTTTGCCCTTCAATTCCCAACTCGTCAGTAAGCGAGGAATTCAATTATGCATCTGCATCGCATACTGCTCCGTTCCATATTCTGGGCCTGCGCACTCGCCACTCTCGTGCCCGTCGCCCACACGCAGGAGCGCGAGGCACCTCCCGTACGTGAGGTCCAGGAAATACCACTGCCAGGCGTTCAGGGCCGCTTGGACCACTTCACGATCGATGCCAAGCGCAAGCGCGTGATCTTCTCCGGACTCGGTAATGACACGGTTCAGGTGGTGGATGTGTTTGCCGGCCGCATGATTCATCAGATCGACGGACTTGCCCAGCCGCAGGGCACGCTTTACCTCGCGGAATGGGACAAGCTGTTCGTCGCAAATTCGGCGAATGGTCGCGTGAATGTCTATGACGGGACGAAATTCACCCTGCTTGACTACATCGACTTTGGCGAAGGCTCTGATCCCGATAATCTGCGCTACGACCCCGCCGCGAAGAAGATCTATCTTGGCTATGGCGATGGCGCCATCGCTGTAATCGATCCGGTGACTGACAAGCGCCTCCCAACGGAATACAAGTTTGAGGGACATCCCGAAGGGTTTCAGCTCGAAACGAAGGGCCCCCGCATTTTTGTCAACGTGGCCGACACGAAGAATATCCAGGTCATCAATCGCCAAACCGGAAAGGTTCTGACCTGGACGCTACCGAATGGACATTCGGCCAACTTTCCCATGGTCCTCGATGAGGCGAATCGCCGCATCTTTATCGGTACTCGCAAACCGTCTCGCCTCACTGTCCTGGATATGGATTCTGGCAAGGTCGTCGCCAGTCTCCCAACGGCGGGCGATATGGATGACATGTTCTACGATGCCGACCGAAAGCGCATTTACGTGGCCGGCGGCGAGGGGTTCCTGAGCGTCGTGCAGCAGGTCGACGCGGACCACTACACGGACATGGGCAAATTCCCGACCGCCATCGGCACACGCACGGGTGTGTGGTACGCGAAACGCGACCGGCTCTACATTGCCGCTCCACCGAGCGGGGTCCTCGGTGCCAGGTTGTTGGTTTTCGAAGCACAGACGGAGTAGCTTGTGTGGTCGTCGCCGACTAACGCCGGCACAGATGACTGACATCGCCGCCTATGTTGCAACGCTACCTCGAGCTAAAGCAGATCAGCATTGACGATCCGCATGGCATCACGGCGGTCGCGAATCCTCAAGAGAACGTCACGATGTGATTAGGCGACGTTGTACACGTCTCGTGGCGAATGGCGTCGCGCTGCGGTCCAAAGATCAGGTCGAAATCGCGGCTAGGTACCCAATCCGCGGTAACGCCGGGAAACCCGCCAGGCGTCGTCATGTGTGTTGCGACAAACTGCTCATCTGCCCGCTGCCACGCCAAACGCTCCTCGACACAGCGCCATATCCGGTGCAGTGAATCGAAGCACAGCATTCGTCTTCGGGGGCCGGTTGTCGATCGTACCGTCTCCACCAACCTCCAGGGGTTTGCCGTACCGGCAACGAAGACAACCTGAAGTGTCATCAAGGACTGCGCTGGCGGAAGTCGCGACGAGAATTTGTCCGCCATCGTTCGCAACTGGGTAAGGGCATCCACGCAGGATACGAAGTTCGCCTCCTGCACGGAATCGATGTCTGCGGTGACGCCGGACACCACTTCCGGCGGCTGCGGCGGAATTGCGGAGGAATCCACGAAGAGGCGACCTTCCAGGAGATGGCATTACATACCGGAGACGTTATAGTATAACATTACACTTAGACCGTCACCTATCCCGATGGAGGCCCCCGATGGCTGCGACACCCCATATTCCCGTGACCGTGCTGACGGGCTATCTCGGCGCCGGCAAGACGACGTTGCTCAACCGAGTACTTACACAGACCCATGGCCGCAAATACGCCGTCATCGTGAACGAGTTCGGCGAGATCGGCATCGACAATGAGCTCGTCGTGAATGCAGATGAAGAAGTCTTCGAGATGAACAACGGGTGCATCTGCTGTACCGTGCGCGGAGACCTCATTCGCATCATTGGCAATCTGCTCAAGCGCAAGGATCGCCTGGAGGCCATCCTGATCGAGACCACGGGGCTTGCCGATCCAGCCCCCGTGGCCCAAACCTTCTTCGTGGATGAGGAAGTCCGCGCCCGCGCAAAGCTCGACAGCATCGTCACCGTGGTCGATGCGAAGCATCTGGCGGCACGTCTCAAGGACAGCCACGAGGCTGCGGAACAGATTGCGTTCGCGGACACGATTCTCCTCAACAAGGTCGACCTGGTGTCCGTGGACCAACTCGGCCAGGTCGAAGCGCGCATCCGCGCCATCAATGCCACCGCGATCATTCATCGCACCGAGCGCTGCGACTTGCCGGTGGCGACCATCCTCGACCGCAGGGCGTTCGATCTCGATCGAGTTCTGGCCGTCGAACCCACATTTCTGACGGAAAACGATCATCAACACGACGATGCGGTGCGCAGCGTATCGTTGCGGGAGACGCGTCCGCTCGATCCGATCAAGTTCGACGACTGGATGATGGCGTTATTGCGCACCCGTGGACAAGATATTCTGCGGACGAAAGGCATCGTCGACATGAAGGGCAGCGCATCCCGATACATCTTCCAGGCTGTTCACATGCTCTGTGACAGCGCGACGGGGAAACGCTGGAAGCCCGGCGAGCGCCGCGAATCCAAGCTGGTGTTGATCGGCCGTGATCTCGACGTGGAGGTGCTGCGTAAGTCGTTCTCGGCATGCGTTGCCACATGAACGACAACGTTCCGGTATTGCACAGAGCGCTCTCAATCACCAGGGTCGTCGAGTTCGACGCGCCCGTCACAGGAATGGCGTTCCTGGCTGATGGAACGCTTGCCACGGGACTGGGCGATGGAACCGTGCGATTGATTGGAGCGGCAGACAAACCTGTGACCGTCCAGGCGCATGCGGATGGCTCAGCAGTTCTCACGCTGCGTGCGGACCTGGACGGCAAGTCAGTGCTGACTGGCGGTGATGATGGCCGTCTTGCACGCACCGACCATGCGGGTACGACCATGACATTGGCGAAATTTCCCAGACATCAGATCGACGTGTTGGCAGTCAGCGCTGCGTCGGGACTGCGCGCCGTGGCCGCTGGTCGGAGCGTCCACGTGTTGGATCGCACCGCACGGACCGTTGCGAGCAGCGACGATCACCCGAGCACGGTGCGCGACTTAGCGTTCAATCCAAAGGGGAAGCGACTGGCCGTCGCCCACTACGGTGGCGCGACGGTGTGGGGTGTAACAACGTTCGGACGGAATGCCGCACGGTTCAAATGGGCCGGCTCCCATCTGCGCATCACCTGGAGCCCGGACGGCTCGACAGTGCTCACCTCGATGCAGGACACCGAGTTGCACGGCTGGCGCGTGTCGGATCACCAGGACCTGCGCATGCAGGGATATCCGACCAAGATCTACTCGTTGGAATGGTTGATGAAGCCGATGACGCTCCTGACCAGCGGCGCCGATCGTGTGATCGGCTGGCGGTTCACGGACGGAGGACCCATGGGGCGACCGCCGCTCGAGCTCGGCCGGGGGATGCGACGGGTCGTAACGCGCGTAGCCGTAAATCCAAAGCAGCCAATCGTCGCGGCCGGGTTCGACGACGGTCACGTCGCCCTATGCTCGCTCTTCGACGATGCGATGATCGACTCATGCACGAGCGCGCGCGACAGCGTCGAGGCGCTGGCGTGGTCCGGGGATGGTGCACGCCTCGCGGCAGGCACCCGCGGCGGCCGCATCCATGTCTTTGAGACGCCGCACCAGCTCAGCTAACACCTTCCCACGTCAGGATGTCATCCAAAGGAGCACAGCTCAATGAATTGCCGGCTCGAGTATGTAAGACCCGCTGTCGCTACGGACACGTTCGATTGCTTCGATGAACTGCTCGATTCCCAGCAGGTCGGGGCTCTGCTCGAAGCCGAGTTTGGTGCAAAAGCGCGGAGCCTGCAGCGGTTCCAGAGCGAACGACGACTCTTTTCTGTCGTGTGCGCCGGCGTGGAACTTTACCCGGCGTTCCAGTGGCACGAGAGCCGTCTCGTTCCCGGCTTGAAGGATGTACTGAGCGTGCTGACGCCGTACCGCACCACGTGGAAGATTCTCGCGTGGTTGAGCGCCCACAACCGCCACCTCGACGGCGCAAGGCCAGCCGACCTGTTGCCCCTCAAGTCCGCAAGCGTGCTCGAGGCGGCCCGATTGGAATTGCAGACGCGGTCAGTCAATGCGCGACTCGACAGTGGGCGCTAGCGTATATAGTCGGCGCGTACGCACTCAGGTCCCTTGTTTGCCCAGCGCATGGCATCACGGCGGTCGCGATTACGGAGGATCGCTTTCAGGCGGCGAATTCGGCGCTGTGGCGTCGTGGCTCTCCGGATGCAACATACGCCACTGCGGTAGAGGTCCAAACACTTCCCGCACAGCGTGTTTTGCCGTATCGCGCCCGAGCTGCGCTCCCGCATCCAAGCTCTCTGCCTCGATCGCCGGAAGTGCCGCCACATAACGCACGCCAACCGCGGATCGATAGAAGCCGATGAGCCCGCGAATCTCCGCGTCAGTGAACTGGTGAACGTAGGCGGGCGTCCAAAGACGAAGCAGATCATCGTCGTTCAGAAGACGCTTGCGAGCGTCGTCCCAGAAAGACGGCGGTAGCGAGATGAGCTGAGGCCCCTGGCGAAGCCGATCGAGGGTTGCGCTCATCATCTGCTGCGCCGCCGCCAGATCACCCGATTCCCGCAGCAGTTCGTGTATCGCCGTCGTGCGCTCATCCTCCGGTTGAGCCGGAGGCGCGCTCGGCGGAGGTTGTGGTCCGTTCGGGGTGCGAGAGTCCCCTGTCGAGCCGAGCAGATCGACGGCTATCCTGCTGGCCCACGCCTGCGCCGCGTCGTGTGTTGCCTCCTGAATCTCGGGGCCAGCGTGCAGCAAGTGCGCGCCAAGGGGCGTACGATAGAATCGCGATAAGGCACAGACATCATCCTGCGAAAGGTGGCGCAGATAGACCGGAACGTAGAGCGACATCAGTGCGTCCTCGTCGGCCACACGTGAGGCGAAATTCGCCCAGAATTCTTCGGGAACCTTAGTATTCACGCGTCGCAACTGTTCGACCATCGCCCTCGTCTGCGCACGGGCTCTCTCGAACACGCCCGTGAGCTTGAGCAACTCCACAACAGCCGATTCCGGAGTCTGTCTCAGGCATCGCGAGCTGTCAGCATTCTCGACTGCGCCCGCACGGAACCCCAACACCATCAGGACAATGCCGAGCAGCGCCGCCGCGAAGCAAGCGCGCCTCAGCCCTGTCAATGGATGGCGATTGCTGGATAGCCCCATCGTGTTCAGTATCGGATCGTTGAAATGACCCAGCGTCGAATAAGCTGCAACACCACTCTGACTGACATCGAAGCCCTGTGCGCGCAGAGCGAAGCGCTGCGCCCGCTCCCCGACCCTGGTTTTCGGGCCAGAGATCTCCCTCGAGCGCGCCGACCGCGAATGGACGCATCTGTCGTACCACAGCGCCCGGACGCACAGGTCCGGCCGCAAAGCGGGTGCTCATATCCGCACGTTCTGCAGGCTCGCGGATGACGTCCTCCTCGGCGAGCCGCTTCCCCTCGCGATTGCGCAGCAAGTGATTGAGCAGTGTCGTTTTTCCGGCACCCAGAAAGCCGAGAGCACCGAAAATTGTAATGTTATAACATCACGGCCAGTTGCGATTGTCTAGCGAGCTGTTACAGTGTATCCCTGCGCTGTTGCGGAAAACCCCACAGGGAGCGTCCCTCGGGCAACCCGGGATGGGGCACGAAATAAGGCCGTATGTCGCGAGTGACTGACCGACAACGAACGCCGCATGACCACGCGCGATGCATTCAGCGCGCGGTCACGACGGCCGAAAGGGTGTGCGCATCGAGGCAGGTAAACCTGACCCCTCTGCGACGGCGCGTTTTCGAGATCGTCTGGCGCCAGCATGAGCCGATCGGCGCCTATGAGATCCTGGCGGAACTGTCGAAGGATCGCGAAAAGGCCGCCCCGCCCACTGTTTACCGAGCCCTGGAGTTCCTTCAGGAAGCCGGGCTCGTGCATCGTCTCGACACGCTGAATGCGTTCCTGGGTTGCGATCGACCCGAAGATGATCACGGCGGTCAGTTCCTGGTGTGCAGTGCGTGCCGGCGAGTGGCCGAGATCGACGATACGATTTTGAATCGCGCACTTCGGGAACAAGCGCGTACCCTCGGGTTTCGCCTCGAAGACTCCGCCGTCGAAATCAAAGCCGTCTGCAATCAATGCAGTAAGGCGAGCTGAGTGCTCGACCAGCTCCGTCATTCGCGCACACGCCAGCTCGTTACCTTCTTTGCGGTAGCGGCGCTGCTGTTCGCCATGACGGTGTATGCGGCGCACTTCCACCGCGCTGGCGATAAAACCAACGAAAGCACCCACTGCGATCTGTGCCTTCAATTCGGCAGTACAGGCGGCCCCGCCGCACCGCCGAAGCTCATCGTCCGCGTCTCTCTCGTCGTCACCCGGTGCGAGGCCCCAGCTAACACCGACTGCCCCGTCTCACGCGAGCAACCCCGCTCCCACCGCAGCCGCGCTCCGCCCTTCGTAGCCTGACCTGACCCGCGGCTTTGCGCCGCGTTGACCGTGCCGCCCCCGACAGGGCGCGCACGGAACGTTTGCTCGTCATTCAGGTTATTGCGATGAAGACCCCATCACTGCTTTTTGCGCCAGCGGCGTGCTCTGCCGTCGCTGTCTGCGTTCTGCTGACCCGCTCCACACTGGCCCAGGAGTTCGAGCAACACCCTCCGCATGAACACGGGAAGGTGACCATCAACGCCGCGCTCGACGGCAACCAACTGGTGATCGAGCTCGACTCACCAGCGGTGAACGTCGTCGGCTTCGAGCACACGCCCCGGACTGACAACGAGCGCGCTGCAGTGAGCGCCGCCGCGAAGCTCCTTGGGAACGGCCGCGGCTTGTTCACCATGCCCACGGAAGCGCGTTGCCAGTTCGAAAAGACAGCCCTCAAAGCGCCGCAGTGGGAAACCACCGATGACGTTCCAGGGCAGCCCGAGCCACCCGGGCAACACGCCGACTACGAGGCTCGCTTCACCTATCAATGCTGGTCGCCGGACCATCTGACCTGGCTGGAGCCTGCGCTCCTCGACAAGCTGCGTAACGTGACCGAGGCGCGCCTGAACATCGCAACTCCGAAAGGACAAAGGAGTGAGGTCGCAACAAGCGGCCGCGCACGCGTGGCGATGCAGTAGAGCCGTCGCGTGAATACACCGGCAATCGAGCTCCAGGCGGTGGAGTTCTCGTGGAAGGGGCAGGAACGCCTCCTCAACGTAGAGCGCTTGACGATCGAGCGCGGCGAGCGCGTGTTCCTGAAGGGCCCGAGCGGCAGCGGCAAGAGCACGCTGCTCGGTCTCATTGGCGGCGTGTTGACGCCGCTCTCGGGAACCGTGTCCCTGCTCGGAACCAGGCTGTCGAGCCTCGATGCGAGTGGACGCGATCGCTTCCGGGGCGAGCACCTGGGTTTCATTTTCCAGATGTTCAACCTGATCCCGTATCTCACTGTCCGGGAGAACGTCCTGTTGCCGCTGCAGTTCTCCGCGGCACGCCGGCGGCGCCTGGCGGGTCTCGCCCCGGCCACCGAAGTTTTACGCCTGTTGGAAGCTCTCGGCCTGCAGCGACAAGGACTACTGGATCGACAGGTGACCCAACTTTCGATCGGTCAGCAACAGCGCGTCGCCGCCGCCCGCGCTCTGATTGGACGCCCTGAGATCCTCGTCGCCGATGAGCCCACTTCTGCGCTGGATGCGGACACGCGTGCCGGCTTCCTCCGATTGCTGATGAACGAGTGCCGGGCCTTCGAAACTACTCTGCTGTTCGTCAGCCACGATTCGTCTCTCAGCGGTCTTTTCGATCGCGCGCTCGCCATGAGCGACATCAACCGCGCCCCTGCGCAGGTCACGTGACGCCATGGCACCACCCACTCTGACCCTCGCCTGGAAGAGCTTGTGGAACCGGCGTGCGACAGCGTTGCTGACCATCTGCGCAATCGCCATCAGCGTGGCGCTGCTGCTCGGAGTGCAGAAGCTCCGGACGGCCGCGCGAGAGAGCTTCGCGAACACCGTCTCCGGAGTCGACCTCATCGTCGGCGCACGCAGCGGACCGCTGAACCTGTTGCTCTATTCGATCTTCCGGATCGGGGATGCCACGGCCAACGTGAGTTGGAAGACCTATCAGAAAATTGCGACGCATCCGGACGTCGCCTGGACAATTCCGATCTCACTCGGAGATTCGCATCGCGGCTTTCGGGTGATGGGAACGGACGGAAACTACTTTGCACACTATCGCTTCGGCGGCGGCCATGAGCTGAAATTCTCCTCGGGCGGCCCCTTTCACGACCTCTATGACGCCGTGCTGGGCGCGGACGTCGCGCGCACCCTCGGCTACAAGCTCGGGGATTCGATCATCGTCGCGCACGGCGTGGGTAATGTCAGCTTCGCGGAGCACAAGGACAAGCCGTTTCGCGCCGTAGGAATTCTCGCGCCCACCGGCACGCCCGTAGATCGCACGGTACACGTGAGCCTCGAGGCGATCACCGCCATCCACATCGACTGGCAAAGCGGTATGCAGGCCCCGCCGGGGTACCGGGTGAGTGCGGCGGAAGCACGTCACCGCGACCTGACACCCGACACCCTCACCGCGTTCCTGGTCGGCATGCGCTCCCGGGTGATGACCTTCACGATGCAGCGAGCCATCAACGACTACCGACAGGAGCCGTTGCTCGCAATCCTGCCGGGCGTAGCACTGAGTCAGCTCTGGGAGTTGGTCGGCGTCGCCGATACGGCGCTGATGATCGTCGCGGCTTTCGTCGTGCTTGCCGGGCTGCTGGGAATGTTGACCGCGATTCTCACGAGTCTAAACGAGCGACGTCGCGAAATGGCCGTCTTGCGCTCGGTGGGCGCCCGTCCGCGCCACATCTTTGCTCTCCTGATCGCCGAAGCGGGATTGCTCGCGACACTAGGCGTAGCGGCCGGCATCGGGCTCACGTACTTACTCCTCTTTGTAGGGCGGCCGCTGCTGGAGAAGCGCTCTGGCATTTTCGTAACGGTGACCGGGCTGTCGCAAACCGATATCGCCATTCTGGGCGGGATCATCATCGCTGCACTTTTGATAGGTCTGTTGCCCGCGTTCAGGGCATACCGCAACGCCCTGAGCGATGGGCTGCAGGTGCGGGTGTGAGGCAAGAAGTCACAATCATGAGCAAAGGTTGGACAGCAATCCTCTGCGGCGCGTGGCTTGTCCTCCTCGCGGCTCCCTCCGCCGCTGGCACTACGCTAATCCCTGAGGTGCCCAGCGGAGGCGTGCCGGCCGGGCGCGCACCGGCTGCCCCGGCCACGGTTCCGAAAACCAACGCTTCGATCGTGACAGCCGGTAAGGATGCGGCCCGGATGATCGACTGGGACGCCCTGTTACCCGATCGGGAGCGCGCCAACTTCAACACCGAGCCACCGCCCCCGATGCATGACTACCTGGGAGAGCGCGGCGCTGCTGCCCGCCAGAGCGGCTCGATCGCCGTCAACAAGAAGCTGAGTGAGATCAAGGTGAAAATACCGGGCTTCGTCGTACCGCTCGTGGTGAACGACAACGGCGTGGTCTCGGAGTTCTTTCTAGTCCCCTACTTCGGCGCCTGCATCCACGTACCGCCGCCCCCGCCGAACCAGATCGTCTACGTGAAGTTAGCCGGGGGCGGCATCCGACTGGGGTCGCCCGAGGATGCGTTCTGGGTCACGGGCACTCTCCATACCCAAACCAACGGAAACAGCCTCGCCAAAGCCGCGTACACGCTCGATGCGAGCCGCATGGAACTCTACAAGTATTGAAGCGGGGCCCGAACATGCGCATAGCCATACAAACACTGCTCGCGGGAATGTTGATGATCTCACTCATCGCCCCCTGTGTTGCCCTACATCCGCCCGGGGAAGAGCCGCAGCCATTGCCCGCGCCACCCTCGACGAGCATCCCGGCGACGGGTTGGGACCGGCTGCTGCCGGCAAGCGAGCGCGAGCACTTCAGCCTCACCCCGCCGCCACCGCTGCACGACTATCTCGCGGCCGAGGAGGCGGCGACCCAAGCGGGTTCCGCTGCGGTCAATACCGCATTGGAAGGTACGATTATCAGACTTCCGGGCTACATCATGCCGCTGCACATGACGGCGGACGGGCTCGTCAGCGAATTTTTCCTGGTGCCCTACGTGGGCGCCTGCATCCATGTTCCGCCGCCGCCTCCGAACCAGATGGTCTACATCCAGTTGGAGAAGCCGATGCCGCTGAGCCCGCTCTACGACCCGTACTGGGTAACCGGCACCGTTCACACGCACGATGCGACCGCTCGGGCCGGCGGCATGGCCCCGTATTCGATGCGTGTCACTAAGGTGGACCCGTACAAAACCTGACACGAAGCGAACCCGGACGGTGTCGGAATCGACACAAATTTTTTGCGCAAACACATCATGACTGGAGGTATCCCGTGAGAATTCTGCCGGCCCATGAGGCTTTGACCGAAGCAAGCCCGAGGGCTGTAGCGCACGCTGCGGCTCGCGGCGTCGCCAAGAAAACTCTGATTCAAGCCGTCGTGGCTGCGGCAGTGGCCGCCGCGAGCCCGGGTGCTTTCGCCGACGCCCCCGACGCCTCGGCGGGCGACGTGTCGACCGTGGTTGTCTCCGCCCAGCGCCTGAACGAAGCGCGCAGCGCCATCGAGACCCAAACGGGCGCCTCGACCTACACGATCGACAGCCAGGCCATCCTCGCCATGCCTGGCGGCGAAAACAATCAACTCAACCAGGTATTGCTCCAGGCTCCCGACGTGGTGCAGGACTCCTTCGGCCAGATCCACGTCCGCGCGGATCACAACGACCTGCAATATCGGTTGAACGGCATCATCCTGCCCGAAGGCATCAGCGTCTTCAGCCAGACGCTGAGCCCCTGGCTGATCTCTTCGCTGAAGTTGATCACGGGCGCGCTGCCCGCCGAGTACGGCCTGCGAACCGCCGGCATCATCGACCTCAACACCAACAGCGGCCTGCTACAGCCCGGTGGCGAGGTGTCGTTGTACGGCGGCAGCCATTCGACCTTCCAACCGTCCGCCGAGTTCGGCGGCAGCTCCGGTCAATATACCTATTACGTGAGCGCCGACTACAAGCAGGACAACCTCGGCATCGAATCGCCCGACGGCAGTTCTAATCCGCTGCATGATCACACGACCCAAACCCACGGCTTCGCCTATCTCGAGGACATCCTCGACCCGAGCAACCGCGTATCGCTGATACTGGGTACCTCCGATGACGAGTTCCAGATTCCGAACCAGCGAGGTCTGCAGCCCTCCAACGGGTACGACGTTCTCGGTCAAACCGCGTATCTGAGCGATAACCTGAACGAGCGGCAGCATGAGCTCGCCCAGTACGCCATCGTCACCTGGCAGCACTCGGAAGGGCCGCTGAACTTTCAAACCTCGCTGTCCGCTCGCTATACCAGTTTGCATTACGCGCCGGACCTGGTGGGCGATCTGCTCTATAACGGAATCGCCCAGGACGCGTTCAAGAATGACACCGCCATCGGGTGGCAGACGGACGCGGCCTACAAGATCAACGATGCGCACACGGTGCGGGCCGGGCTCTACTACCAGCACGACAGCTCCAAGAGCAATACGACCTCGCAGGTCCTGCCCGTCGATGACACCGGCGCGCAGACGTCCAACGTACCGCTTACCGTGGTCGACAACGGCACCCAGTCGCAGCAGATCGAGAGTGTGTATATCCAGGACGAGTGGAAGATATTCTCGCCCCTGACGCTCAATTACGGAGTGCGCTTCGACCACTACAGCGCGTATTCCAGCGGTAGCCAGACCAGCCCGCGCGTCAACGCCGTCTGGCAATTCGATTCCGGAACGACCGTGCACGGCGGCTATTCGCGGTATTACACACCGCCTCCGTTCGAGCTGATTGGCGGCGGGACATTCACGAAATTGGGCGGCACCACCGCGGTGCCGCCCGGCTCGAACACCCAAGATACGGCACCGATTGCGGAGCGCTCCAATTACTACGATCTGGGCGTACAACAGACTCTTCTGGAAAAGCACCTCACGTTGGGCGTCGACGGCTTCTATGAGCAGGCCCAGCATCTGATTGACGAAGGCCAGTTCGGCGCGCCGATCATTCTCACGCCCTTCAATTACCGCTACGGCCTGATCGGCGGCGTGGAGCTCACCGCCAACTACTCGATCGAGAATTTCTCCGCGTACTTCAACTCCGCCTGGCAGGCCGCTCACGGAAAAGGCGTGGAGTCGGCGCAGTTCAACTTCGCACCGGAGGACCTCAACTACATCGCCAATCACTATATCCACCTCGACCACGAAGGGCGCGTCTCGGCTTCGGGAGGCGCCTCATATTTGTGGCAGGGGACCCGCTTCAGCGTCGATGCGATTCTCGGCACCGGTCTGCGCCAGGACCTGACACTAGCCGACGGTTCTACCATCCCGAATGGCGATCACACACCAAGCTATACGCAGGTCAATCTCGGCTTGAGTCACGCCTTTCAAATGCAGGGCACCGGCCCTGTAACGGTGCGCTTCGACGTCATCAACGTCGCGGACAAGGTCTATCAGATCCGCAACAGCTCCGGCGTCGGCGTCTTCGCCTCGCAATATGGGCCGCGTCGCGGGTTCTTCGGCGGCGTGTCCTGGCGGTTCTGACAGCGGATTTCAAGATGATGTGTCCGAATGGACACGAGTGCTCGATCGTAACCAGGTAATGACTGGAGGTATCCCGTGAAGATTCTGTTGGCTGTTCTAGGGTGTTTGAGCTTGTGCTCGTGCGAGCTCTCCCCCGGCGCGCGCGACAGCGCATCCGATGACGATTACATCCCGCTCCACTCGCAGATGCGCTCGGGGCTTGCCGACCCGCGCAGCTACATGGACAAGGATGATCCGAATATCCAGAGGCTGATCTCGTCGCGTTATATGCAGCAGTAGGACTCTAGCGACGGAAAACGCGCTGCCCGGCGGGCATGAGCCTCACCAGGCGGCGCTTTCACCAACCACAGGACCGGGACCCCCTTGTTAGACTCCAAAAACACCTCCGACGACGCACGGCCCAAGCCGCCCGCGCTCGTACCCGGAATGACCTTTTCAGTCATCGGCCTCCTCCTGGCGGATGAAGCGCGCCAACCAGACTTCCCCGGAGCGCTCCTGTACTGCCTCGCCGGCGCTCTATTCGTGACCGCGGCGGCGTTTCTCGCGAGCGCGATTGTCGCCCTGACCCACAGGGGCGCTTCCGATCAGCTCACCAACAGCTCGAAGCGTCGCTCAAAGCGTTCGGAACCGGCTCCCGCCCATGCTTATCGACGCTGGCGCGCCAAGGCCGCTCGCCTCAGGGACGTCGTTTCCCGAAGTCAGCTCTCGGGCGAGTCGCTCGCGATTCTCACCACTCTTGCGCTGAGCTGTCTCGGGCTGCTGATGTTGTCGAAGGGCTGGCGGATGGCCGACGCGATATCCACGCCTCTGCAAGCGCCGGTCGCGGGTGTGTTGATCGCACTCGTGTTTCCAATTCTGGTGCTGGAGCGCCACTTCGCGAATATTCCGCCGCAGATTCAGCCTGACAGCGCGATGCTGGCGCGGCTGTGCCGCGTGCCGATGCTGGCTCTGCTGGGCTTAGGCCTCGCTACCTCGGCGCGCTGGCTGGATTTCCCGGCAGTTGCGACGCTCATCGAGCGTACCATCGTCGTGATAACCGCTTTGGTGGGCCTGGAGTTGTCCCTTCGCAGTGTGGCGGGATGGTACGGCGCGCGTGCTCCGGAAGGGGCACGCCGCTGTTACGCTGACAGCACCATCGCCGGCCTGTTGAGTTTGCAACGCCCGGATTTCGCCAGCCTCAGCGCCGGCGCAAGCCGCCGGCTCGGTATCGATCTGACACGTAGTTGGGCACTTGGCTTTATCCGGCGGGCGGCGCTGCCGACCCTGCTGGCGTTAGCGGCGTTCAGTTGGCTCCTGACGGGAGTGAGCGCACTGGGCTCGAGCGAGCGCGCCGTCTATGAATCCTTCGGGAGGCCGGCGGGAGTGCTCCATCCGGGACTGCGGGTGCATCTACCCTGGCCCTTGGGCGTGTTGCGGCCCGTGGAATTTGGCACCGTGCACGAGATTCCCGTGGTGTTCGCCGCCGATGACGGTACGCCTGCGGAGGCCGAGACCTCGACACCGCCCACTTCCGCCGACATTGAGGCCCCCGCTCCCGCAGGCGCCGATCGGCTCTGGGATGCGTCCCACCCCTCGGAGGCCAGCTACCTGGTCGCCAGCAAATCCAACGGCCGCCAGAATTTCGAGGTGATCAACATAGACCTGCGGGTGTTGTATCGGATCGGACTGTCGGACGCTGCGGCACAGGAAGTGACCTACAACGTCGCCTTTCCCGAAGGTATTATCCAGGCAGCGGCCGGCCGTATGCTGGCGCGCTATTTTGCCCGTTACACCGTGTTGGATGTCCTCGGGCAGAATCGCGAAGCCTTTATACGGGGCTTTCAACAGGAGCTGCAATCCCGGCTCACAGACCTCTCCACAGGTATTGAAATCGTGGGCATTGTGGTGGAAGCCATTCACCCCCCACCTGCGGCCGCGACGGCGTACCAGGGCGTGCAGGCTGCGGCGATCCGCTCCGTCGTGCAAATCGCCGAAGCCAAAGCCGAGGCCGTCCAAATCATCAATTCAGCGCAAGGAGACGCAACCACGCTCCGCAATGCGGCAGAGGCCGCCGCCGCCGAGCGTCTGGATCTCGCCAAAACCGAGCTGGCTTTGTTCGACGGCGATCGCCAAGCCTACAGCACCGGCGGGAAAGCGTTCCTGTTCGAGCGCCGTTTGCAACACTTCGATAAGGCACTCGCGAACGTGCCCTTCACCCTCGTCGATCACCGGATCGACAGGAACGACGCGCCCCTGCTCGACCTGCGACAGTCATCAAGCGTTTCCGCCACCTTTGCGCCCCCCGAGGACTAACCCCCATGCCTTCGAGACTTAGAGCATGAGCACGCACCACCATCATCACCATGGCGAGCCGGGACACGAGCACGACCATGGGAGCGGAACGGCGTTCCGATTCACCCCGCGTCTCGTGGTCGCGGTCGTCGTGGTACTGGCATTGTTGTTATCGGCCTGCCTCGTCCTGGTGAGCCCAGGCCAGGCCATCGTCGTGACCCGCTTCGGCAATCCGGTCCGCGTGATCACCACATCCGGCCTCGCCGCAAAACTACCCGCGCCGATCGACAACACGGTCGCGGTGGACCTGCGCCTGCGGACGACTTCGAGCGGCCTGCACGATGTCGGCACTCGCGATGGACTGCGGATCATTGTCCAGGCTTACATTGCCTGGCAGATTCCGGACGACGCGGAGCACATCCGGCAGTTTCTGCGCGCCATGCGCAACCAGCCGGAGATCGCCGCCGAGCAGCTCCGCAGCTTCACCGGCTCCGCGCTCGAGATCACCGCTAGCAGCTTCGACCTCGCGAGCCTGGTGAACACCGACCCGGGGCAGATCAAACTCGATCAATTCGAGAATGCGCTGCGTCAGCGCATCAATGAGCAGGCCCTGAAAGTCTATGGCATCACCATCCGCCAGGTAGGACTGGAGCGCCTGACACTCGCCTCCGACACCTTGAGCGCCACGATCGAGCGCATGAAGGCGGAGCGGGAAACGGTTGCGGCGGAGAGATCCGCGCAGGGCCAGCGCATGGCCGACCAGATCCGCTCCAACGCCGATCGAGACTCGCGGGTCGTGCAGGCGCAGGCGAAGGTGGAGGCGGCCGATATCGAGGCCAAGTCACGAATCGCCTCCGCCGCGATCTACAAACAGGCCTACTCGACCGATCCCCAGCTTTATACCCTGCTACGTTCCCTGGAGTCCCTCGATGCCATCGTCGGCCCCAATACCCGCCTGATCCTGCGCACCGACGCCGCGCCCTTCCGCGTCCTGATCGACGGTACGGGTACATCGGCTCAAGAGCCGACACGCGTGGGGAAAGCACAATGAGCAGTACCGCCGACGACCTGCGCGAGTTGGGTCCCTGGGGACAGGCGGTGGCGCTGTCATTCCGCTTTCTGCTCCTCGCCGCCGGCCTGATCGCCGCTGGCTGGTTCGTTTCCAACTTCCATCAGATCCCGGCGGACAGCCAGGCAGTCGTCATGCGCTTCGGCAGCGTCGCCCGGATCCGCGGCGCGGGCCTGTTATTGGCTTGGCCGCGCCCGATCGAGCAGGTCGTGGTGTTGCCCGCGGTCGCCCGACAGCTGCAGCTTCCGATACGCCGCTACGAGGACAGTCAGTACGGCTCCGTGAGCCAGGGCTTCGATACGAGCTCGGATCCCAGATTCAACAGCGGATTTCTGCTGACAGGTGACTCCGGTGTCGTGCACCTGGAAGCGCGGCTCTTTTACCAGATCAGCGACCCGCTGGCCTACATGATCTCCACCGACCATATCGAGCCTGCCTTGGAGCGCCTGTTTCTCGCGAGCGCCGTGACAATGATGGCGAGTCGTGACATGGACTCGGTCCTGGTCGCGCGCCCGGAGGTGGCCTCCGAAGCCGCTGAGGCAACGCGGCGCGAGCGACTTCGCTCCGACCTGATGACCGCCGTGAACCGCCGGCTCGCGGACCTCGGGCGACAGGGGGCGAGCCTCGGCGTCACTGTTAGCCGGGTCGACCTCGTGCCCTCGATCCCCGCCGGCGCCAAACAGGCATTCGAAACCGTGCTGGTCGTGACACAGGATGTGGAAGCCCGGGCGGCCGTGGCCCGTACCTCCGCCGAGATGACGTCCCAGGAAGCGAACCGCAACAAGGACCGAATCGCCGCCAATGCCACCGCAGCTGCCGAGGAAGCGACCACGAACGCGAAGGCACAAACCGCCTCGATCGAGGCCCTGGCGCAGCAATCGCGCGACATGTCACGCAGCATGCAACTGACCCGGGTGTACTACGACCGTGTGGAAACAATTTTAAAAAAAGCACAACGGGTTGATGTGGTCGACCGCAGCGGCGCCGTCCGCACTATTCTCCCGGGAGGAAAGCCGTGAGTACCATCGAAGCCAACACTGTCCAGGATAATGTCGCGCTATTGAGCCACACGGAGCAGCGCGCCCTGGCATTGCGCCTGACGCTTGCATTGGCTGCCGCCGGCTGCCTGATCCTCTCCGTGGGACTCGAAGCGCTCAACCCATCCCAACGGGATGTTGCCCAGCTCGTAGCCGGCATCGCGGCGGTACTGGTCGGCTGGCCAGCCCTCACAGCAGCGTGGCGCAGTCTCCAGCATCCTGACTTGCACGGGATCACGGACCAATTGATTGCGCTTGCGTTCATCGCGGCTTGGGCGAGCGGCGACCTCGTCACTGCGTCCCTGCTGCCGCTCATCATGACCGTTGGCCATATCCTCGAGGAGCGCTCCCTGCTGGGAACTCACGAGGCCATCCGCGCACTGACGAAGCTGACGCAAACGACGGCCCGCCTGATCGAAGCGGGCGGGGTCGTGGAGGTCCCGGCGAGCACGCTCAAGACCGGCGATCGCATCGAAGTGCGCGCCGGCGACCGGATTCCCGCCGACGGCGTCGTCGAATCCGGCAGCTCCAGTGTCGACACCGCATCCGTTACCGGAGAGTCATTGCCCGCGGAAGTGGATGTCGGTGACACCGTTTTCAACGGATCGATGAATCTCGATGGTCACCTGACTGTGCGTCTCACCCGCGTCGGTGGCGAGACGACGTTAGGTCGCGTAATCGAGCTGATGCGGGAGGCTGAGCTCACAAAGCCCGCTGTGACACGCGTGCTGGAGCAGTACGCAGGACGCTACCTCGTATTTGTGCTGCTCCTCTCGGCGTGTGTGTGGTTCTTGTCAGGGAGCACCGCGGGCATGCTGGCCGTGCTCGTTGCGTCCTGCCCTTGTGCACTCGTCCTCGCGGCGCCGGCGACCTCGGTGGCCGCGATTGCGGTCGCGGGCCGACACGGCATCCTGGTCAAGGGGGCCTCGTTCCTGGAACAGCTTGCAACGGTCGATGCCGTGGTGTTTGACAAGACCGGCACGCTGACCCTGGGCCAACTGCAGCTCGTCGGGTCGACTACCCAACCGGGCTCCGCGACCGCGTCATTGGTTCGTCTGGCCGGAAGCCTCGGCGCGAGTAGCAGCCATCCGGTGAGCCGTGCCCTGAGTGCACGGGTGCCGGAGAACGAAAGGCTGGGGATTGTCGATGTGAAGGAGACCCGAGGTTTGGGGATCGTTGGCTATCTCGATGGCCAGCGCGTCGCGTTAGGTCGGCCTCTGCTGTTCACCGAGATCGGCGTCAAGATCATCCCGCCACCCGCGCACGGTGGCCCGATTGCCGGCGTCTCGAGTGGCGATTCCTTTCTGGGATGGCTGCTGCTGGCGGACGAGGTTAGACCAGAAGCAAAAGAAGCCGTGGAGGAGCTCAAAGAGCTAGGGCTGCGACGGCAACTGATGGTCACGGGAGACACCGAGCGCGAGGCGCGCAAGGTCGCGGGCCAGATTGATCTCACGGACGTCCATGCCGAGGCGCTCCCCGCTGAAAAGATGCAATTCGTTTTGGATGAAGTGCGCAACGGCCGTCGGCCCATGGTAGTGGGTGACGGCATCAACGATGCGCTCGCACTGAAAGCCGGCGCTGTTGGCGTAGCGATGGGTGCGCACGGCGCGGACGTTGCCCTGGCTTCGGCGGATCTCGTTCTGATGAGCAATGATCTGCGCCGCCTGGCGACTTGCGTGCGCCTGAGCCGCCGTTGTCGCCGCACCATCCTGGTCAATGTAGGCATGGGGTTGGGTTGGACCGTCGTGGTCATCGCGCTCGCCGCAGGCGGTGTCTTTGGCGCGCGGGGCGCGCTGGTGGCGGCCGTCCTTCACAATGCAGGAACGCTGGCCGTGATGGTGAACGCCGGGCGACTGTTGAAGTTCGAGGATCCTCCAGCCAACAGTCCGCAGCGCTCGTGAGCGCTCGCCAATGGTAGCTTCCGCGACACCCCTGGTCATCATCCCGATAGCGCTGGGAACCTGCGTCGCAACCCTGGTGGGAGGACTCTTTGCGATCGCCATGCGTGACCGACTCCACCTGGTACTGGGGTTCAGCGCCGGTGCGGTGCTCGGCGTGGCGTTCTTTGATCTGATGCCGGAGGCGCTTGCTGTTGGGCACGACATCGATTCGCGGGCCTTGCTGGCGACCGTGGCCCTGGGATTTTTTATTTACGTGCTACTGGATCGAGCCACGGCCCGTCACAGCCATGGACACCCGGGCGGTAGCAATCTCCGCCGGGGTTGGATCGGCGCGACCAGCCTCTCGATCCACAGTTTTCTTGATGGCCTGGCCATCGGTGTCGCGTTCCAGGCGGGCGAAGCCATCGGCATCGTGGTCTCAGTTGCAGTGCTGATCCACGATTTCTCCGACGGGCTCAACACCGTGAACGTGGTCATCAAAAATGGCGGGAACAAACGCAATGCCCTACGCTGGCTACTCGTGGATGCCATCGCCCCGGTCCTTGGCGCGCTGAGTAGCGTGGCCCTCACCTTTCCGGACGGCATGATTTCGATCATTCTGGCGCTTTTCGCGGGATTCTTCCTGTACATCGGCGCAAGCGACCTGCTTCCCGAGAGCCATCACGCCCATCCGCGTTTCTTTACCACGCTAGCGACGTTCGCGGGCGCGGCAACGCTATATGGCGTAACCCAGATCGCACACTGAGCTACGCAGATGTCGCATCCCCAAGCACAGATTTCCGGAAAGCTGAGAGCCCTCGCAGTGCTGTTGGGTGCGCTGCTGATCCTGCCGGCCGGATCTTCGGCCAGCGCCGAGGCGCCCGGGGAGCCATCATCAATTGCTCGGAGCATTGACTGGGCAGAGCTTCTTCCCAAGGAGCTGCGGAACGGTCATCCCCCATCGCCCCCTCCACCGGTCCACGACTACCTGCTCGGGGAGATCGGGCCAGCGGCCCAACAGCAAGCGAGCTTCGCGGTCAACCCGGCACTCGAGGGTGAGCGGATAAGGCTTCCTGGCTTCATCGTTCCATTGGAAGTTGACGCCGCAGGCAAGATTACGGAATTTCTGCTCGTGCCCTACGTTGGCGCCTGCATCCACGTTCCCCCTCCGCCCCCCAATCAGATCGTGTACGTGCGGATTCGCCCGGCGATGGCGCCGGCCTCAGAGTACGCGGCGTTCTGGGTCACGGGACAAATCAAGGTTGCCACGAGTCGCAGTACCTTGGCGGCCACTGCTTACACCTTGCAGGCGGATCGGGTAGATCCCTACCAGGCGAACGCACCTGGTGCCCCTTAACCATCTTAAACTACCCCTGACCTGGAGAACACCCCGTGGCCTCGAACAGGCAATGCCTTCTCAATCTGCTGACTCCAGTATTGCTGATTCCGATATTGCCGATTCTGGCACTGCTGACGGGTTTGCCGTCAGTCTCACGGGGTGAAGATACAAAAACAGCGCACGGTGCGACGGCGCCCGGCGCGACTCCGCACTCACCGGATGAGTACCAACATCTGGCCAGAGACATATTTGCCGAACTGGTCGGCATCGACTCGACCCACGAAGTCGGCTCAGCCAAGGCAGCCGAGGCGATCGCCGCGCGCCTGAAGGCCGCGGGGTTTGCGGACGTGTTTGTGGGAGGTCCCCGGCCGGACAAGATGAATGTGGTGGTCCGGATGCGCGGCAAGGGAAAGGGAAAGCCTGTTCTCTTCAACGCCCACCTGGATGTCGTCGAGGCGATCCGGGAGACCTGGACTCTCGAGCCTTTCGTATTGACGGAAAAGGATGGCTACTTTTACGGCCGCGGCACGATCGACATCAAGAACGAAGTCGCGATTCTCACGACCAACCTGATCCGGCTCAAGCGGGAAGGCTACCGGCCGGGCCGCGACGTCATACTCGTATTCAACACAGATGAGGAGGCAGGAGGCGATGCAAACGGAGTCGATTGGCTCCTCAAAGAGCACGCAGACCTCGTCGATGCCGGGTTGGTCATCAATCACGATGCCGGAAATGGCGAGGAACTGGGCAAAGAGCGCTTCTGGAACACCATCCAGACATCCGAGAAAGTGTATGCAACCTACTCTCTGACCACCTACGGTATCAGTGGCCACAGCTCTCTGCCGAATCGGGACAATCCGATTGCACGCCTCGCGCAGGCGATCACACGTCTCAATGCCTACCAGTTTCCCGTTCGGCTGAGTGACACGACGCGCGGGTACCTGTCCGCCGTCGCCGCGCGAGTGGGCGGAGAGCATGCAAACGCGATCAACGCTGTGCTGAAGAATCCTGATGACGCCGCGACGGCGGACACCTTGCGCGATATTCCGATCATCAACTCACAACTGCGCAGTACGTGTCCGGTTACGGTTCTTCAAGGAGGACAGAGTGAGAGCGCATTGCCCATCCGTGCCAAGGCAACGATTCAATGCCGACTGATACCGGGAACGACACCCGAGGAAGTTATCGCTACCTTCAAACGCGTCATTGACGACCCGAAAGTCGAAATCGGTGTTGTCTGGGCGCCCACTGCGTCCGCACCGGCAATACTCGACAAGAAGATCGTGACAGCGGTTGAGGAAGTGACTGACGAGATGTGGCCGGGCCTCAAGGTAGTCCCGGTAATGTCCGCGGGCGCCTCCGACAACGTCTACTGGCGCGGTGCGGGACTGGAGACCTTCGGGGTGAGTGGCACGTTCGTCGATGTGTCGGACCTGCGTGCGCACGGAAAGGACGAGCGTGTCGGCGTCGCTGAATTCTACCAGTCCCTCGAATTCAGCTATCGGCTCATCAAGCAGTTGGCTGCGTATTGAGGAGAAGTATC